>NZ_JBVPGU010000002.1:0-335608 GCF_055813795.1 Ignatzschineria sp. PL_is040
TTTATTATGGTGATCCCCTGGGCGAAATGCGCCTGGTAAGCAGAGTTTTTGAAATGTAAGGCCTTTGAATAAGACAAAAGGCTGCCTCATCGCTAACTTTGCAACAGTGCCCGCCGATGCGCTCAAGCCGTGGATTGCGCGGCGTGAACGCTGGCCGTCCTTTCTGATCCGGCGCGATCCGCGCGACATCAGCCGTATCTGGGTCCTGGAACCGGAGGGACAGCATTACCTGGAAATTCCCTACCGTACCTTGTCGCATCCGGCTGTCACCCTCTGGGAACAACGGCAGGCGCTGGCGAAACTGCGGCAGCAAGGGCGCGAACAGGTGGATGAGTCGGCGCTGTTCCGCATGATCGGCCAGATGCGTGAGATTGTGACCAGCGCGCAGAAGGCCACACGCAAGGCGCGGCGTGACGCGGATCGCCGCCAGCACCTCAAGACATCAGCTCGGCCGGACAAGCCCGTTCCGCCGGATACGGATATTGCCGACCCGCAGGCAGACAACTTGCCACCCGCCAAACCGTTCGACCAGATTGAGGAGTGGTAGCCGTGGACGAATATCCCATCATCGACCTGTCCCACCTGCTGCCGGCGGCCCAGGGCTTGGCCCGTCTTCCGGCGGACGAGCGCATCCAGCGCCTTCGCGCCGACCGCTGGATCGGCTATCCGCGCGCAGTCGAGGCGCTGAACCGGCTGGAAGCCCTTTATGCGTGGCCAAACAAGCAACGCATGCCCAACCTGCTGCTGGTTGGCCCGACCAACAATGGCAAGTCGATGATCGTCGAGAAGTTCCGCCGCACCCACCCGGCCAGCTCCGACGCCGACCAGGAGCACATCCCGGTGTTGGTCGTGCAGATGCCGTCCGAGCCGTCCGTGATCCGCTTCTACGTCGCGCTGCTCGCCGCGATGGGCGCGCCGCTGCGCCCACGCCCACGGTTGCCGGAAATGGAGCAACTGGCTCTGGCACTGCTGCGCAAGGTCGGCGTGCGCATGCTGGTGATCGACGAGCTGCACAACGTGCTGGCCGGCAACAGCGTCAACCGCCGGGAATTCCTCAACCTGCTGCGCTTCCTCGGCAACGAACTGCGCATCCCGTTGGTTGGGGTAGGCACGCGCGACGCCTACCTAGCCATCCGCTCCGATGACCAGTTGGAAAATCGCTTCGAGCCGATGATGCTGCCGGTATGGGAGGCCAACGACGATTGCTGCTCACTGCTGGCCAGCTTCGCCGCTTCGCTCCCGCTGCGCCGGCCTTCCCCAATTGCCACGCTGGACATGGCTCGCTACCTG
The DNA here is from genome assembly GCF_055813795.1 of Ignatzschineria sp. PL_is040. Classification (NCBI taxonomy): domain Bacteria; kingdom Pseudomonadati; phylum Pseudomonadota; class Gammaproteobacteria; order Cardiobacteriales; family Ignatzschineriaceae; genus Ignatzschineria; species Ignatzschineria sp. PL_is040. The sequence continues at coordinate 1,291 of NZ_JBVPGU010000002.1, forward strand.
CTCACACGCAGCGAGGGCACCATAGGGGAACTGGCGCACTTGCTGATGGCGGCGGCCATCGTCGCCGTGGAGAGCGGCGAGGAAGCGATCAACCATCGCACACTCAGCATGGCCTGTTGAGTTGCATCTAAAATTGACCCACTGGGGGTGCGGACGATTTCTTGGACGGTTTATACGGACATCAATCCGACCGCATGACGATACTCGATGGGACTACGCCCGCCAAGCGACACTTTGATGCGGCGCTCGTTGTACCAGTGGATATAGGCATCGATTCGCGTCATGAGGTCTTTCAGCGTCACGTGCTGCCAATTCCTCGGGTAGATTAGTTCGGTCTTCAATCGTCCGAAAAAGCCCTCGCATGCAGCATTGTCTGGCGAGCAGCCCTTTTTGGACATCGACCGCGTTAATTGGGCATTTTCAGTGCGGCGGATCCACGCAGGCCAGCGATAATGCGAGCCCCTGTCCGAATGGATAACCGGATGCTCACCGGGTCGCAGTGTCCGTACCGCGTGATCCAGCATGGTATTGACCAGGTTCGCATCCGGGCTGGTGCCGATATTCCAGGCCACCACCAGCCCATCGAAGCAATCGACGATCGGCGAGACGTAGACCTTCCCTGCCGGAATGTGTATTTCCGTCAGATCGGTCAACCATTTCGTATTCGGCGCCGACGCGTGAAAGTCGCGATTCAGCAGATTCGGGACCGCTGGTGTCGGGTCGCCAGCATACGCCGAGAAGCGCCGGCGGCGCGGTGTTCTCACGACCAGACGCTCTTGCGCCATCAAGCGACGCACGACCTTCTCGGACACACGCATGCCACCAAGGCGCAAGGCACTATCAATGCGTCGATAGCCATAGCAGCGGTAGTTGTCCTCGAAGATAGTCCGAATGACCTCACGCACCTGCGTGTACTTGTCGGGCCGCGTCTGCCGCAGGCGTTGATAGAAGTATGTGCTGCGCGCCAGCTTCAGGCCGCACAACAGATTGGCTAATGGAAACGTGACTCTGAGGGCATCAACCACCTTCGTTTTTTCTCGGCTTGTCAGTTCGAGGGGGTTGATGCCCATGTCTTTTTTTATCAATTCACTCGCCTTCTCCAGAATTGCATTCTCCATGCGAAGCCGCTGGTTCTGGCTCTCCAGTTCGGCCAGTTCCCTGAGTAGTGCCTCATGCCGCTGCTCGAGCGAGGTGTCACCTTTCTTCTTTGTCATGGGTTTTAGGGGCACTTTGCCAAGTAATCGATGCTGCCAGTTATACAACGTTGGTCGCGATACACCGACAGTGTCGGCCACATCCTTTGCCGAACCTACGCGCAGGTTCAGTGCAATGACGGCTTGCTGCTTCTCGAGGCGAGAGCGGGCGACTGTGGGAGCGCTGCTGCCGACGACCGTCCTAGCGAATTCAGGGCGTAAATCACGGATCCAGGCACGCAAGGCCTCGCGGCTTGGGTAGCCCAGGCTTCGGATTGTGTGACTCAGGCAGTAGCCTTGTTCGATATAGTGATCTACTGCCCGTTGCTTTTGCTCATCGGTGTACTGCCGTTTTATCCGTTGATAGCCTCGGCGAAGATCCTGATTCCGTTCGAATTCTGCCAACCAGGCCTTCAGCGAGTTCTTGGTGGGGTATCCCAGCTGCCGTAGTGTGGCGCTCATCCGGCGCCCAAGCTTCAGGTACAACCTCACGGCTCGAAGGCGATCTTCATACGAATACATGAACTACTCCTAAAGTAGTCCAAGATTTTGTCCGCACCCCAACTTAGGGTAAAGATTTGCGTCGAAATTTGACCCACGTATGACACTGTTTCCCGTCTGGATATGGCGGGAGAAATCAAGGAGTGATAAACGTGGCGATATTGAGCGCAATTCGACGCTGGCATTTTCGCGATGGTGCGTCGATTCGGGAAATAGCCCGACGAAGCGGCCTGTCCAGGAACACCGTTCGCAAGTATTTGCAAAGCAAGGTGGTTGAACCGCAGTACCCAGCGCGAGACAGCGTTGGCAAGTTAAGTCCTTTTGAGCCCAAGTTAAGGCAGTGGCTCTCCACCGAGCACAAAAAGACAAAGAAGCTGCGCAGAAACCTGCGCAGCATGTACCGGGATTTGGTCGCTTTGGGCTTTACCGGGTCTTATGACCGAGTGTGTGCCTTTGCCCGACAGTGGAAAGATTCCGAACAGTTCAAGGCGCAAACCTCGGGCAAGGGTTGTTTCATCCCCTTGCGCTTTGCTTGTGGCGAAGCCTTCCAATTCGATTGGAGTGAGGACTTTGCCCGCATAGCGGGCAAACAGGTCAAACTTCAGATTGCCCAGTTTAAGTTGGCCCACAGCCGGGCCTTTGTGCTTCGGGCTTACTACCAGCAAAAACATGAAATGCTGTTTGATGCCCACTGGCATGCCTTTCAAATCTTCGGTGGCATTCCCAAGCGCGGCATCTACGACAACATGAAGACCGCTGTGGATTCGGTGGGGCGTGGCAAAGAGCGCAGGGTCAATCAGCGGTTCACTGCCATGGTCAGCCACTACCTGTTTGATGCGCAGTTCTGTAATCCAGCATCGGGTTGGGAGAAAGGCCAGATTGAGAAGAACGTGCAGGATTCCCGCCAACGCCTGTGGCAAGGGGCACCAGACTTTCAAAGCCTTGCTGATTTGAATGTGTGGCTTGAGCATCGCTGCAAAGCGCTGTGGTCTGAGCTGCGCCACCCCGAATTGGACCAAACCGTGCAAGAGGCCTTTGCCGATGAACAAGGCGAGTTGATGGCGCTACCCAATGCCTTTGATGCATTCGTGGAGCAAACCAAGCGAGTCACTTCAACCTGCCTTGTTCACCACGAGGGCAATCGCTACAGCGTTCCTGCCAGTTACGCCAACAGGGCCATCAGCCTTCGGATTTATGCAGACAAGCTGGTGATGGCTGCCGAAGGCCAACACATTGCCGAGCATCCAAGATTGTTTGGCAGTGGCCACGCTCGGCGTGGCCACACACAATACGACTGGCACCATTACTTGTCTGTGCTTCAGAAGAAACCTGGGGCGTTGCGCAATGGTGCGCCATTTGCTGAATTGCCACCCGCGTTCAAGAAGCTTCAATCCATCTTGCTGCAACGCCCCGGCGGTGACCGTGACATGGTGGAAATTCTGGCCCTTGTATTGCACCACGATGAAGGTGCGGTACTCAGTGCTGTGGAATTGGCATTGGAGTGTGGCAAGCCATCGAAGGAGCATGTGCTTAATCTGTTGGGACGTTTGACCGAAGAACCTCCACCCAAACCGATTCCAATTCCCAAGGGGTTAAGGCTGACATTGGAACCACAGGCCAACGTGAACCGCTATGACAGTTTAAGGAGAGCCCATGATGCAGCATGAAGGCCATGTGAGAATCCTCAAATCCTTGAAACTCTTTGGCATGGCACACGCCATTGAGGAGTTGGGCAATCAGAATTCACCAGCATTTAATCAAGCCTTGCCCATGCTGGACAGCTTGATTAAAGCTGAAGTGGCAGAGCGTGAAGTACGTTCGGTGAACTATCAATTGCGGGTGGCCAAGTTCCCCGTGTATCGGGACTTGGTGGGCTTTGACTTCAGTCAAAGCCTGGTTAATGAGGCCACGGTCAAACAATTGCACCGGTGCGACTTCATGGAACAAGCCCAGAACGTGGTGCTGATTGGTGGGCCAGGCACAGGCAAGACTCACCTGGCCACAGCCATTGGTACACAAGCAGTGATGCACTTGAACCGACGGGTGCGTTTCTTCTCCACCGTGGATTTGGTCAATGCACTGGAGCAAGAGAAATCATCTGGGCGTCAGGGACAAATCGCAAACCGTCTGTTGTATGCCGATTTGGTGATTCTGGATGAGCTGGGATATTTGCCTTTTAGCCAAACCGGTGGGGCACTGCTGTTTCACCTGCTCTCAAAGCTGTACGAAAAAACCAGCGTGATACTGACCACCAACTTGAGCTTCTCGGAATGGAGCCGAGTGTTTGGCGATGAAAAGATGACAACAGCGTTGTTGGACCGACTAACCCACCACTGCCACATCCTGGAAACCGGCAATGAAAGTTACCGCTTCAAACACAGTTCAACTCAGAATAAGCAGGAGGAAAAACAGACCCGCAAACTGAAAATCGAGACATAATTCTGACAACAAGGGGTGGGTCAAAATTCAATGCAAATCCCGGGTCAAATTTGGGTGCAAATCAACAGCGTGGGTTTGATCACGTGTCGAAACCCTGGCGTACCCCACCAACATGCTGTTCTCCTCTCAAAACACTTAGAAACGTAGATCGGTGAGAGATCGGAAGCGAGAGGCAGTTTTGAGAGACCTTCAACCTTCGGCAGACTGTCGGCTTTGGTATCTCTCATAAACGGATGTTTTTGAGAGAACTATCTTCGGCCTTCACACGCACGAAAGGCGGCGAAGCTCCGCCGTTAATCCGTCCGCCGGAGATCTCGCCCAGGCAGGCTGAAGGCCGAGCAAGCCTGACAGGCCCGAAAAGCCCGGCACGGGCGTCGGCGGCGATGACGGCGGCGGCATTATCCAGGGTTGATGATGGAAGTGGAGGATATCGACAACCTCTCGCGCAACCAAGACATCGCGGTCGGACTGCAAGTGATCTTGAAGCCACGGGCCCGTCCCACCCCGACATGGACCTCGATGCCCGAACGGACGTTAGATTTCGAGTTCTAGGCGTTCTGCGATGAAGGTTGGATCCCAGCCGGGATTGAAAGTGTCGACGTGGGTGAATCCGAGCCGCTCGTATAGGCCACGCAGGTTCGGGTGGCAGTCGAGCCGCAGCTTGGCGCACCCCTGCGTTCGCGCGGCATGGCGGCAAGCCTCGATCAGCGCGGAGCTGACACCCCGGCCCGCATGTGTCCGTCGCACCGCGAGCTTGTGCAGATATGCGGCCTCCCCCTTGAGGGCGTCGGGCCAGAACTCGGGATCCTCGGCCGACAAGGTGCAACAGCCGACGATGCCGTCGCTGCAACTCGCGACTAGGAGCTCGGATCTCAGGACGAAGGTCTCCGCGAATGTCCGGTCGATCCGCGCGACGTCCCAGGCGGGCGTTCCCTTGGCGGACATCCACGCCGCAGCGTCGTGCATCAGCCGCACAACCTCGTCGATATCACCCGAGCAGGCGACCCGAACGTTCGGAGGCTCCTCGCTGTCCATTCGCTCCCCTGGCGCGGTATGAACCGCCGCCTCATAGTGCAGTTTGATCCTGACGAGCCCAGCATGTCTGCGCCCACCTTCGCGGAACCTGACCAGGGTCCGCTAGCGGGCGGCCGGAAGGTGAATGCTAGGCATGATCTAACCCTCGGTCTCTGGCGTCGCGACTGCGAAATTTCGCGAGGGTTTCCGAGAAGGTGATTGCGCTTCGCAGATCTCCAGGCGCGTGGGTGCGGACGTAGTCAGCGCCATTGCCGATCGCGTGAAGTTCCGCCGCAAGGCTCGCTGGACCCAGATCCTTTACAGGAAGGCCAACGGTGGCGCCCAAGAAGGATTTCCGCGACACCGAGACCAATAGCGGAAGCCCCAACGCCGACTTCAGCTTTTGAAGGTTCGACAGCACGTGCAGCGATGTTTCCGGTGCGGGGCTCAAGAAAAATCCCATCCCCGGATCGAGGATGAGCCGGTCGGCAGCGACCCCGCTCCGTCGCAAGGCGGAAACCCGCGCCTCGAAGAACCGCACAATCTCGTCGAGCGCGTCTTCGGGTCGAAGGTGACCGGTGCGGGTGGCGATGCCATCCCGCTGCGCTGAGTGCATAACCACCAGCCTGCAGTCCGCCTCAGCAATATCGGGATAGAGCGCAGGGTCAGGAAATCCTTGGATATCGTTCAGGTAGCCCACGCCGCGCTTGAGCGCATAGCGCTGGGTTTCCGGTTGGAAGCTGTCGATTGAAACACGGTGCATCTGATCGGACAGGGCGTCTAAGAGCGGCGCAATACGTCTGATCTCATCGGCCGGCGATACAGGCCTCGCGTCCGGATGGCTGGCGGCCGGTCCGACATCCACGACGTCTGATCCGACTCGCAGCATTTCGATCGCCGCGGTGACAGCGCCGGCGGGGTCTAGCCGCCGGCTCTCATCGAAGAAGGAGTCCTCGGTGAGATTCAGAATGCCGAACACCGTCACCATGGCGTCGGCCTCCGCAGCGACTTCCACGATGGGGATCGGGCGAGCAAAAAGGCAGCAATTATGAGCCCCATACCTACAAAGCCCCACGCATCAAGCTTTTGCCCATGAAGCAACCAGGCAATGGCTGTAATTATGACGACGCCGAGTCCCGACCAGACTGCATAAGCAACACCGACAGGGATGGATTTCAGAACCAGAGAAAGAAAATAAAATGCGATGCCATAACCGATTATGACAACGGCGGAAGGGGCAAGCTTAGTAAAGCCCTCGCTAGATTTTAATGCGGATGTTGCGATTACTTCGCCAACTATTGCGATAACAAGAAAAAGCCAGCCTTTCATGATATATCTCCCAATTTGTGTAGGGCTTATTATGCACGCTTAAAAATAATAAAAGCAGACTTGACCTGATAGTTTGGCTGTGAGCAATTATGTGCTTAGTGCATCTAACGCTTGAGTTAAGCCGCGCCGCGAAGCGGCGTCGGCTTGAACGAATTGTTAGACATTATTTGCCGACTACCTTGGTGATCTCGCCTTTCACGTAGTGAACAAATTCTTCCAACTGATCTGCGCGGGAGGCCAAGCGATCTTCTTCTTGTCCAAGATAAGCCTGTCTAGCTTCAAGTATGACGGGCTGATACTGGGCCGGCAGGCGCTCCATTGCCCAGTCGGCAGCGACATCCTTCGGCGCGATTTTGCCGGTTACTGCGCTGTACCAAATGCGGGACAACGTAAGCACTACATTTCGCTCATCGCCAGCCCAGTCGGGCGGCGAGTTCCATAGCGTTAAGGTTTCATTTAGCGCCTCAAATAGATCCTGTTCAGGAACCGGATCAAAGAGTTCCTCCGCCGCTGGACCTACCAAGGCAACGCTATGTTCTCTTGCTTTTGTCAGCAAGATAGCCAGATCAATGTCGATCGTGGCTGGCTCGAAGATACCTGCAAGAATGTCATTGCGCTGCCATTCTCCAAATTGCAGTTCGCGCTTAGCTGGATAACGCCACGGAATGATGTCGTCGTGCACAACAATGGTGACTTCTACAGCGCGGAGAATCTCGCTCTCTCCAGGGGAAGCCGAAGTTTCCAAAAGGTCGTTGATCAAAGCTCGCCGCGTTGTTTCATCAAGCCTTACGGTCACCGTAACCAGCAAATCAATATCACTGTGTGGCTTCAGGCCGCCATCCACTGCGGAGCCGTACAAATGTACGGCCAGCAACGTCGGTTCGAGATGGCGCTCGATGACGCCAACTACCTCTGATAGTTGAGTCGATACTTCGGCGATCACCGCTTCCCTCATGATGTTTAACTTTGTTTTAGCCACCAATGATGCCCTCACTTTCCATGATTTTGGTGGGAATGGATTTTCTTAGCGGCAACTTACTTTCGTTGTCTATATCCATGTTAAAGGCGAAAAAGTAAACCTCTGTCTCCTTCTCAACCCACCCAACCCACCATGCGACACCAGGATTTGACTCAGTTCCCACACCAGAAAAACCAGTTTTTGAATGCACTAGATATTCAGGTGCCGCCTCCGTTACCAAAGCCTCTTTTACTATTAGCTGGTTTTCTTTAGATGCTGACAATTTATTTAAATATAGAGACTCTAGAAACTCCACTTGATTAACTGCGGAAATTCTAAGCTGGCCTTCCAACCAGAATTTGTCAATGCCACCACTGATATTCTGGTTGCCATAGGAAAATTTTTTAAGGTATTTCTGCATTCTTACTTCGCCAACTTCTCTGGCGATTTGTTGAAATACGGGAACAGCTGAAACTTGTATTGCCCCTCTTAAGGTCAAGTCTCTTTCCCATTGCTTCATGGCTCTTGGCTTTCCGTCCCATTTGAAAACCTGATGCTCATTCTTTATGACACCAGTTTCTAGGCCGATAATTGCGTTGGGGATCTTAAATGTTGATGCTGGAAGATATTCCTTTGATGCACGAGCTAAGTCATTGGTAGCGCAGGATTTACTGCTACTTTTACAAAGCACGAAGACACCATTGACGGCTTCGGCAGAGAACTCTTTGTTCCAAGACGTATTTTCTGTAATTGAACCAGCTAATGCCGTACTCGAAAGACACGCGATAATTACATATGCGGCAAATGTTTTCATGGCACCTTCTTGGTGGCTAACGCCAGAATTAAGCCGTGCCGCGAAGCGGCGTCGGCTTGAATGAATTGTTAGACGACAAACTCGCGCCAATACTTATGCAGACCAAAAATATTTGACGAGCACAGCAGAGGCATTGCTGTCTTAATTTTATCCAGTGGCCAGTTCCACCACTCCATCTCCATGAGCAATGAGATTTCCTCATCGGAGAAGCGCTTCTTAATTTGCTTTGCGGGACTTCCTCCGATGATGGCATAAGGCACTACATCTTTTGTCACCAACGAGCGACTACCTATCACGGCACCGTCTCCAATTTTGATTCCGGGCATAATCATTGCCTCCGAGCCTATCCAGACATCATTGCCAATGGCGGTATCACCTGCTCTTTGGAAGGCATCGAGTGCGCTTGAGAAAGCAGGTTCCTCTTGCATATAGAAGAAGGGGAAGGATGATGCCCAGTCATGCCGATGCCCCTGATTGCCAGCCATGATGAAGGAAGCCCCGCTTCCTATAGAACAAAAGCTGCCAATGATCAATTTATCAACGTCATCACGATCTGGATGCAAGTATCGCGCGCATTCATCAAATGAGTGGCCGTGATAGTAGCCAGAGTAATAGCTATAACGGCCTACTTTGATGTTTGGATTTTTCACTTGCTCAGAAAGAAGCTCCCCTTTGAAAGGGCTGTCAAAGTAGTTTTTCATCAGAGTTCGTGGAACCTTTTCTTGCCGTCTAACACCTGAGTTAAGCCGCGCCGCGAAGCGGCGTCGGCTTGGACGAATTGTTAGGCCGCATATCGCGACCTGAAAGCGGCACGCAAGACCTCAACCTTTTCCGCCCCGAGTGAGGTGCATGCGAGCCTGTAGGACTCTATGTGCTTTGTAGGCCAGTCCACTGGTGGTACTTCATCGGCATAGTAAAAGTAATCCCAGATGATCGCCTCCCAGCTGTTACAACGGACTGGCCGCCCGGCGATGACGCCCTCAGCCGCCTCTGGGCACGAGCCCTGCGGAGCCTCCGCGATTTCATACGCTTCGTCTGCCCACCAAGCAGGTTCGCAGTCAAGTAACTCATCCCCGATCTCCGCTAAGAATCCATAGTCCAACTCCTCCATGACGCGCCCGCCGAGCATTTCAACTATTGCCTCGAGCTCGCCGCGCCTCTCGCCGGGAAACGTCAGATCAATATCATCGTGCTTGCGTGTTACACGCCCTAGCCGTGCATCGATCGCCCAGCCCCCACCGATCCAGAGCGGCAGATTTCGCTCATCTGCCGCAGCTAGAATTTTGTGTATCAATGTGACCTGCGTTGTGTCCATGCGGCCTAACTTTGTTTTAGGGCGACTGCCCTGCTGCGTAACATCGTTGCTGCTGCGTAACATCGTTGCTGCTCCATAACATCAAACATCGACCCACGGCGTAACGCGCTTGCTGCTTGGATGCCCGAGGCATAGACTGTACAAAAAAACAGTCATAACAAGCCATGAAAACCGCCACTGCGCCGTTACCACCGCTGCGTTCGGTCAAGGTTCTGGACCAGTTGCGTGAGCGCATACGCTACTTGCATTACAGCTTACCAACCGAACAGGCTTATGTCAACTGGGTTCGTGCCTTCATCCGTTTCCACGGTGTGCGTCACCCGGCAACCTTGGGCAGCAGCGAAGTCGAGGCATTTCTGTCCTGGCTGGCGAACGAGCGCAAGGTTTCGGTCTCCACGCATCGTCAGGCATTGGCGGCCTTGCTGTTCTTCTACGGCAAGGTGCTGTGCACGGATCTGCCCTGGCTTCAGGAGATCGGAAGACCTCGGCCGTCGCGGCGCTTGCCGGTGGTGCTGACCCCGGATGAAGTGGTTCGCATCCTCGGTTTTCTGGAAGGCGAGCATCGTTTGTTCGCCCAGCTTCTGTATGGAACGGGCATGCGGATCAGTGAGGGTTTGCAACTGCGGGTCAAGGATCTGGATTTCGATCACGGCACGATCATCGTGCGGGAGGGCAAGGGCTCCAAGGATCGGGCCTTGATGTTACCCGAGAGCTTGGCACCCAGCCTGCGCGAGCAGCTGTCGCGTGCACGGGCATGGTGGCTGAAGGACCAGGCCGAGGGCCGCAGCGGCGTTGCGCTTCCCGACGCCCTTGAGCGGAAGTATCCGCGCGCCGGGCATTCCTGGCCGTGGTTCTGGGTTTTTGCGCAGCACACGCATTCGACCGATCCACGGAGCGGTGTCGTGCGTCGCCATCACATGTATGACCAGACCTTTCAGCGCGCCTTCAAACGTGCCGTAGAACAAGCAGGCATCACGAAGCCCGCCACACCGCACACCCTCCGCCACTCGTTCGCGACGGCCTTGCTCCGCAGCGGTTACGACATTCGAACCGTGCAGGATCTGCTCGGCCATTCCGACGTCTCTACGACGATGATTTACACGCATGTGCTGAAAGTTGGCGGTGCCGGAGTGCGCTCACCGCTTGATGCGCTGCCGCCCCTCACTAGTGAGAGGTAGGGCAGCGCAAGTCAATCCTGGCGGATTCACTACCCCTGCGCGAAGGCCATCGGTGCCGCATCGAACGGCCGGTTGCGGAAAGTCCTCCCTGCGTCCGCTGATGGCCGGCAGCAGCCCGTCGTTGCCTGATGGATCCAACCCCTCCGCTGCTATAGTGCAGTCGGCTTCTGACGTTCAGTGCAGCCGTCTTCTGAAAACGACACTTAAACTGGCAGGCCAATTTATCACATATCGATCTAAATGCGCCTAGCTCATTTTTACAGCTTAAATGAGCTATTGAGCACACTCCATATTTCGACTATTATTGAAACATGGAAACGATAAATGCTGTAGCCGCCCTGGCGGCCATCGCTCAAGAATCGCGCCTCGCGGTGTTCCGGCTTCTCGTCCAGGCCGGCCCGCCGGCATGGCCGCCGGAAAAATCAGCGAAGCGGCCGGCATCCCGCCGTCTTCGCTATCCTTCCACCTGAAAGAGCTGGCACACGCCGGCATGGTCACGTCGCGGCAAGAAGGCCGATTTGTGATCTACGAGGCGAACTTTTCGACGGCCACTAACCTGGTGGCCTTTCTCACGGAAAACTGCTGCGGCGGCCAGGTGTGCAACCTGTCTTGCACCACGGAAGCCGGGAAGGTGTTGGCATGAGACTTCGCCATCTTTCCGACCCCGATTCTTTGCCCGCTTTGGACAAATCCTTTGCCATCGAGCGCCCGGCGCTCGGGCTGGCACCCGACGCCCCGCCGGTGCGTATCCTGCTGCTGTATGGCTCGCTGCGCGCCCGCTCGTTCTCACGGCTGGCCGTCGAGGAAGCGGCCCGGCTGCTGCAATTCTTTGGCGCAGAAACACGCATCTTCGACCCGTCCGATTTGCCGTTGCCCGATCAAGTGCAAAGCGACGATCACCCGGCCGTCAAGGAGCTGCGCGCCCTGTCCGAGTGGTCAGAGGGACAAGTCTGGTGCAGCCCGGAACGCCACGGTCAGATTACCAGTGTCATGAAGGCGCAGATTGACCATCTGCCGCTTGAAATGGCCGGCATCCGGCCGACCCAAGGCCGCACCCTGGCCGTGATGCAGGTATCCGGCGGCTCGCAGAGCTTCAACGCCGTGAACACCTTGCGTCTGCTCGGCCGCTGGATGCGAATGTTCACCATTCCGAACCAGTCGAGTATCGCCAAAGCGTTCCAAGAGTTCGACGCGGCGGGCCGCATGAAGCCCTCGCCGTACTACGACCGAATAGCCGATGTGATGGAAGAACTGGTGCGCTTCACGGCGCTGGTACGGCCGCACCGTGAAGCACTGACAGACCGCTATTCCGAACGGAAAGCGGCCGGCCACGTCATCGACGAGGCCACCGATCTTTCATCCATCGCCATTGCTCCCCAGCCACTACCAGAAAGCGAAACATCATGACCGAAAGAATCTATAACGTCCTCATCCTCTGCACCGGCAATTCGGCGCGCAGCATCATGGCCGAAGCTCTCATCAACACGATGGGGCAAGGGCGCTTCCGCGCCTACAGCGCCGGCAGTCACCCAACCGGCAAGGTCAATCCCTTCGCCGTCGAAAAGGTGGAGTCGGTGAATTACCCGACCGAGAATCTGCGCAGCAAGAGCTGGGACGAGTACGCCACGCCCGACGCACCGAAGATGGACTTCATCATCACCGTCTGCGACAACGCCGCCGGCGAAATGTGTCCGGTGTGGCCTGGTCAGCCGATCTCGGCGCATTGGGGATTTGAAGACCCGGCCGCCGTCGAAGGCACTGACGCCGAGAAGCGCCGGGCCTTCGAACAAACCTTCCGGCACATGATGAACCGCGTCCGCCTGTTCGTGAATCTGCCTCTCAAAATGCTTGACCAGACGGCCATCAAGCGCGAGCTGGCGAACATCGGCAAGACCGAGCAGGAAGCATGAGCGCCGGCGCACAGGCCATCGCCGCGAAGCCGCGCCAGGCCCCGATGAGCGGCTTCGAGCGTTACCTGACGCTGTGGGTGGCCCTGTGCATCGTCGCCGGTGTTGCGCTCGGCCAGGGCCTTCCTGACGTGTTCCAGGCCATAGGCCGCATGGAAGTGGCCCAGGTCAATTTGCCGGTGGGCCTGCTGATTTGGGTAATGATCGTCCCGATGCTGGTCAAGATCGACTTCGGGGCGCTGCACCAGGTCAAAGAGCATTGGCGCGGCATCGGCGTCACGCTGTTCGTGAATTGGGCCGTCAAGCCATTCTCGATGGCCCTGCTGGGGTGGCTGTTCATCCGACAAGTGTTCGCTCCGTTCCTGCCGGCCGATCAACTGGACAGCTACATCGCGGGCTTGATCTTGCTGGCCGCCGCGCCCTGCACGGCAATGGTGTTCGTGTGGAGCCGCCTTACCAACGGCGACCCGCTTTTCACGCTCTCGCAAGTGGCTCTGAACGACGCCATCATGATCGTGGCCTTCGCGCCCATCGTCGGCCTGCTGCTGGGCATGTCCTCGATCTCGGTGCCTTGGGACACGCTGCTGATTTCGGTCGTGCTCTACATCATCGTGCCGGTGATCCTGGCGCAGCTCTTGCGGCGGCATCTGCTCAAGCAAGGACAGGCCGCCTTTGAACGGGCCATGCAGAAGATCGGGCCGTGGTCGATGGCCGCGCTGCTGCTGACGTTGGTTCTACTGTTCGCCTTCCAGGGCGAGGCCATCATCCGGCAGCCGTTAGTGATCGCCATGCTAGCCGTGCCGATCTTGATTCAAGTGTTCTTCAATTCCGGGTTAGCCTACTGGCTGAACAAGCGGGCGGGGGGAAAAGCACTCTGTCGCCTGTCCTTCGGCCCTGATCGGTGCCAGCAACTTCTTCGAGCTGGCCGTGGCGGCCGCCATCAGCTTGTTCGGTCTGCACTCCGGCGCTGCATTGGCAACCGTGGTCGGCGTCCTGGTCGAAGTGCCGGTGATGCTGCTGGTCGTGCGCGTGGTGAATCGCTCGAAGAGCTGGTACGAACGAGGTTGAACATGAGTAGGAAAAAACTGAGGAAATGATTGCAGATTGCCGCGCCGGCCGCTTCCTGGCGCATTCGATCACTGACCTGGAACACCTAGTATCCATGCTTGCTGAGGTCGCCCGATGACAGACCCAAAGAACCTAGAGAACAGGCTGCATGAGAAGGCCGACCCGGCCCGCGCCGTTTCCACTGGTCGGGTGCGCTACACACTGGCCGAACTACTGGCCGACGCGGAAGCATCCGGGGCTTACCCGCTGCCGCCGGAGGAACGCGAATGGATGGATGCGCCGTCTGTGGGTCGGGAATGGCCAAACAGTGAAGATTGAAAAAGGCGGCCAGTTCGAGTGGCCGCCCTTTCGTCATTAGCTGCACGCTTGGCGCAAGGCGTTCATTGCTTCTTGAAAATCAGCCTGTGTCGCCCGGCCCGTTTCAGCTTGGTAGTACACCACCATAAAAGCATTAGCGACGGCTTCGGCCAATGGCCCAAGGCTCCGCGCTTCCGCTTGGTTGATGTACTCCAAAGAAGAAAGAATAGCCGCTGCTTGATGCACTGCTTGCCCTGGTTCGATAATATGTTGTGTTGTCATAATTCACCTCTCCAGTAGGTGTTGATTGAAAGTGCCGGGCTGGTTGTGGCCAGCCCGGTGCGCCTACAGGTACAGCCCCGCCGCCTCCGCGAATGCTGACCGCTCATTCCTGCCGCCATTAACCTCAATACTTATCGGCTTAGTTTCGCTCTCTCTCATAGGGTCTGGCCGTGATACAAAAGCGGCTGTTTCTGTCTCTGCATCGACCTCGGTCGATTGATCACCCAGCGGCGAAATAAATACCTGGCTGACTTCTTCCCTTGGCGCTTCATCCAGGGCCGCCAATGCGGCCATGTATGTTGATGTCGTCATCGTGCTAACTCCTGACTTCGTTACTATCTGGGCCAGAATCGGCGCCCAAGCTATTGCCCTCGAACTGGCCAGATTGGCTTGCTTCTTTCGGCTCCATGCTTTCGCGTATCGAAGCAGCCAGTTTTCCGCCTGTGGTTTCGCTCACTCGCTCCTGGAATCCCTGCTTCACTTGAGAGCCGACACCCTTGGCTAACTCGGAGGCCGTGCCTGTGGCCAGCTTCGCGGCCTTGGCAAAGCCGCCACCGCTTGAGCTACTGCCGCTGTCACCAAAGCCAGCCGCTTGGGCGAATGGGCTACTGCCAGCAGTACCCGCTTCACCACCACCGTTTCCGCCACTGCTGACAACTGACCCCATGCTGGACATGTCACCGCCGGTTTCCATACTCGCTGATGCTTTCTGAAAAGCCGCTTGGAGTGCACTTGCACCTCCGGCTGCACCGGCTGCGGCACCCATAACCGCTTTACCTGCCAGGGCAGCGCCGCCAGTTGCCATACTGGCCGCCGTCACCGCCGCCCCAACTGCCGCACCCGCACCGAAGTTTCCAATTCCACCGGCTGCGCCAATACCACCACCAGACACAAGACCAGAAATCATCGGCGGAACTTTGTTGACCAAGAAAAGCAAGATGACCGATATAACCAACATCACGGCCAGTTCCTGGGATGCCATGTTCTCGCTGATTTGCGTGTAGTAGTGATTGATGAACTCTTTGCCAATCGCAACCAGAAGCACCATTGCCATAAGCTGTGCGGCCAGGCCCAGCACGGTCTTGTAGTAATTGATCGCCATGTCGGAAGTCCAACGACTTCCACCAAAGCCAAGGAAGAACACACCGGCATACAACAGAATCCAGGCTGATGCGAGCAACAGCAACAGGTTGACCGCAATCAACGCCAGGACAAACAAAACAGCCAGGGCCATTAGCTCCATGACCAGAGCAGTTGCCATCTGCCGCCATCCCAGCTCCGAGGTGGCCTGTACTGTGCGGTTGTATAACTCGAAACCAAGATCAAGGATGCTGGAGGGCCCAAGATTGCTATTGGAAAGTCCCCCCGCCTGCGCGCCCAGAGTTTGCAATGACTGAACAATCGTACCGGCGATATTCATGCCCTGGTTCGCATTCGTCAGCAACCACCAGAAAAAGCCGGTGAAGATCGTGAAGCGAACGAACTCCGCGAAGAACTCGCCAATGTCGGCCTTGCGCAAAGCCATCATGCCGAATGTCCAGACCATCGAAATCACAACCAGCGTCCAGAACAAACGCGATGCAGCGGACTCAATAGCTGGCCCCCATGTTGCGGCAGCATCATGAAAACGCTTGAGCACATCATTCATAACACCGCTGCTACTTAGCTCCTGCGCCATTGCAGGTTCAGCCAGCACCATTGTGGCGACCATCATCAAGCCACCTAGAGCAATTTTCTTTCTCATGGCGACCACCTCAATAATCATCTTTAGGGCTGGGCTTGAACTCCCACTGACGCATCTGCTTGGCCTTCTGGAATGCTCTGCATTCCTCGGTAAAGGCCTCTCGGTTCGCTTCGCTGCGCATTTCATTCAGTGCTGCCTGGAACGCATCGGGGGCACACGTCGCCGCATTTGGTTCGGGCATCCTTTCCTGTTCACATCCAGCCAACAACAGCAACGTAGCCGCGGTAGTAAAAAAGATTTTTTTCATCTCACCGCCTCCCTAGTAGTTGTCTGCCGGACTCGGGCGAAACGTCCAGGTACGCATTTGCTCGGCCCTGGCATCACCTCGCGCCTCGGCATCGAGTTCTGCTGCAATCCGGGCTGCCTCCGCGTTGTGTTGGGCGGTCAACATGGTGCGAATCTGCAAGAGCTGATTGGCCTGCTGGCTGGCGAGCTGGTTGGCGTAGCCGATGGCCTGTAGCTGGCCAGTTGCACCCTGGGCCGCGCCTTGCAGCCGCTCCAGGGTACGGGCGTCATCCTTCAAAGCCTTTTGCTGGTCGGCAACGGTCTGGAACAGGGCATCGTTGGCCTTCTTTTGCGACTCTGACGCCAGGCGGCGGTTCTCTTCCATCGCTGCCTTTTCGGCCGGCGTGCATCCGCCGCTGCCGTTGAAGCATGGCGAGCTGCGGTAATAGGCCACGTCCTGAAACTTGGCCAGGTAACGATCCAGGCTGCCTAGCTGGTTCTCGTAATAGGCCAGCGTGTTTTGCGCGGCAATCAGCCGGTTGATCGTAGTCTGCGCCTGATCCCAGATATACGCGGCTGGGGCCATCGTGTTCTGGAGCTGATTTTCGTACTGCTGCAACTGGGTCTGGTACTGCTCAATCTGCTTGAGCGTCTGCGCCACCGACTCGATGGCCGTCATGATGTTCTGGGCCAGGTTGCCGCCGTCGATGACGGGGATACCAGCTTGCACAGGGGCGGTGGTAGTGGTGATAAAGCCGGTTGCGAGTGCAACGGCTAGAGCGGTTTTTTTAGCCGCTAAAATTTTGGACTTCATGGTCGTACTCCGTCGATGAAAAGAAGGCATTGCCTTGACCAAGCGTTGTGCTTGTTCTCGGCAACGTTTCATCGAAGAGCTACGCCACTAGCTGATCGGTATTGCCCTTGGCGCTGAGGCCCGGACTTACAAACGTAAAACTACTCTGTTTTTTTATCGCTTTCGGACAAGCCAACTTCCCGGCCAATCTCTTCAAGCTCTAGCGGCTGTACTGCCGCCGTCAGTATTTCGCGTATTTCCGCGTCGGTGCTCCTATCGTTGAGCGCTGCTCGAACTTTCAACGCACGGTGCACCTCGGCGGGTAAATTCCTGATAAGCACATTTGCCATATCAATACCCTTTTGGTGTACCCGACAACCATGCTATCAAAGATATTAAAAATAGCAAGACCTATACTCTTGCAACCGGCGGTAGCCGATCAGCCCCGCAGGGCAGGATTCCCGTTGAGTGCCCCCGGCGCGAATAAGGGACAGTGAAGATAGATAACCGGCTTGCCGGTTAGCTAACTTCACCCATCCTGCCCGCATTTCACCCACTATTGAAAATCTAGCGCATATCGAACGTAAAGCGTTTTATCGTCAAACAAACACCGATTCTTGGCAACATAACCGTAATCGTCACCAAATCGGCCTGCAATCGACATAGTCGCTTCAAAATCGCTGCTCAATCGGCTTTAAATCGGAACCTAAAATGCCAACAATCGACACAAACCATTCGCCCCGATGGGGCGAGTTGGACGCCAAAAAAGAAGGGCATAACCCGCCCCTCAAGTGTCAATGAACACAAGAAATTTGCCTCCCCTCCCGTCATACCACTAAGGCGACGTATTGATACTTGAGGGGCAACCTTTCCTGATGTTGACACCTTCACGCAGGTTACTGGTTATGGGCGTCCAACACACACGGCTCATTCCTGCTTGGTAATAATAAGAATAATAATCTTCTTATTATTCTTACCGAACGAATGGGCACTGCTTAGCCATTTCACGTTTCGAGCCAAGGTTTCAGTACAGATAACTACAAGTGCACACAGCGGCCCTCCAGCACCGTTAGACGCAGATTCTGCTTCAGCTCATGGAATAAGGGACTCCGGGTTGTTTTCCCCTCTCACAAGGCGTTTCAGCGGCCACTGAAGCCGCCTTCTCTTCTTGGCGTTAAACCATCGGCCTATGGCCGATTGATAAAGCCCGCCAGGGCTTTATTGGCAAGGTCAGAACGCGCCCTCAAGGCGCGAGCTGCACCGCGCATGATGGATTATCTTTAGATAATCTTGGATGGATTTCCCAAACTGCCCGCAAAGCAGCGCACCGTCTGGGTTTTCCAAATTGGGACGGGGAACGTTACGACGGCAGAAGGGGAGCGTTACGACGGTAACAAGGGAACGTTACGACGGTAAACGGGTGCAGTTGCCGTGGGGCCAGGCCTCTTGATCTCCCATTTTCCCTTGGCGTATTCGTTCACTACCCAACCCACGGCGGCAAGTTCGGCCAGTGCCTTCCGGGCAGTCTGACGGCGTTTTTTCATAGCTTCGGCATTGGCTTCATCTGGCCAGACATAGCCGCAAAGCGTGTCCAGTTCCACGCGCCCGGATTTGCCGGGGTCGATCCAGCCGCATAGCCGTTGGTGCATCAGCCGTGCCGGATCAGTCTGTAGCACCCGCACTTCCGCCATGTCGATACGGGCATATGGACGATGCCCCAGGATCGCTTCGGCAATACGCGGATTCAGGGCAACCCATAGCCTGCCGTCCGTCTCGTCAAAAGCATGACTCATCAGGTGGAACGCGGCTTGCCGCCGTCCCTTCGTCACAAGGATGGTGACGTTCGACATGCGCAGCAGGCTGGCTTTGAGCGCCTTGATGTTGTCGCCGCTATCCGTCATGCCCGTTTCTGAGAGCAGTTTGGTCAGGCTCTCACGAACCACCAAGCCGTCTTGCTCAATGGCTTCGAAACGGGGTTCAAGGAATAGCCGTAGCTGTCGCCCCGTCTCACTGGTCGGTTCCGGGGTTAGCAAGATGCCGTTCGGGCCGCCAAGGGCCACGATGCCTTGCAAAAGACGCATATCATCGGCCCCGAGAGGTTCGAATCCGACGAAACGCATGGATTCGTCCTCGCCAAAGGTGTAGGTCACGTCCAGCTTGCAGCGTTTGCGATCGCCACGCTTGAGGCTGCGGAACAGGCCAGGTGCCAAACAGTGCGCGGGATCATGTCGGACGTGGGTCAGGTCATGCTTAGGCTTCTTCACGCTGTCTCCTTTTCACCTTGCACTGCCGCTCCAGTACAGCAGGCTTCAACACGCCGCCGTCGTGCCGTCTAAACCAGAGTTCTTGAAAAGGTGCGCCATAGTTGGCCTTGCTGACGCCAAAGCGGACAAAATACCCACGCTGACAATCATCGACCCCCAGTATCTCGGCCTCGCCTTGCGTCATGCCGGATAGGTACGATTGCCAACGGATGTTATCAACCAGTACGGACGATCCACGACTGGTCTGCTGTTGATCGCCCGACCCCATCATGGCTGCGCTTTTACTCGCGTGGTGCAGAAACACAATGGAGCAGCCTGTATCAGCGGCTATGGCCTCCATGTGCCCAACAACCTGCGCCATCGGCCCGCTAGCGTTCTCCTCCTCAATGTGGAAGCGCCGCAAAGTGTCCAAGATCATCAAGCGACGACCTTCAGCGGCTCGTTTGAGAGCATCGAACCAGCTAGCAGCCATGATGTTTGGGCATTTACCGATCAAGGGTTCAATGAGCAAACCATCAGCCACGGCTTGCCGTTCCGCTGCGCTGAGGTGTGCCCCAAGGGCGTGCAGACGATGGTGAATAGCGGCCGGTGGATCTTCAGCAGGCAGATAGACCACTTGCCCGGTGGGAAACTCGCCTATTTCAAGTAAATCAGGCCCGCCTGCAATCTGTGCAGCCAATTGAAGGGCCAACATGGATTTACCAGCCCCACCAGGCGACACAAGAGCACCAACAGTGCCAGCAACCATATTAGGCAGAACATAATCAATGGGTGGCGGCAATTCCGTGAAAGCCGCCATAAGATCAAGAGCCATATAACTAGCCCTCTATAGGGCCAGGTCGCGCAGCTTGATCACCCGATGATTTACGTGCCTCAATCCACTCTTCGACCTCTGACAAATCCCAGGCGACATTTCTACTGGTTAACGCGATACGGCGTGGAAAATCCCCTCGCTGCTCCAGGTTATAAATTGTTCGTGTCGAAAGCGGGATCATCTCCAGGAGCTTCTTCCTGTTGATGAGGGTCTTTATATTTTGCATGGGTCAATACCTCTCAAATGAATAGTTGCTATTCATCGAGTAGCTGCGCGAAGCAGCTAATCGGTAATTGACCTGCCCGATGCCAATGGCGGCCTTATTTATAAATTCACGGCATCAACTTCAATGCTATCAAAGATAGCAAAAACATCAACCCTTACTGCCTCCCGAAGTCCACTCATCAATCATATCGGCCCAATCCTGCAACATCGCCGCCCGCTGCTCGCGGTACTCAGCCTTGTTGTAGACAGCCCTCACGCCCTTCTGCTCGTGCGCCAGGCACTTCTCGATCCAGTCGGTGTTGTAGCCGGCCTCATGCAACAGCGTGCTGGCTGTGCGCCGCAAATCATGCGGTCCGAACTTGGTAAGTGACTTCCCATCTTTCTGCGCCGCCTTGTAAGTCAGCGTCAGCACCTGGTTAAGTGTGGCAGCGCTCATCGGCGCATCCGAGTCGTACCGTGATGGCAAAACGAAGTCGGAACCACCGGCAAAGGTTTTCATGGCAATGAAAATATCCAGAGCCTGCTGGGACAGAAATACCAGGTGCGGGTTACGGCGTTTCATCCGCTCCTTTGGAATCGTCCACAACGCTTCGCTGAAATTGATCTCGCTCCAGGTCGCATTGGTCAGCTCGCTCTTGCGCACCATCGTCAGCAATAACAGCTTGGCCGCCGCACGGTTTGTTGGGCTTGTGCCCACTCGCTCCATGTACTGGTACATCAGCCCAATTTCTTCTGGCGTCAACGCTCGGTCACGTGGCTCGAATCGAGCGATGCTTGTTGGGCGCACCAGTTCTGCCGGGTTTTCGACCTTCTGCCCACGCTCGATGGCCCAGCGAAATACCTGCAACACGATTTCACGCACATGAACGGCGGTGGCCGGTGCGCCTCGCTCAACAATGGCATCAGCCAGCGCCCGCAAGTCTTCGTGGGTGATCTCCACCAGCTTCTGATTGCTGAATTTCGGCTTCAGCTCACGCTCATAAACCGAGCGGCGCATATCGCGGGTGGAGTCGGCCATCTGGTAGCCACGCAGCCACTTCTCCGCCCAGGCACCGAACGTCTCTGCATCTTTCACCCGCGCCTTGTCTCGGGCTTTCTCCTTGGCCGGCGACTTGCCCGCCGCAACCATCTTCTTGGCGTCACCCAACAGCTCGCGGGCTTCGGCCAGGGTGATGCCACCGACACCATAACGCCCAAAGGTGATGGTCTCCTGCCGACCGTTGATTGAGTAGTTGTAACGGAACGAGATGGAGCCGGCTGGAGTCACTGCCACATAGAGACCTTCCCGGTCATTCACTTTGTAGAGTTTGTCCCTGGGCTTGAGATTGCGCAGCTTGGTATCGGTCAGCATGTACCTTGTCCTTCTTCGTCTCCGATACCATGCTGAAAAAATCTCGAATTTATCGTATTTTTTCTTACGAAACAGTAACTTATAGAATATTAATACCATGAACACACAAAAGAACGCAGCATGGTATCGGCATCAATCATGGCATCGCCAAACCATAATACCAGCTTTAATGCCATGCTCAAACGGTGCTTGGCGCTTCCTCCCGTTGCCAGATCGTGCCAAACACAAACAAAAAAAAGCCCGCAATTACGCGGGCTTAGCGGCATTTCATGCCATCAGGTGCCTGGCTGTGCCAGACGCGGAATCATTCCCACTCGACAGTTGCAGGTGGCTTACTGGTAATATCGTAAACAACCCGATTAATATGCTTCACCTCATTGATCATGCGTACAGAGATCTTCTGCAAAACATCCCACGGAATTCGCGCAAAGTCTGCCGTCATTCCATCGATTGAGGTAATTGCACGAATAGCAATTGTATAATCATAAGTTCGAGAATCGCCCATAACGCCGACACTCTTTAATCCTGTAAGAACCGTGAAGTATTGCCAAATATCCCCTTCAAGACCGGCAAGTTTAATCTCTTCTCGTAAAATCGCATCGCTTTCACGAACGATCTCTAATTTTTCTTCTGTAATCTCACCTAAGATACGAATCCCTAAACCAGGACCGGGGAAAGGTTGGCGCCAAACAAGCTCATGGGGCATTCCCAACTCCAACCCTAAGGCTCGCACCTCATCCTTAAAGAGTGTCTTTAAAGGTTCGATCAATTGGAACTTCATATCTTCTGGCAATCCGCCGACATTGTGATGCGATTTGATTGTTTCTGCCGTATCGGTACCACTCTCAATAATATCGGTATAGAGTGTTCCCTGTGCAAGAAAATCGATATCTTGAAGCTTTTTCGCCTCATCATCGAAGAGATAGATAAATTCATTACCAATAATCTTCCGCTTCTCTTCAGGATCTGAGACCCCTTTTAACTTCTCAAGGAAGCGATCTTTAGCATCAACGCGAATAATATTGAGTCCAAACTTACCACCAAGGCTCTCCATCACCTGATCCCCTTCCCCTTTACGAAGAAGCCCATGATCAACAAAGATACAGGTTAATTGATCTCCAATCGCGCGCTGTAGAAGAACACCGACAACACTTGAATCAACGCCACCTGAAAGGGCTAAAAGAACTTTTTTATCCCCCACAAGTTTGCGTACTTTTTCGATCTCTTGCTCGATAAAGTAATCCATATGCCAGCGATCAGAACAACCACAAATATCGTAAGCAAAGTTTCTTAGAAGATCGGTCCCAAAGACAGAGTGTTTCACTTCAGGATGAAATTGTACGCCGTAGAGGCGCTTTTCAGGATACTCCATTGCCGCAATAGGACAATCGCTACTCTCAGCGGTGACAGTAAATCCTTTTGGTACTTCTGTCACCAGATCGCCATGGCTCATCCAGACAGATTGTGTCTCCGGCAAGCCATCAAAGAGCATTGTCTCTTTAAGATCGACATGAAGATAGGCTAAACCATATTCGCGATTAGCCGCTTTTTCTACCTTGCCCCCTAAAGTATGGGTCATCAACTGCATCCCATAGCAGATCCCTAATACAGGAATACCGAGATGAAAGATCTCAGGATCGATCGAAAATGCATTTTCTGCATAGACACTGTTAGGACCTCCCGAGAGGATAATTCCTGCCGGCGCCATCTCTTTGAGCTCTTTTGCTGAGATCTTATGTGAAATCAACTCCGAAAAGACCCCAATATCACGAATGCGTCGAGTAATAAGTTGATTATATTGACTGCCATAATCTAATACGATGATCTTTTCCATCAAATTGCTCCTTAAAGCACCGGTTAAAATAGTAGTTTATATTATAACGAAACGAGAGGCACCATAGTTTATAAAAATTTTTAAAGGCCTTTCATTTTGAGATAAAAAAAGATAAAGATAGAGACAAAAAATAAGAGACGATCTCTAAAGATCGCCTCTATCAATGACTAGATCAATAACTAGGTCAATTGACTTAGTCAACAGTTGCTCGCTCAGTTACAAATATTCAATGACTAACTTGCTAACTCAATCGCTATCGGAATATTTTTATAAACCGGTATTCCTGATTGCTGATCCATACTCTCTAAAGCGACCAAGTTATTCGCCTCAGGGAAATAGGTTGCCACTGAACGATCGGCAATATCATAGATCACCACACGCAGATTATCTAAACGGCGCTCCGTTGGTTTTTTATCTCGATCCAGCGCGATAATATTAACTCGATCATCCGCTTTCACACCCTGCTTCTGCGCCTCTGCCTCACTAATAAAGAGAACATCACGCTGACCAAAGATGCCACGATAGCGATCATTGAGACCATAGATCGTTGTATTATATTGATCATGACTTCTTAAAGTCGTTAAAGTTAACTCTACATTTAAGAGTGAATCGGGATCTTCAATAATACCATCTGAGGTCTTAAAGAAATTGGCTTTACCACTCTTAGTAACCCATTTACGAATGGATGCTGGATTTTGAAGATGGAATCCTGCCGGCGCTTTAATACGTTCGTTGTAATCTTTAAAATCAGGATAGACAAACTCAATATCATCACGAATCTTACTATAATCTGCCACTAATTCATCCCACTTCACTTTAGTGTTAGGAATAGTCGCTTTCGCAATACCGGCAACCACCGCACACTCTGAGAGAAGATCTGGACTAATCGGCTTAAGGATACCGCAAGAGGCTGTTACAAAGTTCATCGAATCCTCGATCGTTACAACTTGACGACCGGTCTCCTGCATATCGATCTCTGTACGCCCTAAAACAGGCAATAGATAGGTATTTTTAGAGGTTAAAAGATGGGAACGATTCATCTTCGTTGCGATATGGACCGCAAGATCAAGATTTTTCATCGCTTGATAGGTCTTATCATGATCAGGCATCGCTTCAGCGAAATTTCCGCCCATGCCGATAAAAGCTTTTGACTCTCCTGAGTACATCGCTTCAACACTTGCAACGACTGCATGCCCCCACTTTGAAGGGGGTGTAAAGCCGTAACGTGCCTCTAACTTATCGAGCATCGCTTGACTCGGTTTTTCTGTAATACCGACTGTTCGATCTCCCTGCACATTTGAGTGCCCTCTTAAAGGTAAAATACCGGCACCGGGACGCCCCATATTTCCTTTTAAGAGCAGAAGATTGACGAGCTGCTGGATATTTTGAGTCCCATGCTCATGCTGTGTAATCCCCATGCCGTAGCAGATAATCGTACGCTCGGCCTTGATATAGAGTTCAGCAAACTCCTCGATCGCTTCTTTTGTTAATCCCGAAACCCGCGTAATATCTTCCCAAGAAGTATTGAGCACATCTTCACGAACCGCATCATAACCCACTGTTTCATTCTGAATAAAGTCGAGATCTAAAATCGCCAGCTCACCTTTAGCGACAGCATCCTCATGACGCTCAATCACGATACGCATCAAACCTTTCATCAATGCCACATCACCACCGACGCGAACATTATAGTAGTGCGATGCCAATTTTGTAGCATGATCCGTTAACATCTCTACCGGATTTTGTGGGTAGATAAAACGCTCAAGTCCTCGCTCTTTAAGAGGGTTTACAGCAACCAAAGTTGCACCTCTTTTTGAAAGCGCTCGATAAGTGCTCAAGATTCTTGGATGATTCGTACCTGGGTTATGACCGATATCGATCACTAGATCGACACTCTCGAAATCATCAAAAGTGACTGTCGATTTCCCAACACCGATAGAAGCGCCTAATCCAACACTTGTTGGTTCATGACACATATTGGAACAAT
Source organism: Ignatzschineria sp. PL_is040 (assembly GCF_055813795.1). Taxonomy (NCBI): domain Bacteria; kingdom Pseudomonadati; phylum Pseudomonadota; class Gammaproteobacteria; order Cardiobacteriales; family Ignatzschineriaceae; genus Ignatzschineria; species Ignatzschineria sp. PL_is040. The sequence goes on from NZ_JBVPGU010000002.1 coordinate 26,823, forward strand.
CGGGATAGTTATTCGTGCCATATTCTCTTCCAAAGAGCTGATAGAGAAATGCCGCTTCATTGGAAGTTCTACCAGAGGTATAGAGCTCTAATGTTGTAGGATCATCATAGCTTTGAAGGATCTCACCGATCTCTTTAAATGCAACATCCCACTCTATAGCTTGATAGGTATCACTTGCTGCATCATATTTGAGCGGATAGGTTAAACGGCCTAAATCTTCTAACTCATGAGCACTCAATTTAGAGAGCTCTGTTACCGTCATCTTCGAGAGCATCTCCGGTGTCAACTTTTTGCGAGTTGCTTCCCAAGCAACTGCTTTTGCTCCATTTTCACAAACATCAAAAATAGGAGTTCTCTCTGGATTTGGCCAAGCACAACCTGGACAGTCAAATCCATCATGCTTATTCATCTTAAAGAGCGCTTTTGCATCTGCACCTTCTCTCTCTTGCTCGGCAAGAATCTCTGCAACTGCTTTTAATGCACCCCAACCACCTGCTGGACCTTTATACTCTTCGATTTTCTCTTTCATACTTTTCCCTTATTGCTCACGTCCCCTATCTCTTAATATCCGATTAATCATGGATCAATATAAATCAATATATAGATCAATAATCACTCATCAATCTATTAATAATCGATTATTAATCGCATTAAAGAATTAATAGTGAGATAGAGAACATAAAATATGAATCAAAAGCACTATATCAATACAGCAACATTACATAATTGCAGCACATGAATAATAGCTACCTCATTGATCAATATAGCAAAAAATAGAGATTCACTCACTTATTTTTATTAATTTTCACAATTTTTTAAAAAACAGGATTTAAATATACCTTTTAAAACAGATGGTTGGGAGATAGCTATAAAAAACTTCAATCAAGAAAAGATAATAGATTGAAAGCAAATTTATAAATAATAGTGAAGATATAACTGTAAAATAAACTACAGAAATAGATCACTAAAATAGACTGCAAAAATATAAGATATAATAAAATTAGATGGCAAATTAAGGGGCAAATTAAAAATCAAATCAAATAAAATTAGATCCAATCAAATCAAGTTTATAACCTTCTCTTTTGGCGCTCATCCTATTTGTTCTCTTCTCTCTTTTGCGACACCATAAAAATTGCACCAATAATAAGAAATGCGCCGGCAATCATTGCTAAAGTTGGCTTAGATCCGAAAAGCCACCAAGCAGCTAAAATAGCGTAGACAGGCTCAAGCGCAATAATCATCCCTGTAATACGCGCTTCTAAAACAGCTAAACTCCTAACCAAGAGATAGTGAGAAACTCCCGTACAGAGAATTCCCAATAACGCTAAGTAGAAGATATTCAGTGACGTTAACGTCTGAAATTGTGTCAAGGTAAAGGGGAGCAAAAGAAGAACGACTATGCCATTTTGCCAAAGAGCGATCTGTACCGCATCAATCCCCATCGCTCCCCGCTTATTTGTAACCACTAATAGTGCAAAAGCAAAGCCTGATAAAATCCCCCAAAGTAGCCCCACGGTGCCGCTACTAGCAAACGAAAAATTGGGAGTTACGAGAATAAGTCCCACTGTTGTTAAAAGTAGTAATAACCACTCTCGAGAAGTCACCTGCTCCTTAAAGAGAAGATAATCGATCAATGTAATAAAAGCGGGAAAGGTAGCAAAACCTAGAGTAGCAATAGCCACACCACCAACTTTAACAGCAATAAAAAATGTTAACCAATGGATGGTTAAAAAGATTCCGGAGAGAAGTAATATAGACCACTCCTTAAAGGTGAATCGAAACTCGATCCGTCGCCCCTGCCATAAGAGCAATAACCATAACCCCAAAACGGCAAATAGAGCTCTTCCTAAGGTAATCATTTCTACAGAGGCCGTAATTAAAACACCAAAAATTCCGGTTAACCCAAAAAGTAGCGCCGCAATATGCGCCATACTCAATGCGCCTTTTCTTCCCATATTTATCCTCCCATCTTTTATTATTATGTTGGTAGCTCAACTCCTAAAAGGAGCAAAACAATTGGTAATGTGATCAAACTAACTAAGGTGCTAATCAATGTTGCACTAGAAACTAACTCTGGTTTGGTATCGAAATGGACAGCTAAAAGTGTTGTATTTGCTGCTGCCGGCATTGCAGCGAGCAGAATCAATATCTGTTTTGATGCATGATCAATGGGTAGCCACTCCACTAGAAAGAAGGCGATTAATGGAGAGAGAAGCATCTTAATTGTTAAGTTAATCGACAACTTCCCATATGCAATTTTAGTAATACGAATATTCGCTAGCTGCATCCCCAAAATAACCATAATCACAACAATAGATGCATCCCCTACCATTGAGATCGAGTGATAGAGCGATTCACTTAGAGGGATATGGAGTAATTGAAAAAGAACCCCGAGAAGCGCGCCGTGAGCTGTAGGCATCTTTAACACTTGATAAAGGGCATGCCGAACAGAGCTACCAATGATCTTTCGTGAAGACCCTTTTGCCGCGTAGTAAGTCCCGACTGTATTCATCACCACCTGCTGTAGTACCAACATAATGATGGCCAAATCGAAGCCAGCGGCACCAAAAAAAGCTAAAACAACAGGGGTTCCATAATTCCCATTATTCATAAAACAGGAACCTAATATCATTCCACAACGTGTCTGTTCATCATAGTGGAAAATCTTCGCGGCAATAGAGACCAGTAGCACAAGTGCAAAACAGAGAAGATAGATATAACCAAAGTAGTAGAGATAGTCGATCGATATCTGATAAGAGTAGAAAGTTTTAAAGGCTAAAAAAGGGGATAAAACATAGATCGACATCTTAGAAAGATTGGGAATATCGAAATGAAGGATCTTCTGCGAGATAAAACCCACAACAAAAATGGAGAAGATCGGAAGGAGAATCCAGAAGAAGGTTAACACGGCGCAATTCCATCAAAATTTTGGCAACTCTCTTAGAGTAATTGAGTTAGAGAGAAGTGCAAGTGATTCCCCCCAATTTCTCTATGAATAATATCTAAAAGAGCCGCAAAAGAGTATGAAATGCCCCCAAAAGAAGCAGATAACGCACCGCTTTACCTACTAAAATAAGGAGTGAGGCGTACCAAAAATTGAGTCGAAACCAACCAGCCGCAATGGGAATAAAGTCACCGATAATCGGAAGGCTAGAAAATAGGAGTGAAAAGAGACCAAAGCGTGCGATTAAACGATCTACCTTAGCAGAAGACTCTTTTCGCTCTGGAATAATGCGCCCGACCCAATACATTGAGATACTTCCCAAAGTATTAAAAATTGTGGCAACGACAAAGGCCGCAGTGAGCCATTCGGGATAGAGATGCAGGTACCCGAGTAGTGCCACCTCGGAACTTCCCGGCAATATGGTCGCCGAACTAAATGCAGAGAGCGCCAATAAAAGCAGTCCCCCTATCGCCCCACTGATCGGTTCCATTACCGACTATCCATGTTCATCTGATTCCTCTCCAGAGACTTTTTAACGCCAACTTTTAACAACACCCCTCTAACACCAAAACTGCGCTGGAAAGAGATCGATAATCTCCTCAAAGATCTTCTCAGCAATAATCGCTTTATCCGCTTTTGCAATCGGTGTTACGGAACCATCGCGCTTAAAGAGTAGCATCTCATTCTCGGCGGCGCCAAAGACCTTTCCACCAGAAACATCATTAAGGCAGATCATATCGACATTTTTTCGTCGTAACTTCGACTTTGCATTCTCTTCAATATTATTGGTCTCCGCAGCAAAACCGACACAGAGTGTTGGTCGTGCCTCCCCCTTAGCAATCGTTGCTAAGATATCGGGATTTTTAGTCAATTTCAGAATTAACTCATCTTGATCATCACTCTTTTTGATCTTCTCTAAAGCGCGATCTGCAACCCGATAGTCGGCCACAGCGGCAGCGGCAATAAAGAGATCTGCCCCTTGACACGCCCTTTCAACCGCTTGCATCATCTCTTCAGCACTCTTAATTGCGATCGTCTCGACCCCTGCCGGGGGCGCAATCGCTACAGGTCCTGAGATCAAGGTCACCTCGGCACCTAAGCGGTGTGCGACTTGTGCAAGTGCATACCCCATCTTCCCACTAGAGTAATTACTGATATAACGTACCGGATCGATCTCTTCTACCGTAGGACCCGCGGTGATAACCACCCTTTTCCCGATGAGCGCCCCTTGCAACTCACTATTCTCATCGACCTCATCTGCCCCATCTACCATCTCCACCCCTAAATCTGTTCGACTATCAAAAGCAGTATCAGTTGCAGAGCGCTGAAAAAAGGCGGTGACATGATCACGAATCTCAAGGGGTTCCGGCATTCTCCCTAATCCTACTTCCCCACAAGCTTGCGCACCACTTCCCGGGGTTAAAATATCGATTCCGGCAGCTGAAAGCGCTGCTATATTACGCTGAACAAAAGGATTCGCCCACATCAAGCGATTCATTCCCGGCGCTAACATAATGGGCTTTTCGGTGGCTAAAACGATCGCAGAGAGAAGATCTTCAGCAGACCCGGCGGCTAATCTTGAGATTAAGTTCGCGCTTGCCGGTGCGATAAGGATAAGATCCGCCCAGCGAGCTAACTCAATATGCCCCATGCCCGCTTCATGAGCTGGATCTAAAAGATCGTAGACAACAGGGTACCCCGAAACTGCCTGCAACGTTAAAGGGGTCACAAAACTGATGCCACCACGACTCATCACCACCCGCACCTCATGCCCTAACTCTCTCAAGCGACGAACTAAGTCAGGGGATTTATATGCAGCAATACTTCCGCTCACACCTAAAACAATCTTCACGCCTCTCCTCCTCTCTTCTCACACGGTTACATCGGCACAATATCAAACTGCTCAACAGGATAGAGCTCTTCTGGTTGCAGACGAATATTGGCATCGATCTGATTTTGAAGATCTGCAACACTATGCGCCTCTTCATCGAGAAGGCGTTCTATCACTTCAGGCGCCGCTAATACTAGAAACTCTTTAAGACTTGGGAAACGCTTACCATCTCGGATCAGCTCTCGAAAGATCTCAAAACAGACTGTAGCGCTCGTCTTCACATAACCATTGCCCTGACATTTAGGGCATGGCTCACAGAGTAATTGCACTAAGCTCTCACGTGTTCGCTTACGCGTCATCTGCACTAGACCCAGAGAGGTCACTTCACTAATGGAGGTACGGGCATAATCGTGGGAGAGATGCTCAGATAGCTCCTCTAAAACGCCTTGGCGATGCTCTTCACTCTGCATATCGATAAAGTCGATAATGATAATGCCGCCAAGATTACGCAGTCGCACTTGTCGTGCCAATGCTTGAGCAGCTTCCAAGTTTGTTTTATAGATCGTCTCTTCAAGATTGCGATACCCGACAAAACCACCGGTATTGATATCGATCGTTGTCATCGCTTCAGTCTGTTCAATCATCAGATAACCACCCGATTTAAGATCGACTCGCTTCTCTAAGGCGAGATTAATCTCTCGCTCTGTATTAAAGAGATCCATAATGGCACGAGGCCCAACATAGTACTCAATTCGTTCTGTCATCTCCGGCAAAAAGCGTGTGGTAAAATCCATCATGCTCTTATAACCTTCCATGCAATCGATTCGTACTCGCTGAATATCTTTTGAGATATAATCCCGTAAGATACGGAGCTCTAGTGGAAAGTTCCCATAAATTAACTCCCCCACTTTTGCCGCAGGAATTCGCTCTTTTACATCTTTCCAAAGACGATTCAGAAACTGCATATCTGCGCGCAGGACCCAAGGATCAGCGCCTTCAGCTGCGGTTCTGGCAATATACGCGCCCGGGATCTCCGGTTGATAGCCTAAAAGGATACTCTTTAGACGGTCACGCTCCTCCTCATCTTCAATACGCACCGAAACACCGATCACATCTGAATCTGCTAAATAGACAAGATAGCAGGAGGGAATTGAGATCTGCGTTGTAATTCGTGCCCCTTTGGTCCCAAGGGGATCACGAATCACTTGAACAATCAACTCTTGACCTTGATGTAGCAACTTAGTGATATCGATCGCTTCAGGATTACGTTTCGTTGGAACGCGCTGATTTCCCTCACCTTCTCTATTATCATCACAAGCATCTGGTTGATACTCACTACAGCTTGTCTGAATATCACTTACGTGAAGAAAGGCAGCGCGATCGAGACCAATATCGACAAAAGCAGCTTCAAGACCTGGCAAAACACGAATAACGATCCCTTTATAAATATTGCCAACAAGGCCTCGCTTCTCATCTCGCTCAATTAATACTTCCTGGACCATCGCGTTACTGATCACCGCCGCTCTTGTCTCATTTGGCGTAATATTAATTAAGATTTCGTTATTATTCATTGTTATTTTGCTCGCTTTTCTAACATTTCAATCGCAGGTAGGACTTCCCCTTCTAACAACTCAAGGAAAGCACCCCCACCAGTGGAGATATAGGAGATCTGATCGGTCAATCCAAACATCTCAATCGCAGCAACCGTATCACCACCGCCGGCAATTGAGAAAGCATCGCTCTTCGCAATTGCTTCTCCTAAAGCTTTTGTTCCATCGGCAAAGTTTTCAAACTCAAATACACCTACAGGACCATTCCAGACAATTGTCTTCGCTTTCATTAAAATTTGCTGGTAGAGCTCACTTGTCTTGGGGCCAATATCCATAATCATATCATCTGGACCTACCTCATCAATGCCTTTTACCTCTGCTTTTGCTTCTGCAGAGAACTCTGTTCCTACAACAACATCGATAGGTAATGGGATCTCTTTCCCCTCTTCTTCTGCACGCTTAAGAAGCTTTTTCGCCTCTGGCACAAGATCCTTCTCTACTAAGCTTTTTCCAACTTTATAGCCTTTCGCTAAAAGTAGCGTATTAGTAATACCTCCACCGGTAATCAATTGATCAACCTTATCTAAGAGTGCATTTAAAACGGTTAATTTGGTGGATACTTTTGCACCACCCACAATCGCTACCATCGGGCTCTCTGGATGGCTAATCGCTTTCGTTAATGCCGTTAACTCTTTCTCTAAGAGCAATCCGGCAGCACTCTCTTTTGCAAGCATTCCCACACCATAGGTTGAAGCGGCCTTACGATGAGCAGTTGCAAAAGCATCCATCACATAGACATCACAAAGATTAGCCATCTTCTGAGAGAGTGCATCATCATTCGCTTTTTCACCTTTGAGGAAGCGAACATTTTCCAATAACTTCACTTCACCCGGTTGAATCTCTACGCCATTGATCCAATTTTTAACAAGCGTTACCGGCTTACCAAGGCGCTCAGATAACCAAACGGCAGCAGGAGCTAATGAAAACTCCTCATTCTCTTCCCCTTCCGTGGGTCGACCAAGGTGAGACATCACCATGACAGCACCTCCCTTCTCTAAAATCGCCTCAATCGTTGGAAGGGCTGCCACTAAACGAGCATCAGAGGTAATCTCCCCATTATGGATGGGAACATTAAGATCTTCACGAACTAACACACGCTTACCCGCTAAATCTAAACTCTCTAAGGTATTAAATTTCATATCTCTATCCTTCTTATTAACACTACTGTATTAACACTTTTTATTAACACTTTTAAATGGGTGATATCTCAATGGGTGACATCTCTAAAAAAGTCACGTCTCTCAATAATCAGCTAACCTAAATATTTCAACAACATTCAACAGTATTCAACAATGTGAATCTCACAAGTGACTCAATTCCCTCACGTTTCGTTTAATGAACACAACTTAGAGTGAATCGAGATAACGCTCAGCATCGTGTGCTGCCATACAGCCCGTTCCTGCTGAGGTAATCGCTTGACGATAATTGGAATCCATCACATCCCCAGCAGCAAAAACACCGGCAACAGAAGTGCTTGTCGCATCACCATCAATTCCTGATTTAACGATGATATAGCCATTTCTCATCTCCAACTGCCCTGCAAAGATTTCGGTGTTAGGCGCATGTCCAATAGCGATAAAAACCCCCGGTACCGCAAGCTCTTTGGTCGACTCATCTTTCGTTGATTTTAGAACAACTCCCGTCACGCCAGCATCATCACCTTTAACCTCTTCTAGCGTCTGATCAAGATGTAACTCTATTTTCCCCGCTTCGACATTACGGTAAAGGCGATCAATTAAGATCTTTTCAGCGCGGAAGGTATCACGACGATGAACAAGATGAACTTTTGCCGCAATCTGACTTAAGTAGAGCGCCTCTTCAACAGCAGTATTTCCACCACCGACAACCACAACTTCTTGATCTCGATAGAAGAACCCATCACAAGTTGCACAAGCAGAAACACCGCGCCCAAGATATTGCGCTTCAGAGGGAAGTCCTAAATATTTAGCGGATGCTCCCGTTGCGATAATCAATGCATCACAACTATAGCTACCATTATCCCCCTCTAAGAGAAAAGGACGTTGAGAAAGATCAACCTGTTGAATATGATCGAAGAGGATCTCTGTACCAAAACGCTCACAATGTTCCCGCATCTGATCCATCAATTGAGGCCCCGTTAACCCTTCAGCGCCACCTGGCCAATTATCAATATCGGTAGTGGTCGTCAACTGCCCGCCCATCTGCATACCAGTAATCACCACAGGTTTAAGGTTAGCGCGTGCAGCATAGAGTGCAGAGGTGTAGCCTGCCGGTCCAGATCCTAAAATCACTAAAGGATGGTGTTGTCTACTCATATCATTTCCTTGTTGTAACAAGTTACAATTATCTAATAAAACAATTCTTATAAAACAGTGCTTATCAATATCTTTATCGACATCTTTATCGATATCTTTATCGATATCATCTATCGATAGGGGTTATCGATAACTTTAGCAGTAACGAGATCACATTAATACTCTACCGCTCCCCATTTTTATCTAACTTTTTATCCAACTTTATCGAACTCTTGTACCTAGTTTTCACTAGGTGTCCTATCGAATGCTTAACACTGCATTATACATTAAAAGTTTCACTCAAGAGCTGTCGTTCGGCGGTAACACCGATTAAATATTGATATCTCTCTCATCAACAAGGGATCGTGAGAAATAATAGGAGTTAATGAAGCTCGATGAGGTTTGATGAAATCTTATGAAAGGGATAACAGATGATAAAAGAGCCGGGGAGCAAGAAAAATAAAAAAAGAGTATCTAAAACAGCTAGATACTCTTCTCCATCTTCATATCGATCTGAATCTTATAATAAATCTTATAACGGACTCATACCGGCGTTATTTTTTAACGTTGCGCTTTAATTCTTAACCAATCGCGCATCAACTTTTTCTGTTCCCGTTGAGTGTAAGGTTGCTTCACATTGAGAAGCTCCAATTGCTCTTTTGAAGGATAGAGCGTCGGATCGTTAAGCAGATCCTGATCAACAAACTCAAAGGCCGCCTCATTAGAAGTGGCATACTCCACATAATCTGCCGCGCGTGCATTCACTTTCGCATCTAAAAGATAGTCGATAAAAGCGTATGCCTCATCAACGTTTTTAGCATCTTTTAAGATTGCAAGCTGATCAAACCAAAGAAGCCCACCCTCTTTAGGAATAAAATACTCGATCTCAACACCGGCATTCGCCTCTTTTGCCCTTGCTTTTGCTAGATAGAGATCTCCTGACCAACCGAGTGATAAGCAAGCATCGCCATTGGCCATCGCATTGATATATTCAGAGGAGTGAAACTTAGTGATATAAGGACGAATAGCTTGTAATACCTCATTCGCTTTAGCCAAGTCTGCATCAGATGTACTCTCTGCCGGTAGCCCTAAATAGCGCATCACCATCGGGTAGAACTCACTCGGGGAGTCAACAATATAGATACCACAACTTGCCAATTTTGAAGCATATTCTGGGTTAAAGAGAAGCTCCATTGAATCTAATGGTGCATCTGGTACTAACTCTTTAACTTTATTGACGTTGTAGGCTATCCCCGTTGTTCCCCACATGTAGGGAACTGAATACTCTATCGCACCGGGAAGCTCATCTAACCTCTCTTCCACAAAGGGCCAGATATTGTCGATATTTTTAAGTTTATCACGATCAATCTTCTGAACTGCATCTGCTTGTACCATATAGATTAAAGTGTAATCAGAAGGTACCACAATATCGTAACCTGAGTTGCCCGTTAACGTTTTTGCCAAAAGCACTTCATTACTATCGAAAGTATCATAAATCACCTTAATGCCGGTCTTATCAGTAAATTCAGTAATCAGCTCAGGATCGATATAATCTGTCCAGTTATAGACACGAACCTCCTGCGCATTAACGGTATGACTACCAAATAAGAACCCTAAGGATAAAAGAGTTGCAAGCTTAAGTTTTTTCATCACTTTATTGATCTCCTATAAAGTGGGTAGACATAAAAGAAGCGGTTGATTATCACTCAACCGCTCTTAACTTATATCATACTTGAGGGAAAAGGCTATCTATTGCTCACGATAACTCTACCGCCCCCATTGAGTGTCATTAATCGACTTTGTAACTATCGTGACATGATTTACAGGTACCACCTAATTTACCCATTTGTGCCGCTAAAGTCTTCTTCTCTCCAGCTGCTTCAACCATTACATCACTCTCTTGAATAAATGCTGCTAATTTTTTATCAAAATCTGCGCGCTCTTCAACAATTTTTGGGCTAGCATTTGAGCCTTCATAAGTTCCATCAACAAAGGTCGCACCAACTGCTTTTGCCATCTCATTGATACGCTTAGCTGCTGCAACTGCCTCTTCTGGATTATACTCAATCTCACCTTTTAACATTCCACCGAGAATGCCCATATTCCAACCTGCAACTTTAAATGCAGCTTGACGATAATCGATCACTTTTTCGCTATCGACATCTGCCATAGAAACGCCCATCGTTGACACTGCTAAGATCGCAGCAAGTGCTAATTTTTTCATTGACTTCTCTCCTTATTAATAATTTTCCGGCATCTCTTTCAGATCAATCATCCAAATCAATCATCTATTAATGATAGATCTCAATAAGATCCAGTATCCCTATTATATCGTAAATAAATATTTAATATAGCACTCATTATATGATTTTTTATTGTATTAACAAGCGCTAAGGCAACCTCTTTATAATAATCTTTAGTTTATTATTTTCTTGATATGACCCTCTCTAATTTTTACCACTCTTTACATCTATTTCTACATCGCTCTTTCTGTAGTAGTGATTCAAGCGATCTAAGTTAATTCAAGTGATTTGAGAACCTTTAACGACGCTAATGGTTTCTCTTCTTCAATGCTAAATAGAGAAAGAGTAATGATGCGCCTCCCAATGAGAGAATCATCCAGAGCGAACTCTCCTCAAACTTCAATAAAAGCGCTAAAAGAAAGACCGCACCAATACCTCCGTAGATTCGCCGGACAGTTGAGTCATGCTCTAATTTAGCCAAACGAGCCCACTCATTATCTGCTAAATTGACCTTCAGCTTCCCTTTTGCCGCTTGCTGTAACGTCAGCTGACCATTTTGCATCAAGTCAGGCAATTGCTCTATCCAGATCGGGATATCTCGACGATAACGGGATACAATCGCTTTGGGCCCCCGCTTCTTCTTCACAAACTCCACTAAATAAGGTTTTGCTGTTGCCCATAAATCAAGCTCAGGATAGAGTTCTCGCCCTAATCCCTCGATTGCAAAGAGGGTCTTTTGCAATAACATCAATTGAGGCTGCATCTCCATCTTAAAGCGACGCGCCGTCTGAAAAAGGGAGAGAAGAAAAGCTCCAAATGAGATATCTTTTAAGGGCTTATTGAAGATCGGCTCACAAAGAGAGCGAATCACTGCCTCAAAATCTCCCACAGAGGTATCGGGAGGAACCCAGCCCGATTCAACATGCAGCTCAGCAACCTTTAGATAATCTCGATTAAAGAAAGCTAAAAAGTTACTTGCTAAGTAGTGCTGATCCTCTTCATTTAAAGTGCCGATAATACCAAAATCGAGCGCGATATAGGTTGGATCAGCGGGATTACTCACATCGACAAAGATATTGCCAGGATGCATATCTGCATGAAAAAAGCTATGCTCAAAGACTTGGGTGAAGAAGATATCGACACTACGCTGCGCTAGAAGTGGAATATTAACACCAAGCTCTTTTAACGTTGCAATATCACCAACAGGCACACCTGAAATGCGCTCCATAACCAAGACATTTTTACGCACATAGTCGAGATAGATCTCCGGCACATAGAGAATCTTTGAATCCCGAAAGTTCTCCCTCAATTGCGCCCCATTAGCCGCTTCAATCGTTAGATCGAGCTCATTGAGAATTGTTTTTGCATGCTCCTCAACAATCTCGACCGGACGCAAACGCTTACCATCAGGATAGTAACGCTCAATCATAAAGGCTAATACCTCCATGATCGCAATATCACGTTTGATCACCTTCTGAATATCGGGACGAACAACTTTTACCACCACTTCTTGCCCATTATGCAATCGCGCACTATGGACTTGTGCAATAGAAGCGGCGGCCATCGGCACTTCATCAAACTCTTTAAAGATCTCCATTAAAGGCTTATCAAAAGATCGCTCAATAATATCGATTAAGATATCTGTCGGAAAAGGCTTAACCTGATCCTGTAGCTTTACAAGCTCGACAACAATCTCCCGATCGAGCAGATCGTAGCGTGTTGAGAGAGCTTGACCTAACTTAATAAAGGTGGGCCCTAACTGCTCTAATGCTAAACGAATGCGAACCGGTAACGCTGTTCCCTTATGTGCATTAAAGAGGGAGAGTAGAGGCTTAAGAAAGCGCAAATGACGCAATCCCGGCATCATAAAGGCAAGATCATAGAGGCCAAAGCGTAAAAAGATCCACCAAATCTGAATCATTCGCAAACTACGAGCAATCATCAAAGCATCCTTATTTTATAAATGTAACAAGTATTACGCGATATCGAAGAGGCAGGCGACCAATTGAATGATCAATTGAGTAATCAATTAGATGATCAATGGAGCCCCCTCTTCTCAATTTTGCTCTAATAGACAAATCCGCGATGAATAGCAACGATACCGCCGGTTAAGTTTTTATAATCAACCTCATCAAAACCTGCCTCTAACATCATATCGCGCAACTCCTCCTGCGGGGGATGCATACGAATTGATTCAGAAAGATAGCGGTAACTATCACCATCACTAGCGATTAATTGCCCCATTCTAGGAATAATCTGAAATGAGTAAAAATCATAAACTGTCGCTAATCCGGGAACAACCGGTTTAGAAAACTCTAAGACTAAGAGGCGCCCGCCCGGCTTTAGTACCCGGCGCATCTCTTTTAAAGCTTTCATCTTATCGGTCACATTGCGAAGACCAAAACCGATCGTCACAAGATCAAAGGTAGCATCTTCGAAAGGGATCTCTTCGGCGTTGATCTGTTTAAATTCAACATTCCCAACAATCCCTTCATTGATAAGACGCTTGCGCCCCTCTTCCAACATTGACTCATTAATATCAGAGAGAACAACTAATCCCTCCGAACCAACACGCTTACTCAAACGTTTTGTTAAATCGCCTGTTCCTCCGGCAAGGTCGAGAACTTTCTGCCCTCTACGAGCACCTGATAATGAGAGTGCGGTATTTTTCCATAAACGGTGAATACCAAAGCTCATCACATCATTCATCACATCGTAACGGCTAGCAACTGAGTGGAAAACCTCCGCCACCTTAGCCTCTTTCTCATCACGATCTACGGTTTGATAACCAAAATGGGTTTTTTCTTCCGACATATCTCTCTATCCTAAAATAATGATTCTGAAATGATACCAAAATCTCACTTTCTCTGTCTGATAAAAGGCAGATCTATTGATCATAAAAAGGGGTTCATAAGGGAGGTTCATAAAGAGCATTAAGAGGTGCGCCCAAAAATCTCTAATACCCCTTCAATGCTTGGACGCTTACCAAACCAAAACTCAAATGCGTAAACCCCCTGCTCAATGAGCATCCCTAATCCATCATAAGCCGCTCTCCCCCCTTCCGAGAGAAGATACTCCATAAAAATGGTTGGCTGATCACCATAAACAAGATCATAACCGATAGTGTGAGAGCTGATCACGCCGGCAGGTAGTGGCGGGAACTCATTTTGTAAAGAGGCACTTGTCCCATTAATAATCAGGTCAAAACTTCCCGTCAAATCATCTCGCTCTACGGCCTTAATCTCCCCTAAGTGGGAAAACTCTTCTGCTAACATTTTCGCTTTAGAAAAAGTGCGATTCGTGATGATGAGTGATGCGGGCTTGTGACTTAAAAGAGGCCCTAAAATCCCTCTAACTGCCCCGCCGGCACCTAATACCAAGATGCGCTTACCGGTAATATCGATCCTTTTGATCTCTGTAATATCTCTTAGCAGTCCGATCCCATCACTATTATGACCTGTAATCGAACCATCTTTTTCGATGCGAATCGTATTAACTGCCTTTGCTTCTTCCGCCTCAATCGTTAATTGATCACAATAGGACATGACAACCTCTTTAAAGGGAACGGTAATATTGGCACCCACAATTCCCTTCTCGATCCACTCTTTAAGGTTGGTCTCAAATTGTGGGAGTGTCGTTAATACTTTTAAATAATTGAGCTCAACTCCTACATTTTTCGCAAACTGCATCTGCATCTCTGGTGATTTTGATTGTGCAACGGGATTACCAAAAATAACTGCCAACTTCTTCTGACTATTTTGCATATGTTACTCCCCTCTAAAAAAGAGTTTATCAAGGTCTGTTAAGGCTAAGGTACGCCATGTCGGTCTTCCATGATTGCATTGACCTGCGCGCTCAGTACGCTCCATATCACGTAGCAATGCATTCATCTCCGGCAATGTTAAACGCCGATGATGGCGAATAGCGCTATGACAAGCCATCGTAGAGAGGATCTCATTGAGATGCTCTGTAATTTTTTGACTCGATCCATATTGATCGAAATCGTGAAGAACCTCTATCACCAACTTTTCAATATCCGCACGAATCAGGCTCGCCGGCACTTCTCGCACCACGATACTATTATGGCTTAAAACCTCAATGATTAACCCTAAATCTTGTAGCTCTTTTTGAAACTCTTCAACTAACGCAATCTCATGACTTGAGACATCGATCGGCTTTGGAATCAAGAGTGCTTGACGAATAATCCCCTCTTCTGTAGCAATCGCATTCTTAAATCGCTCATAGATAATTCGTTCATGCGCTGCATGCATATCAACGAGGACAAGACCTTGTCGATTTTCTGCCAAGATATAGGCTTCATGTAGTTGCCCTAAAGCGTAACCTAAAGGGGCTTCATCAGGATCGAGTTCAGTTGCTTGATCTTCCTGAGAGGAGTTCAGTTTTGCTAAATTAAAGCCTCCTGATTGCAATTCACCATTACTGCCGGCAGTGACACTATAATGCTCTTCCACACCTCCCGATAAGGGCGTTAAACGCTCTGTAGATGCGCCGATCGCCTCATAAAGATTGACCGGTTTATGACTCTTTGCCGGAGGTGCGCCAAAAGAGAAACCTTTCTGACCGCTAGAAGCTATTGATGACGCTGATGATGCTGATGACAAGAGCCCCTTTGAGTCCTCATCCTCTAACGTGGCAACGACAGGGAGACTCTCATGCCCCTCTAGAACTTCAGGTTGTGAGATAACATGATTGAGCGTACTAAAGAGAAAGTCATGAACCATTCTTGATTCACGAAACCTCACCTCATGCTTTTGAGGATGAGCGTTCACATCCACAGCCGCAGCATCGAGCGTTAAATAGATGACAAATACGGGATGCTTATCACTATACATCACATCACGATAAGCTTGTCGAATAGCATGCGCTACCAGACGATCTTTCACCATACGTCCATTCACATAAACATATTGCCAATCATTGTTATTGCGAAAAAATGTCGGTTTTGCTAACCATCCCTCAATCGTTAAGGTGCGGGTGGTATCATAATCATCAAGCGGGATCTTCTTCGTATGACTAAAGTGAAAGCTCTCTGCCAAAAACTCCTGATTAAATACCGCAGCAATGCGATTCTGCTGCTCTTCCAAAGTCTCAGCTCGAGGTAGCGAGAATTGCTCACGACCATTATGGATTAAGGTGAATGCAATATCATAACGAATGAGTGCTAAACGCTTCACTAAGGTCTCAATATGGCTATATTCTGTCCGTTCAGTTCGAAGAAATTTACGTCTTGCCGGCACATTAAAAAAGAGATCTCTCACCTCTATTCTCGTCCCCTCTAAGAGAGAGGCCGGCATCGGCTCCTCCCCTAAATCATCCCCCTTCCCATCAACACGGTAGGCATACTCTGCCCCCCGCTCTCGAGAGATTAAAGTCAAGCGTGAGACTGCCGCAATACTAGGAAGCGCCTCCCCTCTAAACCCTAAGGTTGAAACCTCTACCAGATCTTCCGGCGAGCGAATTTTACTTGTGGAATGACTCGACAGTGCCAAATTAAGGTCATCTTTCGCAATGCCATGACCATTATCTTGTACAATAATATGATCGATTCCGCCACCCTTAATATCGATGGTAATCTCGGTTGCTCCAGCATCAATACTATTTTCGACCAACTCCTTCACAATAGAAGCAGGTCTCTCAACCACCTCTCCGGCGGCGATCTGATTGATGACGTGAGGTGCTAATTTAGCAATACGTCGACTCATAAACTCTCTCCTTCGCTCATATTCACTCATGCTCTCTCATCTTCTCCCAAATAAGAAGAAACGCCTGGCTAAATAATAACCAGGCGTCTCCATTTTATCAGATTATAAGGAACCTATTTCAATCCTGTCTGTACCTTCCCCATCATCTCTTCAAGATGATTGAGCGTTAATACTGGCAAGACATCGATCTGCGTTCTCTCCTCGCCGATAGGGTTGATTCGTATATAGTAGACTTCTCCTTCCGGATCATTTTTACTAAAGAACCAGAAACGACGCTTTTTCACCGTTCGCCCAACACGCAATGTATTAAGATCCGCATATTGCTCTAATACATTATATTTGACCCCATCATCTAAGATATTAGCCACCTGCTCCCATACAACATCTTGTGAGCGATTTTTAATGATAAGTTGTAACCCTTCCCGATCAGTGACGGGAAGCCCCTGCTTTCCCATAGCGGTGCTACCGTCACCCCCTAATCTTGCCGCAAGGCGTGCAATAAATTCCGCCTCCAGTTCAGGATCTTTAGGAGCATCTACCCATCGATGGAATTGATCATCATTTCCAGTTGCTTCATCTTTCATCGCATAGTGTGTCACAAAAATTAGCGTTCGATTACCATCACGCTCTAAACGAATCTTGAATTTATCTCTCGATGAGGAACCTAATAGATTACTTGCTACACGTTTAATTAAGCCTCGGATAAATCCTTCCGGCACATCTGCTTGATTCTCTGCCCACTTAGTCTCAATAAGACCGGCCTCAGGACTTTGAGATTCTATCTCTAACCCTAACTGTCTTAAGAGTTGATGTACCTGCTGCCAAACAAAATCAGGAGTGTGACCTGTATTGATCCAGCGGCGACCATTTTCTGCCTCAATGAATGTAATACTCTCTCCAGCAGTAGGCAATACCTTCGAGGCTGCTTGCTTCTGATAATTACGATATTCCTTGAGGGTCGTTGCAGCTTCAACATTGGTTTCTGTCTGCTTCACTAAACTAGGAGGATACTCTAAAGGATTAACTTGCGATGATTTCAAATAACGCAAATTATCTCGTGACTGCACATTTTGAGTAGAGCACCCACCTATAATTAAGCCAGATAGCACCACTGCAAACGCTATTTTTTTTGTATACATGAAACAACCTTTACTGAATAAAATTCTTGTTATCGTATCGGCAATTGAAACAATCACAAAATACTTGTTTTGAAAATTATAGCTGAAAAAAACAATAAGATGCCTTTTTCATAACAATTTAATTTTATACTTATCTGACAGTGATTTATAGAAGTCCTGCACCCTTCATCGCTTCACGTACTGTTAGATGATACTGCTTGTCGAGCGGAACTAAGGGGAGTCGAATTCCGGCATGGATACGATTCATCTGCTGAAGTGCCCATTTTACAGGGATTGGGTTTGCCTCTAAAAAGAGAACATGATGAAGCTCTTTGATCTTATCATTGATCTCATAAGCGCGCTGTTCATCTCCCGCTAAAGCAGCTTCCATCATCTCATGCATTAGAAGCGGAGCAATATTTGCCGTAACAGAGATAACCCCTTTTGCGCCTGCTAATACACATTTTGCCGCGATTCCATCTTCACCTGTTAAGATATCGATCTTATCACCAACGCGGCGAACTAACTGCTCTACACGCTCGAAAGTACTCGCCTCTTTAATCGCAACAATATTTTTAAGATTTGCTAATTTTTCAACAGTATCTGGCAAAATATCAGATGCTGTACGCCCCGGTACATTGTAGAGAATTTGTGGAATATCTACAGTCTCGGCAATCAACTTAAAGTGTTGATAGAGCCCCTCTTGTGGTGGCTTATTGTAGTAAGGCGCAACTAAGAGACAAGCATCGGCACCATCTTCAGCCGCCCAATGGGTTAAGCGAATCGCCTCTTCTGTAGAATTGCCACCTGTTCCTGCAATCACAGGAACCCTCCCACGCACATAACCGACTACCCGCTTAACAACTTCACGATGCTCATCGAAGTTAATTGTCGCAGACTCTCCTGTTGTACCTACCGCAACAATCGCATCTGTCTTATTTTCAATATGAAATTCAACCAATTTTTCAAATGAATCATAATCAATACGACCATCCGGAAACATCGGGGTGACTATCGCGACAATACTACCACCAAACATAATTCTCTCCTTATCAAATTTAATACAGGGGCTTTTCAATGAGCTCCCTCCATCTCGTCCTTCTCTTAACTATTACATAGATTGCGTTATGCAGCTATTTCTACTTTTACGATCTACTACTTTATCTATCGACATCTATCGACATCTAGTAATAGTAGGCTATCTCTACTCTATTTCGATACTCTATCCGTATCTTTTTCACGATCCTTCAACAGAACAGAGACCGGCGCATGATCTGAAGGGCGTTCCATCGCTCGATACTCCAAATGAACTTTAGAGGTCACAAATCGTCGACTCACTACTGTTGATAATAATAGATGATCAATCCGAATACCACTGTTTTTCTCAAATCCATTCTGACGATAATCCCACCAAGTAAAGAGGCCCGCCGGTTGCGCTTCTATTCTCAAAGCATCGATTAACCCTAAATCGAGAAGTTGAAAGAAAGCTTCTCGCTCTGCGTCAGTGCAGAGCACCTTTCCTTTCCAGCTCTTAGGATCATGAACATCATCATCGGTAGGGGCAATATTGAAATCCCCTATCACGATAAGTTCCGGATAGATCTGAAGCTGCGCCTCAATAAACGCCTTAAAATGTTGTAACCAATTTAACTTATATTGATATTTATCAGAATCGGGGCTCTGTCCATTAGGAACATAGGCATTAATAACTCGAACGCCATTGATCGTTGCGCTAATGACACGCTTCTCACTATCCTCAAATCCCGGAAGATCAAAGAGAATATCACTCATCGGAAAGCGAGATAATAGCGCCACACCATTATAGGTGGGCTGCCCATTAACTGCAGCGTGATAACCCAATGCTTCACAAGCTTCTAAGGGGAATTTTTCTGAAACTGATTTGAGCTCCTGTAGCCCCACCACGGTAGGAGAGACCTCTTTTAAAAACTGCTCTAAATGGGCTAAACGAACATTGACTGAGTTAACATTCCAAGTAGTTATTTTCATTCTATTATTTAATCTCTATCTCTTTAAACATAAGTTATATTGTAGCGCATTCTACGTAACTCTCCCTAAAAGCGAAAGAGATAAAAAAAGGGCTCCTCTTTTTAAACAAGCTTCTTAGCTATTACAGTTTTACAGTTTTACAGTTTTACAGTTTTACAGTTTTACAGTTTTACAGTTTTACAGTTTTACAAAAAATATTTGGATAAATGCCTCAGTCAATAGCACGAGCACATTCTTGGCAAGTTTTTAGCAAATCCTTAACAAATTTGGAGCAAATATCTTCGTAAATCTCTTGGACAAATTCTCAGTTGGTTTTCAACAATCTCTTTTTCGGTCCCTTTGTCACCCTTTACGCAATTATTTTCTTTATCGTTTTCTTTATCGTTTTCTTTATTGTTACTACTACTTTATTGAGCATTTTTCCTAAAAATTAGTGTAGAATACCGATTTACACCACATGGAAAAATTTAAGGAGTGAGCATGCCGGCTGATAGTATTCGTTCCATTTTAGAGTTTATTAAAGAAAATGGGATTTTATTCATCGATCTTCGTTTAACCGATATGATCGGACAAGAACATCATTTTACTATTCCAGCACGACAAGCGAACCAAGACCTCTTCACTCAGGGTAAGTTTTTTGATGGCTCAAGCTTTAAAGGATGGAAGAAGACAGAGTGCTCAGATATGATTCTCTTACCTCGTCCTGAGACTGCTTTCGTCGATCATCTTGCTCAACATCCGACCCTAGTCTTAATTTGTGATGTTCTAGAGCCCGATACAATGGATTATTATGAGAGAGATCCGAGAGCGCTTGCTCGTCGCGCAGAAGAGCATCTATCAAACCTCAATATTGCCGATCAAGCTTTTTTTGGACCCGAAAATGAGTTTTTTATCTTCGATAGCGTCCGTTACAATATTGCACCAGATCATATGAGCTATCAGTTACAATCAGATACCTCCTACTGGTCATCAAATGATGAAAACTCCTATTCTGGACATTATGCTGAAAAACAGGGGGGCTACTCGCCACTTCAACCTGTCGATAAGCTACATAACCTTCGTAATGAGATTGTCTTAAATGCAGAAAAGATGGGGCTTGAAGTAGAGATTCATCATCGCGAAGTCGCCTCTGCAGGACAATGTGAAATTGGCGTTCGTTACAATACGCTTCTTAAAAAAGCAGACGAGGTACAACGTCTCAAATATGTTACAAAAACAACAGCCGATCTTCATGGTAAAAGCGCAACATTCCTTCCTAAACCCTATCATGGTGAGAGCGGATCTGGAATGCATGTCCATATCTCTCTCTTTAAAGAGAGCGACAATATCTTCTGCGGAGATCAATATAGCAATCTCTCATTAGATGCCCTCTACTTTATTGGTGGCATCATCCGACATGCGCGCGCACTCAATGCATTTACAAATGCCTCAACGAATAGCTATAAGCGCCTTGTTCCTCACTTTGAGGCTCCCGTACTTTTAGCTTATTCAGCCAAAAATAGAACCGCATCTATACGTATCCCTTATGTGGCTAATGAGAAGGCTCGCCGTATTGAAGTACGCTTCCCTGATGCGACAGCAAACCCCTACTTAGCATTTTCGGCGCTTCTTATGGCAGGCTTAGATGGTATTGAGAATAAAATCCATCCAGGACCTGCCGCTGATGAGAATCTCTATGATCTTTCAAGCGAATTACTCAACAATATCCCTAAAGTTTGCCGTAATCTTGATGAGGCATTAGAGGCGCTCGATCAGGATCGTGAATTTCTCCTTAAAGGTGGGGTTTTTAGCAATAGTATTATCGATTCTTACATTGCACTGAAACAGAAAGAGATCAATCAAGTAGCAGAAACACCTAATCCTATGGAATATAAGCTCTACTACTCAATCTAATCTAAAAGTCATTAAGAGCTAATTGAGTCCTAAATCAGTTCTAAATCAGTTTTAAATCAAAATAATTCTAACCAAGAATATAGGGTTAAAATTAGAGACAAATTAGAGATAACTGAACCAATAGATAACAAAATAGAAAAAGGGAAGCTTAATAATTAGCTTCCCTTTTTCCTCTCCTACTTTCTACTCTCTGCTTAACGATACTACAACTCTTCTTGTCGTAAACGCGCTCTTCTCGCTTCCGTTCTTGCTTTTGCCTCTGCGTCACGCCATTGGGCAATTTTTGCATGATCGCCAGAAAAGAGTACTTCCGGCACCTTTAAGCCATTAATCTCCCGCGGACGAGTATAGTGAGGATGATCAAGCTGATCTCCAATACTAAAAGAGTCATGAAGATGAGACGCCTCATTTGAGATCGCATCGGGAAGAATTCGGACAATCGCATCAATTAAGATGGCAGCCGCTAACTCCCCTCCTGAGAGCACATAATCACCAACAGAGATCTCACCATCAATCTCTGTGTCGATAATACGTTGATCAACCCCCTCATATCTACCACAAAGAATAATAAGATGTTGCTCTTCACTAAGCTCTCTGACGCGTTGTTGCTTCAGAAGATCTCCCTGTGGAGACATATAGAGACGTAAACCTCTACTCCCTCTAAAGCTCTCAATAGCATCAAAAGTCTTCTTCAGCGGCTCATACATCATCACCATTCCCGGCCCCCCACCATAAGGACGGGCATCCACTGTATGATGATTATCTGTAGAGTAATCGCGAGGGTTCCAAAAACGGAGTTCAAAGAGCTCATTATTATGAGCGCGGCTGACAACCCCATCTTCGATAATAGGTGCTATTAACTCAGGAATTAAAGCGATAACATCGATGATCAACTTACCCTTCATCTCTACTCTTCATCCCAATCAACCTGAACATAACCCTCTTCGAGATTGATCTCCATAACGATATACTCCATCGAAAAAGGAATCATCATCTCACCTTTAGCGCCTTTAACAGTAATCACATCATTAGCACCTGTTTCAAAGATATCAACAATCTCTCCTAACTCCACCCCTTCATGATTGATCACCTTTAAACCATAAAGATCAAGCCAGTAAACACCATCTTCTAACTCCGGCATATCTTCACGTGAAATATAGAGCTCTTGCCCCAATAGCGGTTCTACAGCATCTCGGGAGTCATATCCTTCAAACTTTAAGAGAACGTGCTTATTATGCTTCTGCCGACCATCAACCTCTAAAGTAACCCATTCATTACCTTGCTTCATAAAAAAGCGAGAATACTCTAAAATTCCCTCTCTCGGTCTTGTTTCAGAAAAGACTTTTATAAAGCCTCTAACGCCATGAAAACCATTGATTTTCCCTACAATGATCTTTTCATCACTCATGATCTCTCCTTATTTGACACAAAAAAGCCACCTTACTGAAATTGTAAGATGGCTCTAAAACTCTACTTTATAAGCTATTAAGCTTCTTTAGCAGCAGCTCTTTTAGCTTCTCTGATTAAAGATGCAACACGCTCAGAAGGTTGTGCTCCCACTCCTACCCAGTAATCTACACGATCTTGGGCAAGTTCTAAACGTTTCTCTCCACCTTTAGCGATGGGATTAAAAAAGCCAAGACGCTCAATGTATTTACCAGTTACAGAGTTTCTTTGATCCGCAACAACGATTTGGTAGAAAGGACGCTTTTTAGAGCCTCCACGAGCTAGACGAATTGTAACCATAAAAATTTATATCCTATATTCAACTATAATCCAAAACTTTTTTATATTATATAGAGACACGTTATTCAATATAAAATCGTAAACCACAAACTATACGCTACTTTCAAAGAAATTAAAAGAGCCATTAGTGAAAATAACTAAATTATTACTAACTTTTACTGCTCACTTTTATTACTAAATTTAATTCCAGGCCGGCACCTTAAATGTAACAGGTGATGTCTCTGCCTCTTCATAGACCACAAACTCATATGCAGATGGATCTTTTACCAGCTCACGGATCAACATATTATTCATCATATGCCCCGCTTTATAACCAACAAATTCTCCAATAATAGGATGACCTAATACATAAAGATCTCCTACCGCATCTAAAACTTTATGGCGAACAAATTCATCTTCATAACGCAATCCATCACTATTGAGAATCCGGTAATCATCCACAACAATAGCATTATCCATACTGCCCCCTAGCGCTAAGTTTAATTCTCGCATTAGCTCTAGATCTTTCATAAAACCAAATGTTCTCGCACGAGCAATCTCTTCAATATAGTATTGACTTGAAAACTCACAACGATGTTGAGGATTGGTCTTATCTAAGACAGCATGATCAAATTTGATTGTAAAATCGAGTCTAAATCCATCATATGGAAGAAGCTTTGCTAATTTATCTTCATGTTTATAAACGACCGGCTTTTTAATTTTAATAAATTTCTTCGCCGCATTCTGCTCTTGAATGCCTGCCGATTGAATAAGATAAACAAAAGGCGCCGAACTACCATCCATAATCGGAATCTCTGGCGCACTTACTTCAATAATAATATTATCAATCCCCAAACCACACAACGCAGACATTAAGTGTTCTATCGTCGAGATAGTAACATCTGGCGCTAAAGGGGATGCAATCTTGGTTGCAAGTTGCGTACTAACAACAGAATCAGCCTGAATTTTAATATCTGGAGAATCGACATCTGTTCTTCTAAAGATAATTCCCTGATCTATGCTTGCTGGGCGCAAGGTTAAGTAGACCTTCTTCCCAGAATGAAGGCCGATACCTGTTGTTTGGACTAAACTCTTTATTGTTCTCTGTTTTAGCATATTATTTACTTAGAGATTCCTCTATTCATTAATCTTCTCTTCAACGCTATCTCCTAAAATTAAGAGTAGCAGCTGAAGCGATTAAGAATTTTTTCTTAAAAAAGCAGGGATATCGAGATATCCTGAAGATTGTGATGATGGCGAGGCTTTAGGTTGCTCTTTTACCGCAGGTTCCGTCGGAATTGTTGCTGCCGCAGGCTTTATAGTTCTACCTAATAGTTGATCTGCAATACTACCGCGCTCGATCGGAGCTTGATATTCACCTAATCCTGTTGCTACCAACGTTACCCGAATATCTTCCCCCATCTCTTCATCAATCACGGCACCAAAGACAACCGTTGTCTCTTCATTAGCATAATCACTAATAATTGCACCAATCTCATGAAGATCACCGATACTCAACTTAGGACCACCTGAAATATTAACAAGCAGACCTTTCGCGCCTTTCAAGCTCACCTCCTCTAAAAGTGGAGATGAGATCGCTTGTTGAATCGCTTCTCTTGCCGCATTATCCCCTGATGAGAGCCCTACCCCCATCATTGCCAATCCCTGTTGTTTCATAACTGTCTTAACGTCATTGAAATCGAGATTGATCATTCCTGGCTTGATAATGCTATCAGTAATCCCTTGTACCGCATTGAAGAGAACATTATTCGCCGCACTGAAAGCATCATAGAGACTCACCCCTTTCCCAAGAACGCTCATTAAACGGTCATTAGGAATTGTAATGAGCGAGTCAACTTGTTGTGCTAACTGTTTTAATCCTTGATTTGCGGCTTGATCACGCTTCTTACCCTCCATCGAGAAAGGTCTTGAAACAACCGCAACCGTTAAGATGCCCAATTCTTTTGCAATTTCAGCAACTATAGGCGCTGCACCGGTTCCTGTTCCGCCACCCATTCCTGCAGCGATAAAGACCATATCAGCACCATTTAATTCTGCTTTAATGTGATCTTTAGTCTCTTCTGCAGCTTGACGTCCAATCTCTGGATTTGCCCCCGCCCCTAAACCACGAGTTAATGCTTCTCCTAATTGAATGCGAATATCTGCTTTCGCCTCTCTTAGATCTTGAGCATCTGTATTTGCGGCAATAAACGTTACTCCCGTTAATCCGGAATCAACCATATGAGTAATCGCATTACCACCAGCGCCACCCACACCTATTACTTTTATAACAGGGCCATGTTCGTTAATATCTTGCTGCAACTCAAATATGGACATTATAAATCCTCATTTTATTCGTATTCTTAACAACACTAGAAGTAGTTTCGACACATTCCAGTGATTTTCTTATATATGTTACTAAAAAAGTTACCACTTGGCATTGTTTTTTGTAACTCTTTTTGCCAGATATTGTCATACTTATGAGAGGCTAAAAGCCCAACAACTGTTGCATGTTCCGGCGTCAATCCTTCACCCTTATCATATATGACATTTAACGGAGTTCCAATACGGCACGGTTTTTCCATAATTTCTTGCGCTAGATCAGCACATCCCGGGATCATACTTCCGCCTCCCGTCAATACCACGCCGGCATCATGAGGTAGATAGACATTGGCATCTTCAAGATTCATTCGGATAATCTCAAAAATTTCACGATAGCGCGCTTCAATAATAGAAGAGAGTTCTCGACGAGACATTGTTCTATTTTCAGTCTGATTGGTAATCACCGGTAATTTAAAACTATCATCATAGCTACTATAGCCAAGACAACTGCCGTGCTCTAGCTTTATACTCTCAGCAACTTGGGTGGAATAACGCTTAATTTTAGCGATATCGGTTGTCACATCATTGCCACCTAATGGTATAGGAGAGTGATAGACAACCGCCCCACCTTTATAGACAACAACATCAGTTATTCCCGCACCAATATTGATTAGGGTGACACCACGTTGCATCTCATCCTCAGTTAAAACACTAATCGCAGCAGCAACACCTTCGTAGATAATATTGTCGATCTCTACATTGCTCTCTGTAATACAGTTAGTAATATCGTTGATCGCATTGGTCGATGCTGTTACGAGATGAGCATCAAGAGTAAACTTAACCCCTGAGAGTCCAATGGCATTTTCAACAGGACTTCCCCCATCGATAATATATTTTTGTGGCAATACGTGGAGAACGCTCTCTCCAGCATCAAGTTTAATCTTACCCGCTTCCTGTAAGATTCGATCATTATCCTTTTCGGTAAAACGATCCCCTGAAATCGTCACAACACCATTATTCTGACGACTACGAATATGTGTGCCCGTAATAGAGGTTGAGACAGAAAGAACCTTTACATTCTCTTCACGCTCAAATTCCGCAATAATATCCCGAACAATATTTGAAATTGGCGCTATATTGGCAATACTCCCTTGCTTAATGCCTCGAGAGGGTTTTGAGATAATTCGAATAATCTCAATGGACCCATCATCCCGAATTTCTGCCATCATACCAACGACTCTGTTCGTTCCTATATCTATGCAAACTCCTACTGATGAAACTGAGGTATCCGTCATCTTTCTGCACCTTATAATTTATTCTTTATACTATCTGAATTCTCTTTCCACTTTACAGAGAATCCATTTTTATATCTAAAGTCGATATGTTGAATTCTATCAAGAACCTCTCGATCTGAAAATTGCCGTAGAAATCGCTCTAAGCGTTGATCGAAATTTTCAGACCCCATAATGAGCAAGAGCTGATCATCTAAAACAAGACTCCAGGAATCACTCTCATCTAATGAGAGATGACTCAGTTGAAACCCGGTTCCCTCTAAGCGCTCTTTAGTCCGGTTATAAACCTCTAAGACATCTAGCGCACGACCATCAGGTCCTGCAAGAAAGACCCACTCTCCTTGAGGATAAAAAGAGGGGGTAAATCGCTCTCCTGATGCATCGATCATCTCAACGCCATTCCAGATCGCCACCGGTGCCTGCTCTTCAATATGCACCTCTAGCTCATGAAACCAATTTCGTTTAAGAGAGACACTCTTAATCCAGCTCTCAGAAAGGATCTCATCTTGATAGCCCTTCATATCTAATCCGATCAGATTTTGCCCTATCGCATCTTTTACCAACTCATTGACTCGCTCTTCTGGAAGATGCTCAATCTCTCCATAGACAGAAACCGTCTCTATTTTAAAAAAGAGATTATTCTCTTTTAAATATTGCCATCCCCAATAGGGGCCGACAAAGATCGCAACAAGAAGTGCGATTAAGAGAAGATAGCGTAATAAGCGATAGAGAAATCTTCCAAATTGTCGCCAATCAAAAGGCTTTTTCTGGACGACACCTGACCGCTGACGACGTTTGGGTCGAGAGGTACGATAATTTGATTGCAACAAAATATATGATCTACTCAAGATTAACTATAGCCTATTATACATCAATGTAATGGTTCTGAAATATCCCTAAAGAAGATCACAAAGAGCCTTCTAAGATCAACCAACAGAGGCGCTCAAATGAGATACCGGCACGATTTGCCGCTAAAGGAACAAGCGAATGATTTGTCATTCCTGGAACGGTATTGATCTCCAATAACCAGGGATTATTATCACGATCTAAGACAAAATCAACGCGCCCCCAACCGTCTGCTCCTAATGCATGAAAAGCCTCTTCACAGAGTTTTCTAAAACGCATCTCATCAGCTTGACTCAATCCCGATGGACAGAAATAACGCGTATCTTCACGGAGATATTTTGCCTCATAATCATAAAATGCTAAATCGGTCTCCATACGAATAATGGGGAGCGCCGTACCATTTAAGATTGCACAGGTATATTCACCATTACCCACAATCCAATTCTCTGCAAATATAGGAGAATTATAGCCTCCCGCAGCCTTCCATGCAGCTAGCAGATCATCCGCACTCTCAACACGGCTAACACCAATGCTCGACCCTTCTTCTGCCGGCTTAACTGCTACCGGGTATTTTAAGATCGGCGCTAACCGAGCAACATCCTCTTCTGAATTGAGAAGGTAAGACTCCAATACGGGAAGCCCTAGAGCTTGCCAAATCTGCTTACTCTTTAACTTATCCATCCCTACACTAGAAGCTAATACTCCACTCCCGGTGTAAGGAATATTGAGATACTCAAGCGCACCTTGTAAAACACCATCTTCCCCACCACGACCATGAAGGACAATAAAGACGCGATCGAAAGATTCTGCTACTAGATGAGAAAGCAGTTCTACCTCGGCAGTATCGATCCCATGAGCATCGATCCCTTGTGCTTTGAGCGCTGCTAAAACAGCCTCTCCCGACCAGAGCGAGACTTCTCGCTCCGATGAGTGACCACCGTAGACAACGGCAACTTTACCGAAAACCTTCGGGTCTTCAAATCGATTTAATGCTGAAACCATTTAGAGTGCCCCTCCCTTATAAAAATTGGCAGCAATGCCACCGATATTGCCCGCCCCCATCATCACTATGAGATCACCATCTTGGGCGATTTTGGCATAAGCACTTCTAATCTCATCGATCGATCCCACATAGAGGGTATTTCTCCCTCCTTTCTTGGCCACATCTTCTGCTAGCTTCTCACCTGAAATCCCGGGAATTTCAGCCTCTCTTACCGCATAGATATCCGTGATCAATACCGTATCGATCTCTGATAAGACCGCAATAAACTCATCATAGAGTTCAGCTGTTCTTGAATTTCGATGAGGTTGAAATGCAACAACAATTCGCTTTTCAGGATAAGCTGTCGTTAAAGCCTCATAGACGGCCTTAATCTCTGTCGGATGATGCCCATAATCTTCCATCACCTCTACACTTCCCCCTCTCTGTAATGGAACAGAAGGGTGGAATTGGAAGCGACGACCAATACCTTTAAAACGACGTAAAGCACGACGGATAGCGGGATGAGGAACCCCCAAATCATTGGCAATTGCTATTGCAGCTAAACTATTAAGAACGCTATATTTTCCTGGAAGAGCAACGGTAAATTCACTCACTCCATGTGGCATTTTGACTTCAAAACGGGTCTGCATACCACGCGACTCATAATTGAGAAGCTGATAATCTGCCCCTTCACTCTCACCATAGGTGATTATTGGACGATGAATTCGTGGGATAAGCGATGCAACCTCTTCATTATCGATACAGAGAACCGCCAAGCCGTAAAAAGGAAGCAGATGAAGAAAATCGACAAATGTTTGACGTAAATTTTCAATATCCCCCCCATAAGTACTCATATGATCTTGGTCGATATTGGTAATAATGGCAGACATAGGATGAAGATGAAGAAATGAGGCGTCAGACTCATCCGCTTCTGCAACAAGATATTGCCCTAAACCTAGACGCGCATTCACATTAGAGCTATTTAAACGTCCACCGATAACATAGGTTGGATCAAGCCCTGCCTCATCTAAAATAGAGGCTAAAAGACTGGTTGTTGTCGTCTTCCCGTGAGTACCGGCAACAGCAATCCCAAAACGAAAACGCATCAACTCACCAAGCATCTGCGCTCGCTGAATAATAGGAATACGCTCCGCTTTAGCGCTAATCACCTCCGGATTATCCTCTTTGACAGCGGTAGAGATCACCACAACATCAGCACCGATCACATGCTCTTTTTGATGGCCAATCCACACTAAAGCGCCCAGATCAATCAAACGATCAACAACAGGTGAAGCGGCAATATCTGATCCTGTCACCTCATACCCCAAATTGAGAAGCACCTCGGCGATACCACACATCCCCGAACCCCCAATTCCAACAAAGTGAATTCTCTCAATACGGCGCATTTCAGAGGGACAAATATAACTTTTTTGATTCATGATTCTATGACCTTTTCAATTACTGAAACAATCTCAGCTGTCGCTTCAGGTTTCGCTAAAATTTTGGTTTTACTCGCCATTTCGATGGCTTTTTCTCTTGTAAAATGAGTTAACATCTCTTGAAGTGTTGCTAGATTAAAGTCGCTCTCAGGATAGAGATACGCAGCTCCAATCTCTGCTAATGCTTCGGCATTTTTGGTTTGATGATCATCAACGGCTTTTGCAAAAGGGATAAAGCAACTTGCAACATTTGCTACTAATATTTCGGAAACAGTCAAAGCGCCGGCACGACAGATCACAAGATCTGCCCATCCATACGCTTCTACCATATCATCGATGAAGGGGGTTAAGCGATAATGCTCGCACTGAAAAGAGGGCTTATCTTTATGGGACTGATAGAAGGCCTCCCCTGTCTGATGCCAGATTTGATAAGCGCCGGCCATCTCTGTTTGAGCAAAAGCATGCATCACCTGATTTAAGATTCGAGCTCCTTGCGAACCTCCCACAACAAGAATCTGTAATGGTCTTCCACTTCGTGCGCCATATCGTTGCTCATAAGGGGCTAGCGTTAACAATCCCTCTCTAACAGGATTCCCCACCACTTTCGCATGAGGTAACTCGGCATTAAATGCCGCTAAATTAACACGACTGAGTCGCGATAAGACTCTATTAACCAAACCGGGCACGGCATTTTGCTCATGAATAATAATAGGAATCCCTAACGATTTGGCAGCTAATCCTCCAGGACCTGCAGCGAAGCCTCCAAATCCCACAACACAAAGAGGTGAGACTCTCTTAAAGAAGCGACGCGCATCTAAGACCGCTTTTGTTAAACGCCACGGAAGCCTTAACCACCCCTTCAAGCCATTACCTCGAATGCCGGCAATCTCTAATGAATAGAGGGGAAAGCCATGCTGCGGTACAAGTTTAAGTTCCAACCCATTGGCACCTAGCCACTCAATTTTATAACCCTGCTCTTGCAGCGCCTCGGCAACAGCAATCCCGGGGAAGATATGCCCTCCCGTACCGCCGGCCATAATAACAATCGTTCCACGCATGCTACTCATTTCATCGCCACCCTTATCTTGCTCTCTGCAATCTCCCGCTGAGCAGCTAGCTCTTGCTCATCTTGATAGTTTTGCAACTCTCGTAACTGCACAACTCGATCAACCCGAAAGAGCAGCCCTAAGCCCACCATCATCGTGATAATACTCGATCCCCCATAACTCATCAGTGGTAATGTTAAGCCCTTTGTTGGCAATAACCCTGAAGCAACACACATATGAATCAATGCTTGCGTTCCTAACCATAAACCGATGCCATAAGAGATATAAGCTGCAAAATTGAGATCGAGCTGTTCTGCTCTTCTTCCAATATTGAAAGTACGATAGAGGAAGATCATATAGATGAGAACGAGGAAAATCACACCAAAAAAGCCAAACTCTTCCGCATAGATCGCAAAAATAAAGTCGGTATGCGCCTCAGGCAGATAACCTAGCTTGGACATACTCTCACCAATTCCAACCCCAGAGAGCTTCCCTCGACCAATTGCGATCAGGGAGTTAACTAGCTGATACCCCTGATTATAAGCATCTTCCCATGGGCGTAAAAAGCCTGATAACCGGGCACGACGATAGGGGGAAGTATAGAGGATAACGGCCATTACAATTAACGTCGGCGCCAGCACAATCGCAAAGCGCCAAAGACAGACGCCGGCAATAAAGAGCAACCCCAAACCAACCACAAAGATGATAGCCGTAGAACCAAAATCAGGCTCTAAAAGGAGCAGAACACCTAAAACACCCATCACAAAGAGCGGAATAATCAGTGCTGAAATCTTAGACCCAATCCGATCTTTCTGTCGATGGAGATAGGAGGCGATATAGGTTAGTGCCGCAAACTTTGCCATCTCGGCTGGCTGAAAGTTAAAAAATGAGATGGGGATCCAACGCAAAGCACCATTAACTTCTCGACCGATGCCGGGAATCAACACCAATACAAGTGCAACAAAAGAGAAGAGCATCAATATCGGTGTCAGCTTATACCAGATATTAAGTTTAATCTTAAAAGCAAATATGGCAAAAGTGAGCCCGATAGCAATATAGAGTCCTTGTCTAATCCCATAGTGGTAAGGAGAGAGACCATAATACTCTGCAACATATCCCGATGCCGTGGTCACCATCAAGAGCCCAATCAGTAGAAAGAGCGAAGAAGTGATCAGCAACCAAGGATCAAGATGAACACCACGAGGAATGCGTTTAGACATATTCTTCAAATTACACCTAATCTATTCGTTAAAGAGAAAAAATTGTACCACAAACAGGCTCAATATTGAGCATTCAATCACGCTTATAGCGCATGAACTAATGTCTCAAAGATACGACCTCGCTCTTCAAACCCCTTAAATTGATCAAAACTTGCACAAGCAGGAGAAAAAAGAACAATCTCCCCTGGCAAAGCTAACGCTTTTAATTGAACCAATGCGGTTTCAAGAGTCCCACACTCAAAATAGGGAATGCTCTCTGGAATGTGAGGCAGTATCGCGGAATAATCCTTTCCAATCAGCGCAACTCCTGCGATATTTTTTTGTAGAAGTTCTCTAAGCGGTGAAAAATCTTGCTCTTTAGTAACGCCCCCTAAAATCAACCATTTTCGCTCGGGGAAACCCAAAATAGCCGCTTCTGTTGAAGAGAGATTTGTCGCCTTTGAGTCGTTATAGTAGGTCACTCCATCAATTTCCCGGACCTTGACAGAACGATGTGATAATGGCTGATAATTAGCAATGCCCGCCTCTATCGCTCTTAATGAAACACCAAATCGTTCTGCAATTGCTACAGCTGCAACAATATTGAGAAGATTATGCTGTCCTCTTAAGAGTGTCTTTGCATAACTGACCTGCTCCCCGGTACGACTTACCACCTCTTGTCGCTCTAATGAGGCATAATAATCAGTCTTCGCATTATCAAAGAGAGAGAAACGCACAATCTCCTGCTCGCCACGACGCGGAAGTTCCGCTGCTAAAAAGGTCTCTATCAGCGGTTCATCTGCGGGAATAATAATCTCAGATGATTGTTTAATCAGTGCTAATTTCGCCGCAACATAATGCTCATAATCTCGATATCGATCGAGATGATCTCGCGAAAGATTGAGTAACGCCCCAATATCAGCCTGTAATGAGTAGGTGGTCTCTAACTGAAAACTGGAGAGTTCAAGGATAAAAAGGGGCTCTTGCACCTTCTCTTTTCGATCCTCTGAAGCTAACCAAAGCTCTAAAGCTGGCTGCCCTAAATTACCGCCGACATAGAGATCATAAGGCAGTTGAGCAAAAATCGAACCTAAAAGGGTCGTGACAGTACTCTTCCCATTTGTGCCGGTGATAGCAATAATATTCTCTTTAACTAGGCGGGCAAAGAGCTCGATATCTCCCCCAACATGCTCTGCCGGCAATCGTGCAATAGTAGGCGCCAACTCTGGCGTTGCAAGGGGAACTCCGGGGCTGATCCAGAGATAATCACAACTCTCTAATAGATCACTTGTAGTGCTATCTTTAAAGCTACCGATTGCCACCTTTTGACAAAGTTGCGCCATCTCCGCTTCATGCGGTGGCTTATCCCTCGAATCGATAGCGCAGATCTTCTCCACCCCTAAACGAGTAAGGGCTTTTGCAATGGAGAGCCCTGTAATACCAAAACCGACAATTAAGTGCTTTGAGTCTGTTGCAAACATGGAGAAAACCTTCTAACTATCAAAAAATAAGCTCTGAAATAAGCATCAATATCCGTAAGGCACTATTTACCACTACCTGAAGTCAAGATTGAAGGTGCGGAGAGCAAGCTATGTCAAAAAAGATCAACAAAACCACCCCTCATAACAAAAAACGACAAATGACAGCAAATAATAACAATTGATTATAGCGCAATCGGCTCTTTTAATTTATCTAAAAAGAATGATCTAAAAGATCTAAAAACTAGTGATAAAGCGATCCTTTAATATCATGACAATTTCACGATAATTTCTCCCCTATCATACGCTTTCTACCTTAGATAAAAAATAGTTGAGCAAAGAAAAAGCCCCGCTTAAACGGGGCCTTTCTAAAAAAATATCATCAATATCGAACATCTATAGGGAATATTACTCTTTTCCCTCTTCATGGCGAATCTCATGTCCTTGTTTTCGCTCTGCGGTTATCGCTTTATCTTTCTGCTTGAGAAGTTGACGCTCAATTTTTCCAGACAACTCATCAATCGAGAGGTACATATCTTCTGTGGTGGCTTCTGCATGAAGATCTTTTCCCTTTGCAACAGTCACAGTGATCTCGGCAATTTGGCGCTTATCTTTAATGGTTAATACCACATGCGCACTTGTAATATGCTCACTATAACGATCTAAACGTGAGAATTTCTCTTCTACTCTGCTACGAAGTCCATCTGTTAACTCTAAGCCTTGACCTGTTAAATTAAGATTCATACTTATCTCCTTCTTTATCGATACTAAATTATAGATACTAAATGTAGATACTAAAGTGGTGAGTCATTAAAAAAATAATTTTATAGAGCTATTTCAACACTAGATTTAGACACAGATCTAGATACCTATCATCGCTACTCATCGTTATTTATCGCTATTTCCAAGCTTTTATTGAAGCTTTATTGAAGCTTTGTTGAAAATTTATTGAAACTTTATTGATTCTTATTGACATACTTTCACACTACCATTTTTCCTCAAGAAGCGATAGCAAAAAGCAGAAAAGTGAACTAAAAAATAGAGAAAAGTGACTTTTATCGCTATTTCTGACATTGAGGACAGAAGTAAGTTGCCCGATTCCCTATGACAATACGCTCGATCTCTTGCCCACAAAGAGGACAAGGTTGACCTTTTTGTCCATACACTAAGAGCTCTTGGGCAAAATAGCCGGGACTACCATCGGGTGTCGTAAAATCTTTTAGGGTCGTTCCACCCTGCTCGATTGCTCGCGCTAATACTTTCTTAACCTCCTGAACAAGGCGTTCAACCTCTTTCAATGAGAGATTATTCGCCGGGCGCTGCGGATCTATCCCCGCCATAAAGAGTGACTCATTCGCATAGATATTGCCGGCACCTACAACAAAGGCTTGATCCATTAAGATCGATTTAATCGGCCGCGTTCTTCCTTTCAACTTAGGATGGAGATAGGCTGCCGTAAATTGATCCGTGAGTGGTTCTGGTGCTAATTTCTCTAAGAAGGGGATCGCTTCATCCTTACCATAGAGGAGAATAAAGCCAAAACGGCGAGGGTCATTGTAGATCAACGCCTGATTACCTGAGAGCCGTAAGACAAAATGATCATGCTTTTTATGCTCAAAATCATCAGGCAAAATTCGAATGGCGCCGGACATTCCTAAATGGATTAAAACTCTCCCATGAGTCGTGGTCAGGATCAGATACTTCGCTCGCCTCTCCACCTTCTCAATTGTTGCATTGTAGAGTGTCTCAATCGCCTCAGGAATCGGATAACGTAACTGGCGATGGTAGACCTCAACACCACGAATTGTTGCTCCTTCAATATGGGGCGCTATTCCTGCACGGACGGTCTCAACTTCTGGTAATTCAGGCATATACTTTTAACTCTTCTGTTTCATGATAAAATAGACTCCATTTTTATAGCATGAATATTGAGCTTATCTAAACTTCGATAAGTTTATCGCGCTATTTCGGCTTGATCACTTTCTTCTGCTCAATTAAAAAAGGAGCTCTATCTCAATATGCGTCCGATTGTCTCAATTTCAAGAATCAGTACACTTGCTTCCTATCTGGCACTCTTCTTCTTTACTATCTTCTGTATTGTGACCAATGCAATCTACCCAGAACAACCGAGAATATTTCTGATTATCGGACTTCTAATGCCCCTCGTGTTCCCTGCGCGAGGATTGCTTCGTGCAAAGCGATTTACACATGCCTGGACAAGTTTCCTCTCCCTCTTCTATCTGATCGCTGCAACCGATATTTGGGTATCAGGATATCCCGGCATTGGCAGTATCTATTTTCTTTTAACCATTATTCTCTTTGTCAGCACAATTCTCTACGCTCGCTATAGTCCGCTCCCTTTCAGAGAATAAAAATCACCCCGAAAAGAACCTGAACTAGTATCCTGAAGCAGCATAAAAAAGGACAAAAGAGTAGAAATAGCAAGCATTGAACATTAAGTAGAGGTGAGTAGAGATGGCCAAAAATGCCGGCAGAGTCTACTCGCTTCTTTCTACTCACGCCTTTCTACTTACTTCTTTAATTCCTTTCTAAAAAAGAGCGCTCCAAGCCCAGCAACAACCCACAAGAACAATAGCCAGGAGAGATCTCCTACGCGGCTATAGGTCGTCGTTCCTTCATAAGGCATGACCTCAACTTCTAGAACACCTTGTTCAAATTGAGGTAGGATCGCCTTTACCTCTCCCCGTCTATCGATAAGCGCTGTAATCCCATTATTAGTAGCGCGAACCATCTCTCTTTGTAGCTCAATCGCGCGTGCTCGCGTAATTTGAAAATGTTGCCAAGGTCCAATTGAATCTCCAAACCAAGCATCATTACTCACATTCACTAAAAAATCTGATTGCTTCCCTAGATAGCGTAATTCATCACCAAAAACAGCCTCGTAACAGATAAAGGTAGAGAGTTGCGTTATCGCAGGTGCGCCATCTACCTCATAATGGATAAGGAAAGGCGCTTGCTCCTCTCTACCAGCGGTAAGATCTGAAAAGGGGATCTCAATCATGCCACTGAATAGATCTAAAAGAGAACGAAAAGGCAGAAACTCCCCAAAAGGAACAAGATGAACTTTATCGTAACGCTGATCACGACTTCTCAACTGATCACTATAAGCCACGACTGAATTTCGTATCACTGATCCTTGCCCTGAAAAGATCCCCGTCATCACCGTCGCCCTCTCCTCTTGCGAGATCTTACGTAATGCCTCACCCAGTGTAACCTCCTGCTCATAGAGCGCAGGAATTGCCGTCTCTGGCCAAATAATCAGATCAACATTCGGAGCTACTTGCGCAGTCAATTGGTAATAGGTTGCTAAAATTTCGTAATATTGTGCCTCACTAAACTTTAACTCCTGTGCAATATTTCCCTGAATCAAGGCCACTTTAAGCGGCTCACCCTTAGGAGAGATCTTATCAGCCATCAAAGCGCTACTCCCTAAAACAACCGATATCACCATCCCTACCATAAAGAGCGCGGGGAAATAGATTTTTACACTTTTTAGAGACAGATTTTGAGCAACCTCTACTAAAGAAGGAGCATCAGAAGCATCACACTCTTTCACTCTTCTCTTCCCGCCACTCAAAGCGATGATCTGAAGGAGTAACAACCCTCCTACGCCTCCAGATAAATAGACCCAAAAACTTGCCATCAATGCACCCATCTCAGGAAAAAGCCAGAGCGCTAAGGGATAATCAGTCAAAGTATAACCCAGCGAGAGCCAAGGAAAACCTGTTAAGAGTTGAGCGCGAATATATTCAAAAAGCACCCCCATAACAGGAAAGAGAATGCCTAATCGAAATGGCAGTGAGAGCTGAGTCTTCAATGTAAAATAGCCTAATAGCGCATAATAGAGCCCTAAATAGAGTGCTAAAAGTAGCGTTAAAAAAACGCCTAGTAACAGAGGAGCCCCGCCAAACTCCAATAGACTAATACGAATCCACCAGACACCTATAGTAAAAAATGAAACGCCAAAGAGAAGACTTAACCAAAAAGCTCGCTTGCAACTTCCCGGCAATATGAGTAGTAGCCAAAAAGCTAATAGAATAGGCGCTAAAAAGCCATAACCAAAAGGGGAAAAACTTAAAGGCATTAAGCTCCCTAAAAGAATCGCAATGATGATCGAACCCCATAAATAGAGTGCGCTCTTACTCATAAAATGTTTACTCTTTGCGGTTCTATACTCTTTTTTAAGCCTATTATCTACCATACTCCACCACTGCCCTTCTCTAATGAATCACTCATTCTCTTAACCTTTTTATTCGTTAGTTTCCTTATCATTTCCCTATCCTTTTCCTATCGTTTTCCTATTTTTCGACGCGACTATTTTGACGCATACTTCTATCCTCTTATTCCTAAATCGCTATAGATCGCACCAATCAGATCGCGATAGCGTCCTGCCGGCAATCGATCTCCGTAAAAACGATGAGGATTATGCAAAGGATCGATAACAGGTGTATTTTTACGATTCGTAAGGTAGATTATCATCACTTCATGCATCGGATCATAGGTGGCTAACGCACCTGTCCACCCTGTATGTCCAAAGGCTGGCTTCGAGGTTTTCCCGGCATAATCACTAAACATATAATCCATCCCATCTCCATTTAAACGATACCCCAAAGCAAAGGTAGCATCCTCATAGGGAGGCGTTAAAAAATATTGCTGTGTTTCCGCACTGAAAACCTCATTATCTTCTCTCATCAATCGAAAGAGTTGGTAGAGATCATGACTATTACTAAAGAGCCCGGCATGACCTGAAACCCCTGCCATACAATGAAATGCCTTCTCATCTTGTACCTCTCCTTGAAGCATATAACGGCGTATATTGGGAAAATCAATAGTATGATCCCGGCTATTCCCATAACGCTCTGTCGCGGCAATCTCTGCTTGTGATACTCCCCTCTCTCTTGGGTTAAATCCAATATAAGAAAGATCTAATGGATTCCAAAAAAGTGTCTCTAACTGCTTATCGATCAACTTCCCACCTATTTTTTCTAAAATAAAGGTGAGTAACATAAAATCAACATCGGAATAGAGCCCCTGCTGCTCCGGCATATTCACAAGAGGGGCTTGCAATAACTTTTGCACAAATTGAGTACGATCTTGAGAATAGAGTGTTTCACTATAACGTGGATCATAGAAGAGAGGATTAGGTTCAAAACCGGCATGATGTGAGAGTAGTGCCTTTAACGGAATTTCACCAACAAGCGCAGGATAGGTTATTTCTGAAGCAGCTGATTGGGAATAAGGAAAAAAATCCGCAACTCGACGCTCTAAGAGATCTGGCATCTGTTGATAGTAGTATTGAAAAAGATAGGTCGTTGCAAAGATCTTTGTTAATGAGGCGATATCAAAAAGGGTCTTTTTAGTCACAGCTTCGCCACGCGTCACTTTCATCTCACCAGAATCGAGGATAACTTGATGCAATAGGGTTGATCCAAAGGCAAAGTCATATATTACCTCCCCTTGATACTCAACGAGAAGCTGCCCACCGGGAAATCCTCTCTCTAACGATTGTTCAATAAGATCTGTAACGCTTCCCATCTCCGCCTCCTATCCATTTCGATCTTTCCAAACCTATTATCCTTTATCCTCTGCCCACTGCCCACTGTCTACTACTCATTACTCATTACTCATTACCTGCTATTCTCTCTACACTTCAACAGTAAAGCTCGAGTGATAAACTCTTAATACATACTCACTCAAAGTATTTACCAAAAGTACTCCAAAGATAGATGAAAGATTCGTTATATTACCGCCAATATCATAGCCCAACAGATTATGAGCAATAATATAGCAGAAAAGTTTCTTGACTCTTTTGGGAGAATGCTGTTTAATACCACCTTATCAAGACGGCTTGATAGCTCAGTTGGTAGAGCAGCGGATTGAAAATCCGCGTGTCGGCAGTTCGATTCTGCCTCGAGCCACCATCTTTAAAACCCTACTTTTTGAAGTAGGGTTTTTTAATTCCTCTAATTTTAACTCTTCTAATTTTAAATCTTCTAATTTTAAATCTTCTAATTTTAACTCTTCTAATTAACTCTTCTAATTAACTCTTCTAATTTTAACTCTTCTAATTAACTCTTCTAATTAATTCTTCTAATTCTCAATTTCTCTAACCTCTCCCGTAGGCTTACCTTTCCCATTCTTTTACCTTTATACCCCTAATTCACCTGAGAAAAGCGTCGAAATTAACCAAAAAATCGACACCTGCGCTATTTTCAGGCTAATCTCAATTAATACTTGACGAAAGAATCGAAATCCTGTTTAATGTCACTTCGTTAGCACGACATGGCTTGATAGCTCAGTTGGTAGAGCAGCGGATTGAAAATCCGCGTGTCGGCAGTTCGATTCTGCCTCGAGCCACCATATTAAGAGACCACTCAATCAATTGAGTGGTTTTTTATGCTTCTTATTTTATGCTTCTTATTCACACAGAGTGCCCTTCACCTCCCCCCTCATTTCATCTAATATTCATCTCTCTTATAACCTTCTATTACTCTCCTCTTCTAGCCCTATCTCTCACAACATTTCATCTACATTAAAGCGCCAAAATAGCCCCTATAAGCTCAAATATTGATATCTATCAAGCAAACTTGATACTTCTTTACAGTTCGTGGATTCCTCCCCATTTTTGTGGGATAGTATCATTATATATATTAGATAGATCATATTAGATAGATCTTATTGAATAGATTTAAATTTCTACCTTGTTAAGGAGAAGGTTCTATGATGAAGTTACTTGGCGCAGATCCCTATTTTGTTGGTATCGTTGGGTTTGGTGTTGTTTTTATGATTATCATGCTAAGTTGGTTGACATGGTTCTTTATGAAGAAAGCGAAAGAAGAGAGAGAAAATAGAGACAAACAAGCGTAATTTACTCATCAACACGACTCATCATCTCGTTCTAAAATAATTATGAAAGAGTCGATATCAACTACAACCTATCAATAGAAAAGAGCCCTTTATCAAGGGCTCTTTTTTTACCATTCACCATTCTATTACTACTCTACTGCGACTCTGCCACAACTCTGTTGCTGCTCTTTCACTATTTTATACTGCTCTTACAACTCTTTTATAAGAGTTTGCCACGATCAACGAGACCTCTCGATTCCTCTATTGATAAACAACTCATCAGCACCAGATTCCACTTATCTCCTAGTTATGAGATCCACCAGACTTCTTCTCAGCTTTAAGCGATGCTTCATAGGCATCCCAAGCTGCCCACTCATCCTCTGCATCCCCCTCTGTCATCGCCTCAGAGAGATAGTAGAAGATCTTCTCACCTAACTTCTCCTCTAAGTGATGAATACGCTCTTTAAAAGTCACCGGCAATATAGGGTAATCAAAACCATCACGATCATTGCGACAAATCATCAACTTCCCATCACTGAGATCTTTATGCTGCTTATCAGTGACAAATACCGAACGAATCTTTTTGCCATCATGACTAAAGTTAAAGCGGGTCTCGCCCTTCTCTTTATTAACTCTCTCACGATCAATAAGATCTCGCATCTCACTACGGGCACGATTCTTCTCTTGCGCCGCAATAATCTCCTGATTCTTCTCTAAATCCATCGCTTTCTTAGCTTCATCAAAAGCACGTCTCTCTGCTTCCTTACGTAACTTTTCTGCTTCGAGCTCACTCTTGAGATTCTTATCACGATGCGCTTGATGTAGCTTCTTAGCCTTCTCTTTTTGTACCTTCTTAGCACGATCTTTTGAGACTAAACCCGCTTTGACCAATTGATCTCTTAATGACATTTTTTCTCTCTTATATTTTTTTAATATTTGATAAAAAACTAATATAGGGTTAATGATACAGGATTATGCCGACAAAATGATCCTGCAGAATTAAAAAAATGGACCGATAGGTTATCCCATAGGTCCATTATATTTAATAATTGATCACTCTTCTATCACTCAATTAATTAAAGTTTATTAAAGTTAATTGAGATTAATAGAGGCCAATAGAGCTTAATAGAGAATACGACACTTAAGTGTCCCTTTGATCTCTTTCATATCATGTTGCAATTTAACGGCATTCTCCTCTTTACCAGAGACATCAAGCACTACATAGCCGATATCCCCTAAAGTTTGAAGATATTGCGCATTAATATTGAGATCTAGATCAGAAACCATCTCATTCACCGCACGTAAGATACCCGGGGTATTCTCATGAATATGGAGAATACGATGACTTCCTGGCTGCTTCGGTAGCATCACCTCTGGGAAGTTAACCGCAGAAATCGTAGAACCATTATCTGAATAGAGCACCAATTTAGAAGCAACCTCAACCCCAATGTTTTGTTGCGCTTCCATCGTTGAACCACCAATATGAGGAGTTAAGATCACATTCTGCAATTCACGAAGTGGCGATTTAAACTCTTCTTTATTCGATTTTGGCTCTACAGGGAAAACATCAATTGCGGCACCTAAAAGATGTTCATTTTTAATATTATCCGCAAGTGCATCGAGATCCACAATTGTTCCACGTGCAGCATTGATCAAGACCGATCCCTGCTTCATCGACTCAATACGCTCGCGACTCATAAGATTCTTTGTAGAATCATCTTCCGGCACATGGAGTGTTACCACATCAGATGCTGCTAAAAGCTCATCAATCGTCTCAACTTGTTGCGCATTTCCTAAGACAAGCTTATTTTCAATATCATAGAAGATAACGCGCATCCCCAAACTCTCAGCTAAGATACCTACTTGAGTACCGATATGACCATAACCGATAATTCCTAAAGTCTTACCTCTCACCTCATAAGAGCCTGCAGCAGACTTCACCCAACCACCTTGATGACAAACATAGTTTTTATAAGCGATACCACGTTTTAGCATAATCATCTCGGCAATGACCAACTCTGCCACCGATCGGGTGTTAGAATAAGGTGCATTAAAGACTGGGATTGCACGCGCTTTTGCCGCTTCTAAATCAACCTGATTTGTCCCAATACAGAAACATCCAATTGCCATCAATCTCGAGGCTTGACTCAATACCTCTTCAGTTAATTGCGTACGGGAGCGGATCCCCACAATGTGAGCATCCTTAAGAGCTTCAATAAGAGCTTCCCCCTCGAGAGCCGTCGAATGGATCTCAAGATTGTTATAGCCCGCACGTTTAAAGTAATCGATCGCATCCTGATGAATACCCTCTAGGAGGAGAACTTTCATCTCATCTTTTGGAAATGATGTTTTTTTCATGGTATTACAGTGTTCCTTAGTTTAAAGCGGATTCAATAAATTGACGTAATAAGGTGACATCATTCGCCATCACCTCTCTCTTCTGTGGTAAGGCCTCAATAGCCTCTACCTCAGTTAAATCAAACGGTGCGTCACTCACCGCTTGCTTAATTGTCTCATAGAATTTGATCGGTTTGGCAGTTTCTAAACAGAGCTGTAGATCGCCATCAAGATATTGGCTTCCCACAAAGACCCCATCAGCAGTATGAGGGTCGATCAACTCCCCTGACTCACGGTAGACCTTCTCAATCGTCTCTAATCGATTCTGATGAGAGCTTTCACCAGATTCAATATTCCAACTTGCTCGCTCTTTCCAGAGAGGATCACCTGTCAGATCAAAATATCCTTGCTCTTCAATCTGCTCCCAGAGTGCTTTTGTCTTCTCACTGCCGGCAATGAGGTAGATAAAGCGCTCAAAATTACTCGCTTTAGCGATATCCATCGAAGGACTAGAAGTGAGATAAACATCTTTTGACGCACGAGGACGGTAGATCCCTGTTTTAAAGAACTCATCAAGTACATTGTTCTCATTCGTTGCTAAGATCAACTTATGAATAGGCAATCCCATCTCACGGGCGATAATGCCGGCAAAAATATTCCCAAAGTTACCAGAGGGAATCACGACATCAATCTTTTCATCATTGCTCTCTGTCGTCATAAAGTAACCCTTAAAGTAGTAGACGACTTGTGCCAAAATACGCGCAAAGTTAATGGAGTTGACAGCACCAAGATGGTGCTTCTCTTTAAATTCAATATCATTATTGAGTGCTTTAACGAGATCTTGGCAATCATCAAAAACCCCTTCAATAGCGATATTGTGAATATTATCATCTTGCACCGAATACATCTGTGCTGTCTGGAAAGCACTCATACGGTTATGGGGACTTAACATCACCACCTTGATTCGAGGTTTTCCCTTCATTGCATGAATAGCACTCGATCCCGTATCTCCCGATGTTGCTCCGACGATATTGAGCTTCTTATCCTGCTTCTCTAATACGTAAGGAAAGAGCTCGCCAAGAAACTGCATCGCCATATCTTTAAAAGCGTAAGTAGGACCTTCAGAGAGACCTAGCACCTTCACCTGATCATTAATCGTACGCTCAGAGATAATTGATTCAACGGCA
Source organism: Ignatzschineria sp. PL_is040 (assembly GCF_055813795.1). Classification (NCBI taxonomy): domain Bacteria; kingdom Pseudomonadati; phylum Pseudomonadota; class Gammaproteobacteria; order Cardiobacteriales; family Ignatzschineriaceae; genus Ignatzschineria; species Ignatzschineria sp. PL_is040. The sequence continues at coordinate 71,185 of NZ_JBVPGU010000002.1, forward strand.
AAATTATCGCTATTGTAAGCGCCTTCTACTAACTTTTTGAGATCTTCCCTCGGAATATCTGTTGCATAGAGAGACATTACTTCTAGCGCTAAATCACTATATCTCGGTAGTTTTCGCCATGCATCTAAAGTCTCTTTTGAAACCTTAGGGATCGATTCCGGCATCGATAAACCCCCATCTCGACATAACCCCTCTAATACAACCTCACAAAAAGATTTTGGGAGATCTCCCCCTCGCGTACTCACATATTTCATTATTTAATCAAGCCTACAAAAAAGAAATGGACATGGTTGTTAATACTCTCTTAATAATACCCGATCCCCGAGCCTTTTTCTCTTAGAATAAGAACCACTTTCTAAAACTCCCCTATATAAGTCCCTATATAAGTCTCGATATGAGTCTCTATATGAGTCTCAATAAGAACTCTAAAACTGTAGAGACCTATAGAATATATAGAAAATGATGGCATTAGGAATAACATTAGGTAATTTCCCCTATTTTCGCTCATTTTTCCATCTTTTTCTCCACTGCTTTTCTCTACGGTTTTCTCTACAGCTTTTTTCTATTGCCAATCGATATTAAACACCCTCATCAAAAATCAGATCTCACCCCTTCGCTAAATCTCTCCTACTGATAGATTTTAACTGCTAACTTTCCCATCAGAAGGTGTAGAATCTTTAGAGATTGCGCTGAAAGAGGGGTAGAATGCTACAAGAGAAACAGAGATCAAATAAATGATCAGCCTCCCAATATAGAACCATTCTGAAGGATAAAATATGAGTAAAAATAGCGAAATTAATGCACGTATTGCCGCTCTACAGAAGCAGATGATCAAAGATAAGATCGATGCTTGGATTATTTTGAGTGCTGACCCCCACCTTTCCGAATATCTTCCTGATCACTGGAAGTTGAGAGAGTGGTTCTCCGGCTTTACCGGCTCTGCCGGAACATTAGTTGTTCTGCAAAAGAGCGCCTACATCTGGGCCGATAGTCGATACTGGGTTCAGGCGGCGAAAGAGTTACAAGGAACGACTGTTGAACTGATGAAACTTGGTGCGCCCAATACCCCCTCTTATATTCAATATCTTCAATCTCAACTTAAGCCCGGCGCGGAAGTGGCAATACTCCCCGATACAATGTCAGTAGAGAATTTTGTTGAAAGCTATGAGGCACTTGATGATTTTGATATCACACTCACCACACAATATGATCCTTTTGATCGATTAATAAAGAATCGCGCACCGCTTCCTGCGGAAAAACTCTATCTTCATGAAGCACAATTTCTCTCTGAATCATTGAGTGAAAAGGTACGCCGTATCCGTCAAGTAATGAAAGATGAAGCGGCTGATGTTCATATTATCTCCACACTCGATGATATCGCTTGGCTCACCAATCTCCGTGGTCAAGATGTCACCTATAACCCGGTCTTTTTAGCATTTATAATGATCACTCCCTCATCAGTCACGCTCTTTATTGATGAAGAGAAACTGACACCTGAAGTGAAAAAGTATCTCACAGAACATAAAGTGACAGTCTTTCCTTACGATGCTTTCTACGATGAGTTGGGAAATATTCCGGCAGATAAAACCGTCATGCTTGATGAGAAACGAACAACTTATGCCGCATTAGAGGCAATTGATGAAGAGTGTGAGATTCTCTATCTCCCCAATCCAAGCACTCTCTTTAAAGCGCAAAAGAGTGATAATGATCTTTCCCATATCCAAGAAGCTATGATTGAAGATGGTGTTGCGATGGCACACTTCTATACTCAATTTGAAGCAAAACTCGCCAAAGGTGAGAGATTAACCGAGCTTGATGTTGCCGATGGTCTAGCTGCAGAAAGAGCTAAACGTCCCCACTTTATCGATCTCAGTTTCGATACAATCGCTGGTTTTAATCCTAATGGCGCACTCCCCCACTATCGCGCAACTGAAGAAGATCATGCTGTGATTGAAGGAGATGGTCTACTTCTTATCGATTCAGGAGCGCAATATAAAAATGGTACTACCGATATTACCCGTGTTATCCCCATTGGACAGCCATCTACAGCACAAAAACAGGATTTCACCTTTGTTCTTAAATCATTAATTGCGATGAGTAGTACTATTTATCCTGAGAATATCGCGATGCCACTGCTTGATGCCATTGCTCGAAAACCTCTTTGGCAACATCAACTCGATTATGGGCATGGCACAGGTCATGGCGTTGGCTACTTCCTTAATGTCCATGAAGGCCCGCAAGTGCTCTCATACCATGCAACCCCTAATCCGCAAATGCGCGTTAAAAAAGGAATGGTAACCTCTATTGAGCCAGGGATCTATCGAGAAGGTAAATGGGGTGTTCGTATCGAAAACTTAGTCACCTCTCAACCGGTCAAAGATCCTAAAGAGCGAGATTTTGGCAACTTTATGCTGTTTGAGACATTGACGCTATTTCCTATCGATACGCGCCTAATGGAGCCAACACTTCTCACTACTGAGGAGATTGAATGGGTGAATCAATATCATAAGACAGTCTATGAAAAACTCTCTCCTCGCATTGAAGATGCCGCTGTTTTAGAGTGGTTAAAAGCACGCACCGCCGCGATTTAAGTAAAACTATCAGCGATAGTCAAATTGACATCATAAAAAAGGTCTAAGTATCAACTTAGACCTTTTTCTCTTTCCTCTTTTCCTCTTTTTTCCTTTTATCTTTTCTCTTCTTTAACCCACCCTCTCCGATCTTAAGGGAGGGTTACATAAGATTTAACAAAAATAAAAAGATAACCTTAAAAGGGAAAACTTAAGAGAGCAGTGCTGACTGCCGATTCTCAATCTCTTGATAGAGCTTCTCTATATCGGCTGAATCATAGAGACCATTGATCACCATTACAGGATCTCCTCCCGCAGGAGTATAGATCAAAGTATCAGCTGATGATTTCAAGGTCGATAACTTCGTCGCCCAACTCTCACTCTTCTTAAGCGTAAAGATCCCTGTTTTAAGCGGAAAAGTTCGCACTCGACCTAAAATCGGCTTTACCGATAATTGATCATCTGTCAAAGTTGCTGTCGAAATAGAAGTAAAATAGAAGAAGAGACCAAAGAGAACAAAGAGCCCAAGCGGCGCTGTTTTGGTCAATAGGATCTCCAATGCACTCCCTAAAACAATAAGCGCTGAAAGAATAAACCCTAACTTAGAGCGACTCTTCCCCGGGACGGTATAGGTCATCACTTCACTCATGATAACTCCTATTTAATCTCTAATGGTTCAAAAGATTTCACTAAATCATCCACTGCTTTCACACGCTCTAAAAAGGGTTTAAGAAGCGCTAGTGGCAAGGCGCTTGGTCCATCACATTTTGCTTGATCGGGATCTTCATGCGATTCCAAAAAGAGTCCGGCAATACCCGTTGCCATCCCCGCTAAAGCAAGCTCTAACACCTGCTCGCGACGTCCCCCTGAAGCTTTTTCCAATGGGTTTCTCTGCTGTAAAGAGTGGGTAACATCAAAAATAATAGGGGCATCATCACAGACCTTCTTCATCACCCCAAATCCTAATAGATCCACCACAAGATTGTCGTACCCAAAGCAGCTACCACGCTCACAAAGCATAACCTGATCATTACCTGCTTCTCGGAACTTTTCCACAATATTGAGCATCTGTGAAGGGCTTAAAAATTGTGGCTTTTTCACATTGATGGGACGACCTGTCTTTGCCATCGCGACCACAAGATCTGTCTGTCTTGCTAAAAAGGCCGGCAACTGTAAAACATCCACCACCTCTGCAACCGGTTCTGCTTGAAAAGGCTCATGGATATCGGTAATCACCGGCACATTAAACTCTTTTTTCACTGCAGAGAAGATCTTTAACCCCTCCTCTAGCCCCACACCTCGATAGGAATGAATTGAGGATCGATTGGCCTTATCAAATGAGCCTTTGAAGACCAGTGGAATATCTAAAAGATCTGTCGCCTTCACATAAGCTTCACACGCTCTCAATGTAGAGTCTAGGGACTCTAAAACGTTAATGCCTCCAAAGAGGACAAAAGGCTTTCGATTAGCTACTTCAATATCTTGAATTTTAATCACAATACACTTCCTCATCTCATCTGTTTTATTCGATTTTATTCGACTCGATTTTGTTCGACTCTATCTCTTCATTTTACCTGAATCAGGCTGCTTTGTATTGATCTCTTTACCTAAACTAGAAGCTGCTGTAAATTCCCACCCACGCTTACTCACACTTACTCTTTCAACTCTTCTCAACAAAAAGGGATCGGACTCTACCACAATACCTCTACCACAATACGCTTACTCTCTTTTTACAAAAATAAAGGGGGAAGCTCTCAATAAAATGCTGTTACACTACCCTTATATAGAGAGATTCTCTAAAGAATTTTCGACAGATGCTTCTGGCAATCTAGCACCTTGAGACTATAAATTTAAATAAGATCATTGAATAAGATCATTAAAAGAAGACAGACTCACAACTATTCATCGCCTTATCAATCGATGACCCACCACTTGAGATGACACATATGGAACAATCTTACGCTAACAACTATAAAAAAGGCGTGCTTCTTACTCTCTCCTGCTACATTATCTGGGGATTTTTTCCGATCTACTGGTTTCCCTTATCAGGCGTAGATCCCTTGCAACTGATGGCACAACGAATCGGCTGGTCGCTCGCTTTCATTATGATTCTGCTCTGCTTCCGAAAAGAGGATCGACTGCTCCTCAAAGATGCCTTCTTCAATCGGCGCATTATTGTCACCTTTATGGCATCCTCCTTCTTCCTCTTTATGAATTGGTCGATCTATCTCTATGCAATCTCCTCTCACCAGGTACTCGAAGCGAGTCTCGGCTACTATATCAATCCATTAGTGTCGATTTTTTTAGGGCGCGTCTTCTTTAAAGAAGCTTTAACAAAAGTACAATATCTTGCGATTACTCTCGCCGCAATAGGTGTGTTATGGCTTGCACTATTAGCAGGTACCATCCCCTACATCGCCCTTCTTCTCGCCTTCTCTTTTGGCTTTTACAGTGCTATGAAAAAAATCGTGGCGCTGCCACCACTACCCGGGCTCTTTCTCGAAACCCTTTTCATGATGCCCTTTACCATTATCTACCTAGTTGCGGTTTATAAAAATGGGGATCTGATCTTCTTAGAATTAGAAAATTTACCGCTGACTCTTCTTATTCTCTCGGGAGCAGCAACAACGATTCCTCTACTTCTCTTTGCCAAAGGGGCAAAATATATCCCTCTCTCTCTAGTCGGAATATTGCAATATGTCTCTCCCACATTGCAACTTTTAACCGGGCTCTTTCTCTTCAATGAGACACTCCCACCACTTCGCCTCATCGGCTTTACGATTGTCTGGGTCTCTGTCATTACCTATATTAGCAGTGAAGTTCATCGCGCTAAAAATGGACAAAAACGTCATGAAGAAGCAGAAGAGAGACGATTACAACAATTCAGTAGAGAGATCGCAGGAGAATAAGTAAAGAAACAGTCTATCAATCGAAAGGGTAAGCTCGATCAATCTCCACCCCACAGTCGTATACCATCACCAGTCGATCATAGGCCTATACTCATTCTCCACGATTTTCCATCGCCACTAATGGACCTTTCATTCTTCGAAGTGAAAAGCCGGATAGATGAAGCGTTATAAAATAGAGAATCACTACCCCTATAATCGCAGCTAATATTGCCGGGAACTTGAAGATAAAAGCCCCTTCAAACCAGAAGAGCGAAAAACCTTGAAGCCAATAGAGAATGACAACTAAGAGTAAATTGGCCGGCACAAGCGCCAAGATCCGCCGAGTAAAGAGATTATTAAAGTGATGAATATCAAAAAAGATGAGCCCAAAAGCTAAAAGTAATGCATTGACCCAAGCAGCAAGTGATGAGGAGAGTGCAAGTCCGGCATGTTGATAATATTTGACTAAGATAAACTGTAAGACAATATTGACGCCAATTGCGATCAGACTAAAATACATCGGCGTTTTGGTATTCTGCCGAGCAAAGTAGACCGGCGCCAAGATACGTATCATAAAAAAGGCTGGAATGGAGAGCGCATAAGTCATCAAACTCTTTGCCGCCATAATGACATCCGATTCATAGAATTCACCACGCATAAAGAGAATCGCTAATAGAGGTTCAGCCAAAAAGATCAATCCTAACATCGAAGGGATACCAATAATAAGCGCTAACTCAATTCCCCAATCGATCGTCTTACCCAAATTGACCCGATCCCCTTTCGTATTAAGCTCTGATAATTTCGGTAATATGACCGTTCCCAATGCGACAGCAAATGTCCCAATCGCAAACTCAACCAAACGATCTGAATAGTAGAGCCAGGTAATACTCCCGGTCTCCAATCGTGATGCTAATTGTGTATTAATTAAGATATTGATCTGACTACTTGATGAGCCAATCAATGCCGGCACCATTAAAAACATCACCCGCTTAACTTCAGGAGAGCGGAATTGCACTGTTGGACTCGCGATTAATCCCTCCCGTTTTACGGCCCAAAATAGAATCATCATTTGACAAATTCCGGCAAAGAAGACCGCATAGCCCAACGCTTTAATTGGCTCTTCAAGATAGACACTAATAACTGCGCCGGCGATCAGAAAGAGATTGAGTAGAATCGGCACGGCAGCAGGAATCGCAAACTTATTGAGTGCATTCATCACACTGCTATACATCGCTGTCATACAGATAAAAAAGAGGTAAGGCAACATCAGTTGTAGTAACTCTTCTGTTAAAAGAAACTTGCCGGCATCATCTACAAACCCAGCGGCAAAGAGTAGGACCATCTCTGATGAAAAAGTAACCCCTACAACGGTGATTAAGAGCAGAACAAGACCTAATGTGCCACTAATTTCTGCTAAAAATCGCTTTAACTCATCGCGACTACGCTCTAAACGAATCTCACTAAAAACAGGCACAAATGCTTGGTTAAAAGCCCCTTCCCCAAAAAAACGGCGAAACAGATTAGGGATTCTAAAAGCGACACTAAATGCATCCATCGCTGCGCCTGCACCGAAGTAACTTGCAAAGACGATGTCTCGCAAAAGCCCCATAATTCTTGAGAGTAAGGTAAATCCACTTACTGTAAAGAGTGAACGGAAAAGCGATGATTTCATAATATCCTAAGATCGATTAATAATTGATGGTTAATGGTTGGTAGCGGTTGGTATTGGTTGATTAATCATGAGTAATAAAATAGGAAACAGAGTAGAGAATCAAAATAACCGATACGATAAATATCGGCATATAGCATTCAACAACTACACCTCCTATTGTTAAGGAATAGATAATTATACTGAAATCTCTTCACTCAGGGGAAATATCATCTTTTCAACATCTAAAATCGACCCAATAATAGATAAAACAAAACCCCATACAACCATCAAGTTATATGGGGTTTATTTTCTAATTCGAGTCAAAGTTCTCGATTATAGATTTCAATTATAGATTTTGACTGTAGCTCTCGAGTAAAGCGTCTATTAAACATGTTTATGAAACGCGTTTATTAAAACGTTTATTAAAACGTTTAATTAAGACACTTTAAGTATCAAGGCTAAGTATCACAGCAAGATTTAATCTTGACCCTACTTAACCCTCTACTTATCCTTCTGCTTTCTCACTGAGCTCATTCATGCTTAAGCGTAAATTTTGACCAATACGGAAGGTAACGACACGGCGAGCACTAATCGGAATCTCTTCCCCTGTTTTAGGGTTTCTTCCGGGTCGCTCTGCTTTATCACGCAATTCAAAACTACCAAAGCCTGAAAGCTTGACCGCGCGACCTGTAGCTAACGCATCACTAATCTCTGTAAAAAAGTCTTCTACAAATTGTTTTGTATCCTCACGTGAGATATTTGTACTGTGATACAGATTCTCCGTAATCGCTGCTTTAGTTAAAGTAGACATCTATAACTCCTTTCCCTAGTATTGTCTCAATTTAAACTATTATTATTGCAAAGTTAGATCTACAAAGTTTTAACTATTGACGCAATGATACATCAATGGCAGCTAAATCCTGTAAGATCTCTTCTACAATGGCCTCAACTTCCACATCCTTTAGACTCTCTTCTGGATTTTGGAAAGTTAGACTAAATGCCATATTCTTTGTAGCCGTTTCACTCTGCTCTCTTTCTGGAACATAGATATCAAAGAGGTTCACTTTCGTTAAATAACGACGTTTACCCGAAGCTTTCATCACATCCAATAACTGCTGAGTAGTCACCTCAACAGGAACTACTAGCGCTAAGTCTCGTTTTGATGAAGGGAATCTAGATAACTCCTTAAATTTCGGTGTCATCGATCCCGCTAAAAGATCATAATTGAGTTCAAAAACAAAGACATCACGGTTGAGGTCTAATGCTTTCGATACCGTTGGATGCAACTTACCTAAGTAACCGATAACTTCTCCACTTAAGAGCTTGATATCAGCACTTTGACCAGGATGAAGGATCTCTCTCTCTGTTGGAACAAAGCGGAAATCATCACGTCCCGTTCTCTTTAGTAACGCCTCAACATCACCTTTGAGATCGTAAAAATCGACATTACGTGCTTTAACACCCCATTGAAGAGGCTCTGCAGTCCCACAAATAGCACCTGCAATATGAAGAACTTGCGCCACATTCTCTAAAGTGCCATTGTAGGTTCGACCTGACTCAAAGAATCGTAAACGACTCTGCTGACGTTTAAGATTATGCTCCATCGCCCCTAAAACACCCGGCAATAATGTTGTACGCATTACTGAAAGATCGCTTGATAACGGATTCTTCAACTTAATAGCAACATTAGTGGGATCTAAAATCTCCTGCCATTTTGGGCTAACAAAGCTCATCTCAATCACTTCATGATAGCCTCGACCTACTAGAAGAGATTTAAAATCATTGAGTGAAACATAAGACTCTGCCACTATCGGCATAGAGACTTTTGAAAGCATTTCAAAGGAGACAGGCACTTCGTCATAACCATTTAATCTGACAACTTCCTCAATAAAGTCTTCTTCAATCTGTAGATCAAAACGGTATGAAGGTGGGATCACAACTAGATAATCGTCATTTACCTCTTGAATATCACCGATACGGCCTATGAGCTCTTTTATAGCACAACTTGTAAATTCTTGTCCAATTATTTGATTTATTTTACAAAATCTGACTTTTACAGCATTTCTTTCAGGCAATTTTTCTGGCGCAACCTTTGTTGTAATCGCACCCGCTTCTCCGCCGGCATATTGTAAAATGAGACGCGTTGCATACTCTAGCGCGCGCTCTGCCAACTCAAAATCAACACCACGCTCATAGCGATGTGAAGAATCGGTATGTAGGCCATAGTTTCGCGCTTTTCCTGCAATAGTAATAGGATTGAACCAAGCAGATTCTAAGAAGATATCTGTTGTATCATCCCCACAAGCACTCTCTTCACCTCCCATAATACCAGCCATTGCCAAGACCTTCTCTTGATCTGCAATCACTAAGGTATCAGGCTTTAAAGTCACCGTATCACCATTAATAAGGGTGAGCTTCTCTCCCTCTTTCGCTCTACGGACTAAAATATCTCCTGCCACTTTTGCATAATCAAAAGCGTGGAGTGGCTGCCCAACCTCTAAAAGGATATAGTTTGTAATATCGACTAAAATTCCATGAGGACGAATGCCGCTTCGACGAAGACGCTCCTCCATCCAAAGTGGCGTTGATGCTTTCGGATTAACACCAGAGATAACGCGACCGAGATATTTCGGACAATCTGCGCTCTCTTCAATCTCAACACCTTTCACCATACTGCTCTGAATAGGGACCGACTCTGCAGTAAAGCTCTTCGCATCGATACCGGTAATAGCAGCAAGATCACGAGCAACGCCTAAAATACTTAAGCAATCACCACGATTAGGCGTAAGATCGATCTCAACAATCTCATCATCGAGATCAAAGAGCGTTCTAAAATCAGTACCAACTTCTGTTTGAGGATCAAGAATCATCAAACCTGATGCATCTTCATTCACGCCCAACTCTTTTGCAGAACAGAGCATACCCGAAGAAGCAACACCGCGTAATTTCGCATCTTTAATCTTAAAATTACCCGGCAATGTCGCACCCACTAATGCTGTAGGAACTTTGATACCCACCGCAACATTCGGCGCACCACAAACTATCTGTAATAATTTGTCATCACCAACATTAACCTGTGCGACACGAAGACGGTCAGCATCAGGATGAGGAGTCAGCTCTACAACCTCCCCTACCACAACATTGGTAAAGTGAGGAGCTGCAAGCTCAACACCTTCTACTTCAAGACCTGCCATCGTTAATCGATCTGCTAAATCGCTTGGGATCTTCTCAATCCACTCTTTTAACCAAGAAACTGAAATTTTCATAATAACTTTTACCCAGTATTTGTTTATCTAAATTGCGTTAAGAAATTCATATCATTTTCATAGAATAAGCGGAGATCGTTGACGCTGTAACGCAACATCGCTAAACGCTCTACTCCCATTCCAAACGCATATCCTTGAAACTTCTCTGGATCAATATTGACAGCTTTTAATACATTTGGATGAACCATTCCGCAGCCTAAAACCTCTAACCAACCGGTATTCTTACAGACGCGGCAACCATCACCTTCACAGATCACACACTCAATATCTACCTCTGCGGAAGGCTCTGTAAATGGGAAGAATGAAGGCCGGAAACGAAGTTTGAGATCTTTTTCAAAGAATTTTTGCATAAACTCTGTAAGGATTCCCTTCAGATCTGCAAAAGTCACACTCTCATTGACCACTAAACCTTCCACTTGATGGAACATAGGGCTATGTGTCACATCAGAGTCACTTCGATAAACACGACCGTAACCAATCATCTGAATCGGCGGTTTTTCCTGCTGCATCACATGGATCTGTGTATTTGAGGTATGGGTACGCAATAACATATGATCATCAAAATAGAAGGTATCAAACATTGCTCTAGCAGGATGATGTTCTGGAATATTGAGTGCCTCAAAGTTATAAAAATCACTCTCAATCTCAGGACCTTCAACAATATCAAAACCTAAAGATGCAAAGAGTTGATGAATACGCATCATCGTTCTCGTAATCGGATGAAGTGTTCCGATATCGCTGTTACGTCCTGGTTGCGTTACATCAACGGTTTCAGTCATCAATTGGCGATGAAGTTCTGCTGTCTCTAGCGCCTCTCTCTTTGCTTCAAGCGCCTTCATCACTTCACTACGAACCTGATTAATTTCCGCGCCTCGCGCTTTACGCTCTTCAGGATCTAACTTTCCAAGCGATGCCATTAGGCCACTAATTTGACCTTTCTTACCAAAATAGGCAACTCGTACATCATCGATAGCCTGTAAATTATCAGCCTTAGAAATAGCTTCTAAAGCGGTTTGAAGAATTGTCTCTAGACTCATTAGTTCATCTACCTACATATCTTTTGATTATCAAATAAAAAAAGGAAAAGAGCATCGATAGCTGCTTTTCCTTTTGTGTAAACTCTTTTATTTAAGAGATATTTATGCTAATGCTGATTTAGCACGATCTGCTAATGCGCCAAACGCACTAATATCATGAACTGCCATATCTGCTAGCACTTTACGGTCAATTTGGATCTCAGCTTTTTTCAAACCGTTGATAAAACGGCTATAAGAAAGACCAAACTCACGTGCAGCTGCGTTGATACGAACGATCCAAAGAGAGCGGAAATCTCTCTTACGTTGACGGCGGTCACGATAAGCGTATTGACCCGCTTTATAAACTGCTTGGGTTGCTGTACGGATTGAGCGTGAACGCGCACCGTAGTAACCTTTTGCTTTTTTTAAGATTTTTTTGTGACGCGCTTTTGTAATCGTCCCACGTTTAACTCTTGCCATTTCTAAATTCTCCTAATCTATATACTTATGCGTAAGGTAACAATTGAGCTACTTGCTTATGATCTGCTTTCGAGATCACAGCCTCACCACGTAAGTGTCTTTTACGCTTAGTAGATTTTTTAGTAAGAATATGACTACGGAATGCACATTGGCGCTTGAAGCTACCACTTGCACTTTTGCGGAAACGCTTTTTAGCGCCGCTATGGGTTTTCATTTTTGGCATTTTAATCCACTCGCATTTCTAAATGATTTATTAATAAATAATCTACTCTTTAGTTGCAGTTTTAAGTGGCGCTACGACCATCGTCATTTGACGGCCTTCCATCTTTGGACGCTGTTCGACAACACCATACTCTTTTAAATCCTGCTCTACACGAAGAAGTAGATCCATACCGAGATCTTGATGGGCCATTTCACGACCTCTAAAACGAAGTGTGACCTTGCCCTTATCTCCATCTTTAAGGAAACGTATCAGGTTGCGTAGTTTTACCTGATAATCCCCCTCATCCGTTGCCGGACGAAATTTGATCTCTTTTACTTGAACCTGTTTCTGTCTCTTTTTTGCTTCATCCGCTTTTTTACGCAATTCATAACGGTATTTACCGTAATTCATGATACGACATACTGGCGGTTTAGCTGTTGGCGAGACTTCTACTAAGTCAAGCGAGTCATTGTATGCTAATTCTAACGCTTCATCAAGAGGGACAACACCTTTTTGCTCCCCATCCGCTAAAATTAATCGCACTTCTTTCGCCGAGATCTTCTCATTTATTCGGTGCTCATATTGATTACTAATAGTTATATCTCCTACTGTTAATTAGTCAAATAGTATTGAAAGGTGACTATTGCTTTATTGCCTATTACCATATTGGCCATATTGATTTATCACAATATCTCGCAAAAATACTTAGCAAAAAATAATTTAGCAAAAATATAAATAATTTCCAAAATAGCATCTCTTTAAACTTACTATTTAAGTTCGCTATCTATATTCACTATTTTTACTGCCACCTATTCAATCTTCTTATGGGTTGTTTTACTGAATAATCGTTATTCATCTAAATCACACAATCAATAATGCTTTAATTGTTTTAATGATTAATAACATTGACGAGTAAACGAATAACATTGATGATCGTTTAATGATGATTTGTTTAATGATGATTTAATTACTCTTTATATAAATCTTCTATCCAAAATGCAACCGCTAATCACCACTTAATTCAACTCTTAAAAGAGTTGACTCATAAGTGCTGAGTCACAATTTCACTTTCATTCTTCTTTAATTCCTATTTAATTCTTCTCTATTTTCCCTTAAAGATCAGATTTAAAAATAGATTTAAAAATCAAATTTAAGTTGCGCTATCTCTCTTATTATACAGATCGCGCAACAGATATTCATCCAATTTTAGTGCTGTTACTCATCTAAGCTTAAATAGCTTCTTATTCATTTAACGAAAAATGGTTAAAAACTTAAAAAGTTAAAACTTAAAAGATTAAACTGCAACAGTACCAGCAATTAGAGCTCTTTCTTTAAAAGCTCAACAAAATCTTCAAGCGTCATTACACTCATATCAACACCTTCTCGAGTTCGGACTGCGACTAGCCCCATCTCCATCTCTCGTTTTCCTAAAACAAGAATATAGGGGATACGGGAAATGGTCGCTTCACGGATCTTATAACCGATCTTCTCATTGCGTTGATCTACCGTTGTACGAATTCCGTGAGCTCTTAATCTCTGCACTACTTTTTCGGCATATTCGCTCTGCTGATCAGTGATTGTCAATACCGCAACCTGCTCTGGCGCCAACCAAAGTGGGAATGAACCGGCATGATGCTCTATCAAGATCCCAATAAAGCGCTCAAAAGAACCTAAAATGGCACGGTGCAACATCACAGGTGTCTTACGCGTATTATCCTCATCAACATATTCAGCCCCTAAGCGTTCAGGAAGAACGAAGTCTAACTGAATTGTTCCGACCTGCCATGATCTACCGATAGCATCCTTAATATGATATTCCACTTTAGGACCATAGAATGCACCCTCGCCTGGGAGCTCTTCCCAAACAATACCTGCAGCATTAAGCGCAGTGCGAAGTCCCGATTCAGCCATATCCCAAACATGATCATCGCCGGCACGCTGATCGGGACGTAACGAAAGTTTCACACTGACATCGTTAAAACCGAAATGATCATAAACGCTCATTGCAAATTTATGGAATCGCTCTACCTCTGAGATCACTTGATCAGGACGACAGAAGATATGCGCATCATCTTGAACAAATCCACGAACGCGCATAATGCCATGTAGCGCACCCGATGGCTCATTACGATGGCAAGAGCCAAATTCTGCAAGACGCATCGGCAGATCGCGATAAGAGTGTAAGCCATGATTAAAGACTTCAATATGGCAAGGACAGTTCATCGGCTTGACCGCATAATCACGGTTTTCAGAAGCAGTTGTGAACATATTCTCTTTGTAGTTCTCCCAATGCCCTGAACGCTCCCAAAGAGAACGATCAACCACCATTGGAGTACGAATCTCTTGGTATCCCTCTTCCTGCTGACGCTTCCTCATATATTGCTCAACAGCTTGCCAGATGGTCCAACCCTTAGGGTGCCAGAAGACCATTCCCGGCGCTTCCTCTTGAAGATGGAAGAGATTTTGCGCCCGCCCAATACGACGGTGATCGCGTTTTTCAGCCTCTTTCACACGCTCAAGATGGGCCTGCAACTCCTTCTCTGTTGGAAAGGCAACAGCATAGATACGAGTTAACATCTTATTGTTGGAGTCACCACGCCAATAAGCGCCGGCAATATTCGTTAATGCAAATGCTAACTTGCCACGATTAGTCGTTGGCGTGTGAGGACCGCGACAGAGATCCATAAAGATATCTTCCCCATTATTACCCTGTCGATAGAGAGAGATCTCCTGCTGATCTTCCGGCGCACGATTGATAATATCCGCCTTATAGATCTCCCCTTTATCTAAGAAATATTGGATCGCTTTATCACGAGGCCACATCTCACGCGTCACATCGAGATTCTCTTTCAAAATCTCCCGCATTCTAGCATCAATAGCCGGTAATGCTTCAGGGTCGATTGCCGTCTTAAAATCGACATCATAGTAGAAACCATTTTGAATAGTCGGACCAATAGCTAATAGCGCATCAGGATAGAGATCTTTAACTGCTCGAGCTAAAACCTGCGCAGCAAGAGTGTGTCGCGCAATATCAAGCCCAGCTTCATCCTTTATCGTTAGCACCTTAAAGTCGACATCTCTGGTGATGGTATAGCTAAGGTCTCGCTCTTCTCCATCTACTACAATTCCGACTGCTGCCTTAGCAAGCCCTGGTCCAATATCATTAACAATATCAAATCCAGTAACAGCACCTTGGTACTCTCTTTTACTGCCATCAGGCAAAGTGATCACGGGCATTGACTTTTACACTCCTTCAAAAAACAACATATAATCGATCTAAATGAGCTATTATAGACTAACTTTTCCCCCTATATCATAAATTATTGCAGGATTAAGTCCCCTCCATTCTGTTCAATTAATGGGTGGTTGTTTGACTTAGGCAAACTTCTTTCACTCTTCTACTACATATTTTTTTCAAAATAGAATAGAATAAGGAAATATTTACATAAGGATTTTAAAAGAGTTAGTCGATAGCACTATCAAAATTGGCAGAAACTGAGATAGATCGGTAGCGCTTATTGACCTTGAGCATATCAACTAATAATAGAACAACCCAGATTTAGGAGAGTAAACTGCTGTGCGTTTTAATTACAAAGCCCTAATTGGAATTGGTGTTTCATTGATGTTAACCAACATTAATGCTACAGAAATCACACCAAATTATGAAGCAGGTAAGGCGATCGCTGAAACCTGTGCATCTTGTCATGGTAAGGATGGTATCAGTACAAATGATCTCTATCCAAAACTCGCAGGACAGCATCAGAAATATATCCGCACTCAGCTCTATGAAATGAAACGTTCATATAGTGATCCAGATAATGGTTTGCGTTTTGACTCGGAGATGAGTGTTGAAGCAGATAAATTGAGTGATCAAGATATAGCTGATGTAGCGCTTTACCTCTCAAAGCAGAAGACTAGCTATGCGGTTGCTGATGAAAAGTTAGCAATCCGTGGTGAGCAGATTTATCGTGGTGGTGATATCGCACGCGGTATTCCTGCATGTGCTGCATGCCATAGCCCAACAGGTCAAGGTAATGCTGCTGCAAACTATCCGGCATTAGCAGGTCAACATGCTTACTATACTGAAAAGCAATTGAACCGCTTTAAGACTGAAGAGCGTAAAAATGACCCAGCTCGAATCATGCGAGATATTGCACAACGCATGACTGAAGCTGAGATCAAAGAGGTCTCCTCTTACATTCAAGGTCTTCAACCTTAATAAGGTTAAGATTTTCAATAAAAGTGAGCTTCATGCTCACTTTTTTCATTTCAAGGCAACCATTCCGCACAAGGAGAATTTATCCTATGTTAAATAAAATTATTGCAACAAGTACACTTCTACTCGCAACAACTTTTGGCTTTGCCATAGCTGAAAATTACTATTCTGAGATCACTCCAGCTGTTCCGGCAATCTACAATCCAGAGGAGATCGAGGTTGTAGAGATCTTCTCTTACGCCTGTCCAGCTTGTAGTACATTTGAACCCTACTTCTCCAAGTGGGCAAAAGCGCAAGAAGGCGTTGAAGATGTTGCCGTTATCCCTCTTGCAGCACCGGGACAAGGCGTTTGGACGCTTTACGCTCATGCTTTTTACACCTTAGACTCAATGAATGCCCTCGATAAAGGGCATCAAGCCTTCTTTGATGCGATTCATAAAGAGAGAAAACGCTTCATCAATAAAGAGCAGATCGCAGACTTTATGGCGACACAAGGTATCGATAAGGATCAATTTCTCAAAACATGGGATAGCTTTTCAACTGTGAGCGCACTCAACAGAGGTGCAAACTTAATCAATGAGCAATATAAGATCCCCTTCACTCCTGCGGTTGTGATCGATGGTCGTTATCTCTTAAGCGCTAATGAAGCAGCTAATCGCCCGGGCAATCAAAATCCTTACGAAAAATTAGTTATCACAATTGATGAGGTTGTACAGAAAGTAAGAGATGAGAGAGATGCCAAGAAAGCATCAGCAACGTCAAACGCCGAGAATGCCGAGAATGATCTTGAACGTGAGCCAGAAGAACAGTAGAATTGTTTCTCTCCTTTAATTACTAAAAAGGGCACACTTGTTGTAGCCCTTTTTTCTATCCTCTTATAGCGAGCGCTTATTGGGAGCTTTATAAATGTCACTCTACTTTTCACCGCAGATCGATCCTATCATCTTCTCAGTCGGTCCTGTCGCCTTAAGATGGTATGCTTTGATGTATATTATCGCTTTAGGGCTAGCCGTTCTTCTCGGTAGCTATCGCGCCAAAAAGCCCAATTCAGGATGGACGCCTGCCCAAGTGAGCGACATGGCTTTCTACCTCTTTATTGGTGCGATTTTAGGGGGAAGAATTGGTTACACACTCTTTTATGATTTTGGGAATTTTATACAAAATCCCGCCTCAATTATCGGCTGGACAGGTTCAAGCATAGAATGGGCTGGAATGAGCTTCCATGGTGGATTGATCGGCGTCTTAGTCGCCAGCTATTTTGTTGCAAAACGTTATAAGAAGAGCTTTTGGGAATTTACCGATTTTATTGCCCCCTTAATTCCATTAGGTCTCTTTTTTGGACGAATAGGTAACTTTATCAATGGTGAACTTTGGGGCAGATATACCGATCAGACTTGGGGTTTTCTCTTTCAACATGCCCCATCCACAATCGATTATATCTATCGCCATCCATCACAACTCTATGAAGCATTTACCGAGGGATTACTCCTCTTTATTATCCTCTGGATCTATACATCTAAACCACGCCCAAGAGCGGCAGCATCTGGCCTTTTCCTTCTAGGATATGGGGCTTTTCGTTTCTTTGTGGAGTTCTTTAGGGAGCCTGATGCCCATCTTGGCTATATCGCTGGAGGTTGGTTAACGCAGGGTATGCTTCTCTGTATCCCAATGATCGTTATTGGACTTATTATTCTTATCTCAGCTTACCGTAGGAGCAAATAGATGCAGCAATACCTCAATCTTATGAAAATGGTTCGTACTGAGGGTCACTTTAAGGAAGATCGTACCGGCACTGGAACCTACTCAATCTTTGGTCATCAGATGCGTTTCAATCTACAAGAGGGATTTCCGCTTGTTACTACTAAGAAACTCCATCTTCGTTCCATTATCTATGAATTACTCTGGTTCCTAAAAGGGGATACCAATATTGCTTATCTTCAAGAAAATGGGGTCCGCATCTGGAATGAGTGGGCAGATGAAAACGGGAATTTAGGACCGGTCTATGGGGCGCAGTGGCGTAGCTGGCCTAAAGAGGATGGCACAACGGTTGATCAGATCTCCCAACTTATTAACGATATCAAAAAGAATCCCGATTCACGTCGCCTGATTGTTAGCGCGTGGAATGTTGGCGAATTGGATAAAATGGCACTCCCCCCCTGCCACCTTCTCTTCCAATTTTATGTCTGCGACGGAAAACTCTCATGCCAACTCTATCAAAGATCAGCAGATATCTTTTTAGGTGTTCCCTTCAATATTGCCAGCTATGCACTCTTAACCCATATGATCGCTCATGTTTGCCAATTAGAAGTGGGGGACTTTATCTGGACAGGGGGAGATTGTCATCTCTATGCCAATCATCTTGAACAGACCGATCTACAACTGAGCCGTGATCCATTACCATTGCCACAGCTCAAGATTCGTCATCAACGTGAAAGTATCTTTGATTTTGACTTTGATGACTTTGAGATTATCGATTATCAATCACATCCGACGATTCGAGCAGTGGTCGCAGTATAAACTGCATAAATCGTATCAGTTGTATCAAGCCAAGCACAATAAAATTGAACTCGAATGGATTGAAGACCGACGTTAAAAATATTGACCAAAGTCTTATCTAAAAAACTTTATTTAAAAGCCTTATTTAAAAGCTTACCTAACATAAAAGAGAGAGGTCATATATGACACCGCCTTCAGAAGAGCAACTTGTCTATGCCTATACCGATGGGGCCTGCAGTGGCAACCCAGGTCCTGGCGGGTGGGGAGTTCTTCTCTCCTACCGTGGACATGAGAAGACGCTCTCCGGATATGAAGCAGAAACAACCAATAACCGTATGGAATTGACTGCGGCAATTAAAGCACTACAAGCTCTAAAGCGCCCCTGCCATATTGTGTTAACAACCGATTCCCGTTATGTGCAACAGGGTGTTACACAGTGGATTGATGGCTGGATTCGGCGCGATTGGAAAACCGCCAATAATAAACCCGTTCTCAACCAAGACCTCTGGCGCCTCCTACTTATCGAGCGAGATCGCCATCTCTCTATCGACTGGTGCTGGGTAAAAGGTCATGCCGGCCATCGTGAAAATGAGATCGCAGATAAATTAGCAACCGATGCCATTAAAAAAGCGAAAGAGACAACAGAATCATTATGAGTAGACAGATAGTATTAGATACTGAAACAACAGGTTTTGACTTTAAAAAAGGTGATCGTATTGTTGAGATCGGCTGTATTGAGCTGATTGACCGAGAGATCACTGATAATCATTTCCATGTCTATATCAATCCTGAGCGATCAATGCCTATTGAGGCCTTTAATGTTCATGGATTAGGGGATGATTTTCTTAAAACTCAACCCGTTTTTGCCGAGATTGGTCAACGTTTTCTCGACTATGTTGATGGCGCGGAACTTATTATCCACAATGCAGGATTTGACGTTCCCTTCCTCAATTTTGAACTAGAGCGAATGGGGCTTCCCAAAGTCACGGAACGCTCTAGCGTCATTGATACCCTTCAAATGGCTCGGGAGAAATATCCCTCCCAAAGAAATACACTCGATGCTCTCTGTCGTCGCTTAGGCGTGGATAACTCCCGTCGTGAACTACATGGCGCATTACTCGACTCAGAGCTCTTAGCACAAGTCTATCTCAATATGACAGGCGGACAAAAATCCTTCTTCGATCTACTCGAAGAAGAGACAGCTCCGCCACCACCGGTGAACTCTGTGATTCGAGCACCACAAGTTCGAATTGAAGCAGAAAAGAGTGCTCAAAAGAGTGATGAAGAGAGTGACAAGCGTGATAAGAGTGATGAAAGGGGTATTGATGAAACCGCTCAACTAAAGACAAGCAAAGATTTAGATACAGGTGCTGAAAAAGAGAGTATGCCAGCATCCCCAAACCTTATAGCATCCTCCCATCGTCGCCGCATTATTAGAGCAAATAGTCGTGATATAGCAGCTCATGAGGAGATTATGCAAGCATTAAAATCATAAATCTCTGCAAGCGCTTCATAAAGTTTTTACAATATTCACAAAAGACAGAAAATGATCGCCTCACAACGATCCACTATTAACAGATATTTGAAGGTAAAATTGTGACTCCTAGAATTGGTTTTGTATCCCTTGGCTGCCCGAAGGCATTAGTTGACTCCGAATATATTTTGACCCAACTTCGTACCGAAGGGTATGAAATTGTCCCCCAATATGATGAAGCAGATCTTGTTGTAGTTAATACCTGTGGCTTTATCGACTCTGCGATTCAAGAGAGCCTTAATGCGATCGGTGAAGCCCTTGATGAGAATGGTAAAGTGATCGTTACAGGTTGTTTAGGCGCGAATGCAGATAAGATCTTAGAGCAATATCCTAATGTTTTAAGTGTCACAGGTCCCCATGCGTTCCAAGAGGTGATGGCCGCAATTCACCACCATCTTCCGCGTCCTCACGATCCTTTTACCGATCTTGTACCTCCTGCCGGCATTAAGTTAACCCCACGTCACTACGCCTATCTTAAAATTGCTGAAGGCTGTAATCATAGCTGTACATTCTGCATCATCCCCTCAATGCGTGGAAAACATCAATCTTACCCTGTCGGTGATGTGCTATCACAAGCGAAAAAGTTAGTTGAAACAGGGGTTAAAGAACTTTTAGTTGTCGCACAAGATACAAGCGCTTATGGTGTTGATGTCAAATATCAAACAGGTTTCTGGGATGGAAAACCGGTTCGTAGCCATATTCAAAATCTCTGTGAAGAGCTAGGAAAACTTGATGTCTGGGTAAGATTACACTATATCTACCCCTACCCCCATGTTGATCATCTTATTCCCCTGATGGCGGAAGGAAAAATTCTTCCCTACTTAGATGTACCGATGCAACATGCCTCTCCTCGCATTCTCAAAGCGATGAAACGTCCGGCAAATAGCGAAAATATGTTAAAACGAATTCAGAAATGGCGTGAAATTTGCCCTGAAATTACGATCCGATCCACCTTTATTGTCGGCTTCCCCGGCGAAACAGAAGAAGAATTTCAAGAACTACTCGACTTTATCAGAGAAGCGCGACTCGATCGTGTGGGTGCCTTTATCTACTCACCGGTTGAAGGTGCCGCGGCTAATGAGATAGCAGAACCTATTCCCCTTGAGATTCAAGAGGAGCGTTTAGAGCGATTTATGGCCTTACAAGCAGAGATCTCTGCCGAAAAATTGGCAGCGAAAGTAGGAACCGTTCTAGAAGTATTAGTGGATGATTTTGATGAGGAAGAAGGAATCGCAATCGCTCGTTCAAAAGCAGATGCTCCCGAGATTGACGGACATGTCTATATTGATGATGCCTCAAGTGATTTAGTCGGACAAAAAGTAAAAGTCTTAATCGATGAGGCGACAACTTACGACCTTTTCGGTACCCTCTATACTCAATAATCAGATAGAGTGACCATCACTGCTACCACTACGACTGAGTTGTCCTCTTCACCGGGACAGTCTTAATAACAGATATCACTTAAAAGGAGTCAAAAATGAAGTTTGTTGCAGAAATTTCTGAAAATCGCTATACCTGTAAAGCTTACGATCCTCATAAAAAAATTCCTAAAGAGGCAATGGAGCATCTCTACGCAGTGCTTCGTAACTCCCCCTCATCAGTTAACTCCCAACCTTGGCACTTTCTAGTCCTAGAATCTGATGAGGCGAAAGAGCGTGCATTACCTGCGATTTTTGAGTTCAACCAACCTCGGGTTAAAGATGCTTCTCATGTTGTGATCTTTCTTGCGCGCAACGAGATGCCACGAAACTACTTAACTAAGATCGTCGATCAAGAAGAGAGCGATCAGAGATTTCCTGAAGCGGGGATGAAAGAGGCTAATGATAAGGGGCGCCAATACTTTGTTGATTTAAATAGTGATAGCGCCGAGATGCTCCATCAGTGGCAAGATCGCCAGGTCTATATTGCGTTAGGTAATCTACTCTTTGCCGCGGCGGCAATCGAAATTGACTCAACGCCTATTGAGGGATTTGATCCGAAAAAGCTCGATGAGATCTTCAACTTAAAAGAGAAAGGGTTTAGAAGTGTCGTGATCGCCTCCTTAGGATATCGCAGCCCAGATGATTTCAATGCCAAGCTTCCTAAATCTCGCCTCCCTTTCAAAGAGTTATTTACTATTCTCTAAATTTTAAATCACAACTCATACTAAATTACGTATAACTAATCTCCCCAAATGGGGAGATTTTTTTATAAAACAACAAACCATCTGATCAAAAAACAAAATAAACAAATAGTAGATAGGTAAAAGATAGAGATAGAACAATAGAAGTGATAGTAGTGAAGAAATCGAGGTGAAAATAGCGGTAGAAAAACAATTTGATCATCTCCTTAGGATTTATCCCCTAACTCTCTGTTAAGCATGTTAAAATGATCCCTTTAAGCAGATTAGAGCGCAGGATCAGCAGAGAATCGGAATGTTCCGACCGCTTTAATTTTAAAAAGGCTTGATCCGCTCTATAAAACGCTCTAGAATTCAGCCTTCGCTCCCCGCGAGATAAGAAGCCTTTATTGTCCTTTTCCTATTCACCATTTTTAAAGGGAATCTCTCTTTAATAAAATGCCGGAGGCGCTTATGCAACAAAGCCGTTTACACAAGAATGAACCTTGGCGTGATCCCAACTCTGTTCCCCATGTTGAAATTACCGATATCGTTAAACGTTATGATGATCACCTTGCCGTTGATCATATTTCGCTCGATATCTATAAAGGGGAATTTTTCTCCCTATTGGGACCATCTGGCTGTGGGAAGACAACGCTTCTGAGGATGCTTGCCGGCTTTGAAACGCCTACATCAGGAAAGATTCTCTTAGAAGGCGAGGATATGTCTAAAATTCCTCCTTATGAACGCCCTGTTAATATGATGTTCCAAAGCTACGCGCTCTTTCCACACATGACGGTGGAAGATAATATCGCTTTTGGTTTAAAGCAGGATAAAGTTAAAAAACCCGAGATTCGTAAGCGAGTACAACAGATGTTAGAACTTGTACAGATGGAACGCTTTGCTAAACGGAAACCTCATCAGCTTTCCGGCGGACAGAGACAACGGGTTGCACTTGCTCGTAGTATCGTTAAAAAACCGAAACTCCTACTCTTAGATGAACCTTTAGGCGCCTTAGATAAACGCTTACGAGAGCAGACTCAGTTTGAGCTCATGACAATACAGGAAGAGCTAGGAATGACCTTTATTATAGTGACCCATGACCAAGAGGAAGCGATGACGGTATCGAGCCGTATTGCAGTAATGGACTCAGGATCACTCGCACAGGTAGCAACGCCGGCAGAGATCTACGAATTCCCCAACTCACGTTATGTTGCGGAGTTTATTGGGGATGTCAATATCTTTGAAGGGGTTATCTCAGAGATCTCATCGACTGAAACAACTGTTGAGAGCTTTGAAGCTCCAACCCCGCTTATCTGTGCGCAAGGGGTGGGTGCTACGGTAGGATCTCAAGCATGGGTTGCTGTTCGTCCTGAAAAGCTCGATATCTCATTAACACCTCCAGAAAAGGCGCATTATAACTGTCTTCAAGGAGAGGTATGGGATATTGGTTATATGGGAAATGTCTCAATCTATCATGTCAAACTCGATAATGAGAAGATGATCACTGTCTCACAGATGAATGATACGCGCATTATTGAACAGAGAATTACCCATGAAGATCGTGTCTATGTGAGTTTTACTGAAGATTCAGGAATTGTACTCATCTCTTAATCTTTAACTTATGGAGGTTGGACAATGCCCCATCGTCAACAAGAGGTCGGAACTTTTACCGGCATCATGGCGGAGATCGTCTCCCGGCTCAATTTTACCCATCGCCGCTTGCTCCGCTTTCCCCCTTATCGCTTTATCGTTGGTTTAGGTCATAGCCATCGATTCTTAATTGGTACGCCATTTTTATGGCTTATTCTCTTCTTCTTAATTCCCTTTCTGATTATTCTACGAATCAGCTTTACAGAAGCAGAGATCGCCTCCCCTCCCTTCTCAGATCTGATGGAGTGGATTGATGATGGCTTGTTGCAAATTACCATCAATTTTCAAAACTATCTCGAATTATGGGAAGATAAGATCTATATTCACGCCTATCTCAATAGCGTGAAGATCGCCTTTTTCTCAACACTTCTGACATTGCTCATTGGTTACCCCATTGCGCTAGCGATGTCTCGCGCTTCTAAAAAATGGCAGCTCTTCTTGGTAATGTTGGTAATTCTCCCCTTTTGGACCTCTTTTTTGATTCGTATCTACGCTTGGATCACAATCTTATCACCGACGGGAGTGCTCAATAATTTTATCAATTGGGTTGGAATGGGGATTGGACTTATCGATCCTGCTTCACCAGTGACTCTCCATATTCTTCACACAGATTTAGCGGTCTATATCGGAATTGTCTATGGCTATCTCCCTTTTATGATTCTTCCACTCTTTGCTACACTCATCAAAATTGATAATACATTAGTGGAGGCGGCGCTTGATCTAGGATCACCCCCTCTCAAAACGTTTTGGCAGATCACCTTCCGCCTCTCCCTTCCCGGGGTTCTTGCCGGCTGTTTCTTAGTCTTTATTCCAGCAATCGGCGAGTTTGTCATTCCCGATCTCTTAGGCGGCTCAAATGTCACAATGATAGGAAAGGTGCTTTATGATACCTATCTCCAAGGGATGAATCTTCCCTTAGTCTCTGCAATCTCTGTTATTTTGCTACTCATTGTGATTATTCCCATCTATATCTTTAATCGCATTCAAGCGAAACAATTTAATTAGGAGCTGTTATGAGAAAAAAGATGACTGCCCTGAACTGGACTGCACTCATATTGGGGCTCATATTCCTCTATACCCCCATTATTTTGGTGATCGTCTATAGCTTTAATGAATCGAAATTAGTCACCGTCTGGTCCGGATTTTCGACAAAATGGTATAGCGATCTCTTTGAGCAAGAAGGGATCTGGTCCGCGACTAAAACGAGCCTATTATTAGCAATATCAACCTCCACTTTTGCGGTGGTACTTGGAACGATGGCGGCTTTTGCGCTCGTTAAGTTTAGACGCTTTAAGGGTAAAACACTCTTCTCCGGCATTACCTATGCCCCTATGGTGATGCCTGAAATTATTATGGGTAGCTCTCTTGGATTAACCTTTGTCGCACTTAAATTTAGTACCGGCTTTTTCACAATGATGATTGCTCATATCACCTTTACAATGTGTTATGTCGTTGTTGTTGTTCAATCTCGCCTAACAGGATTTGATCGCCACATTGAAGAGGCCGCTATGGATCTTGGTGCAGATGGTATTAGAACCTTTTTCTATATCACGCTGCCGATGATCTTTCCCGCAATTATATCGGGATGGTTACTCTCCTTTACCCTCTCACTCGATGATTTAGTGATTGCTACCTTTACAACAGGTCCGGGCGGAACAACGCTTCCTATCTGGATCTATTCAAAAGCGCGCCTCGGTGTTAGTCCCAATATTAATGCGCTCTCGACTCTTATGATAGGCATCGTTGCCACCATTGTATTTTTGGTAACACTCATCAATCTCTATCTCACTAAACGGCGAGAAGAAGATGAGAAAAATGCGGCAAAAGAGGCACTCTCATAATCAATTTTCATACTAATATAGCGCCCCTATGAGCTACAACGATGAGTCATGGGTTATTAATCATTAATATTAGTTAGCGCTTTCGATAGAGCCTCTGCATCCAAATTCGCGATTGCAGGGGCTTATCGCCAATGAGGGGCGCTAAAAGATAGCGCATCATATTACGATAGATCAGAGCTTCCTCACCGACTAACGCCTCCTCTTCTGCAATCTTCAGAATCACCTCGCCTGAAATCTTAAAAGTTCCAGGAAATTCAATAGGCAATACCCCCTCCTCATGGGAGAGATAATAGCTTTTCTGAGAATTGATCGGATCGCCGGCAGCATCATAAAAGAGATCGGGGAGGATTCCTAAATAGGCTAAAAGAGAGCGCTCAAAATGGCGTAGATAGGGGGAGATCTCCTCAACATCCTCCGCTAAGGCAGCGAGAACTTCTTGATAGACCTGAAATAACTCCGGCGCAGGTTGATGCTTTGGCATCAATCGCAATAGTAACTCATTGAGATAGTAAGCAGTCCAGATTTCACGCCCCTTCAACGAGAAGGTATAGAGAAGATCCACCTCATGCGCAAAATGAAAAACGCGCCCCTCTTTGAGATGCCAATCGCTATAAGAGAAGAGCTCTAAATGGTGCAAAGGGCGCTTTGGATTCGCTCTTCCTCGTGTGAGTAATGTAATTCGTCCATACTCAAGGGTAAAGAGATCCACCAAAAAACCAGACTCTTTAAATGAGCGCTTATTGAGGACAACGGCTAAGGTTCTGCCTAACTCTTCTCTTCTCTCTAACATTTGATCACTTGAGTTTCCTCTATTGAGTCCATTGAGTCCATTGAGTCCATTAAGCCTACTGAAATGGGGAGATCAAATCACCACTTTTAGGTAGATAATCAACGGACTATCAGCATAAAGGCGGGATAATTTTCCCGCCCTTTCCAATCATTCAATCATTTTTAAGATCTTAATCTAAAAGTGAACCTGGCTTAAAACCACCACTATTACCACTATTGCTATTAGAACTCTCTTCCGGCGTAACCTCTGAAGCATCTCCTTTACTTCCACCAAAAGAGGCCATTAGCTGCCCGATTAACCGCTCCATAACAAATGCATCTTGGGTCATGCGAATACGATCACCATTGGTGAGCTCTTTCTCTGAACCACCCGGATCTAATGCAATATATTGCTCTCCGACTAAGCCTGAAGTATTAATTGCGGCTATGGTATCTTGCGGAATGGGCACTGAGCTATCTAATGCTAAAGTGACAACCGCCTCATAATTGTGAGGGTCCAATGCAATTCCATTTACCTGCCCCACACGAACACCTGAGATCATCACCGGTGCTTTCACCTTTAATGAGCCAATATTGGTAAATGAGGCAGTAACATAGATCGGTTTACCCCCTCTTAACCCTGTTGTCGCATTACTGGCATTAAAAGCAAGCCAAGCAAATGCCACAATTCCACTTATGACAAATAGTCCTACCACAAAATCGATCCATTTAGCGTTTTTCATTTTTGATTTTTGACCTTTATCTCAATAATTCTTCACTATTCTACTATGTTTTCCAAGGGTTGTCTTTTATCAATCCCTAACTTCCGCTTTCTCAATCAAGCGTTTAATTGGGGCAAAAGAGGTGCGATGGAGCGGTGTTACCCCATATTGCGCTAAAGCTGCTAAGTGCGCCTTTGTCCCATACCCTTTATGTTGACCAAACCCATATTGAGGATAGTCTTGATCCGCTTCATACATCGATTGATCACGCGCATCTTTTGCTAAAATAGAGGCCGCACTAATCTCTGCAAAGAGAGCATCCCCCTTGATGATCGTAATTGCCGGCACATCACTTTTCGGATCTTGATTCCCATCAACTCGAAGTAACTGAGGTTGAATAGAGAGTGCAGCTACAGCACGACGCATCGCTAATAGTGTTGCTTGTAGAATATTGATCTCATCAATTTCAGCAACGGAACTACTGGCAATGGCCCATGCTAACGCTTTCTCTTTGATCTCGGAAGCTAAAATAGCCCGGCGCTTCTCACTCAACTTCTTAGAATCATCAAGCCCCTTAATAGGACAATCAGGGTCTAATATCACTGCAGCAGCATAAACATCACCACAGAGTGGCCCTCTGCCCGCCTCATCAACACCGGCAACTAAACCTACAAAATCCTCTTCCGGAAAGAGTCCTAGTTGCTGATCTTCTGACTTTATCATAAGAGAAGCCCTCGCGCTTTTAAAAGGGAGATAACAGCCTCTTTTGCCACTTGATCAGAATCGAGGCGTAATGAGAGATGCATCTCGTTAAATTGTGCTAATTTTTCACTATTTTCAGGGCTCTCTTTCAAGATTTTTCCAACTTCTAAAGCAATCCTCTCTGGTGTGACCTCCTGTTGGAAAAGCTCCGTTACAAGGGGCTCTTTTGCTAATATATTGGGAAGTGAAAAATGGGAAATTTTTACGATTTTAGGTGCTAACCATGCAGTAATAGCATTAAACCGATAACAGACAACCATCAATCGCTTCAACAACATCGCCTCTAAAGCAGCGGTTCCCGAAGCTAATAGAACTCCCTTTGAAGCACTCATAATCTCTCGTGAACGCCCCTGAAATAGATGCACCTTCTCCCGCAATTCGAAGGGAAGCTCCCATAGGGCACTCTGAATCATCTGATAAATTTTTGGAGTAGCTGCCGGTATTAGAAACTCTAATGTAGGGAAACGTTGCAAAATTAAGGGGAGACTCTCTAAAAAGAGGGGTAGTAATCGATTAATCTCTCCTCGACGGCTTCCCGGCAATATTGCTAAATACTCCCTTTCTTGAGGAAGATCTAATGCTACTTTTGCAGAAGCACGATCGATCTCCAAAGGAATCTCCCCCCCTAGACGATGACCGACACAGATACTATCCACTTGATGTTTTTGATAGAAGTCCACCTCAAAAGGAAAGAGGGTTAATACACGATCGATATATTTCCGAATCTGTTTAACACGCCCTTCTCGCCAAACCCAAACCGAAGGTGAAACATATTGAAATGTAGTAATATCAAGCGCTTTGAGAGACTTTGCCAAACGAAGATTAAAATCAGGAGCATCGATACCGATAAAACAGAGAGGTTGACGCTCTTTTGCCGCAGTGACCAACTCCGCTTTAATCTTAAGGAGTTTAGGTAACTCTTTGAGAACCTCTACCAGTCCCATGATTGAAAGCGATTCTATAGGAGCGATCGATTCTAAGCCCGCTTCAATCATCATCGGTCCCCCAATACCGAAAAAACGCGCATTAGGGTAGCTCTCTTTGAGTGATGTTATCAGTCCACCGCCTAAGAGATCTCCTGATAGTTCACCGGCAACGAGCATAAACAGAGGTGTTTGCTCCTCTAAATTAACTTCTATCGAAGTTCGATCAAGTACCTCTGGTTCATGATCATCTACTCTACTCATCTCTATCTCCTCGATTTATCTCTCTACCGACTCTCATTACTTCTCTCAGTTTAGGCATACCTTATCACTAATTCTCATCGTTATAGCTTGCAATAGTTTACAACTTTATCTACTTCACAATTTTATGCGACAACTTCGATACGCTCGATATATCTTACAAACCTCAAACACTCTAAAAATATCTACAATAGCTAAAAATCCTATTTACCACTATCAAATTTATAACTATCAAATTTACGGCTATCAATCTTATTAAAAAAGAAAAAAAGAAAAACACTTAATAGATATCGAAATAGCTACAAGATCTCTCTTTCGCTTCTCCTCTATTAAGTGTCATTATTAATTATAAAATATTAAACATCATTCATTAAGTACCCAAAAGGTCATTAAAGTAAGAGAACTAAGCCCCTTTTAATCTACTCTCTGAACTGATATCTTTTGTCAGCAACTAACGGATAATACCGCGATCTTCCGTCTCTTCTAAGAACTTCACCATCTTCTCAAGATGAGGGGCATCTACTGCTAACTCTTTAATCTTTAAGATCGCATCTTGAAGAGAGAGATCTTGGCGGTAAAGCGCCTTATAAGCATCTTTCGTTGCCTTAATCGCTTCAGGTGAGAACCCTCTTCGACGCAAGCCTTCTGAGTTAATTCCTGATGGAACTGCACGATATCCTGCGGCGGTTACAAAAGGAGGAACATTCCGATGAATACCGGAAGAGAACCCTGTAATTGCACCTTCACCAATACGGCAGCGTTGATAGATCATCGAATAGCCACCGAGAATGACATCATCTTCTATCACGGCATGGCCTGCTAAAGAGGCGCCATTTGCAAAGATAGTACGACTTCCCACAATACAATCATGAGCAATATGACATGTTGCCATAATCCAGTTATCATCACCGATCTTTGTCACAGCATTATCTTGGATCGTTCCGCGACTGATACTGACATATTCCCGTATCGTATTGCGATCACCGATCTCTAGAAAGACCTTATCTCCCGCTTTAAACTTCTTATCCTGTGGCACTTCACCAATCGAGCAGAACTGATAGAAGGTATTCCCCTCACCAATCGTTGTAGGCCCTTGAATCACAACATGAGAAGTCAAAACCGTATCTTTACCAATCGTTACATCAGGTCCAATAACGCAATAAGGTCCAACTTCCACACTCTCATGCAATTTTGCAGAAGGATCGATCACTGCGGTTGGATGTATTAATACTTTTTTCATTATTCAAATGCCTCACGGCGAGTACACATCAATTCAGCTTGGCATACTAATTTGCCATCAACATATGCCTTCCCTTCAAAAGCCCAAATTCCTCTTTTTGCGCGAAGAAATTGTACTTTAAGATCTAATACATCACCCGGCTCAACAGGTCTACGGAATCGAGCTTTATCAATACCCACAAAGTAATAGATCGATTGATCAGTAGAGTCATAATCTTCAACCGATTTAAAACTCAATATGCCGGTCGCTTGCGCTAATGCTTCTAAAATAAGCACTCCAGGCATAATCGGTTTAACAGGAAAATGGCCTTGGAAGAAGGGCTCATTATAGGTGACATTTTTACGAGCGTGTAACGTCTCATTTGGCGTAAAGTCAAGTACACGATCAATCATTAAAAAAGGGTATCGATGGGGTAAATATGTCATGATCTCATTGATATCGATTACTTTGTTATCGCTCATAATTATTATTCTCTATTCTCTTCTATTTAATATCTAAACTAATATCTAAACTGATATCTAACTTAATGTTTTCACTAATTCTTCACTGATTCTTCACTAACTATTCACTAATTTTTTAGTGACACTTTAACGCTTTTAATCTAACGCTTTTTTACTTCCTTATTACTCTCCGCTTACCTTCTCTACTTCTCTCTATTTGGCTGATCTAATGCTGCTAACTGCCCTAACTGAGCCTCTAGCTTTTTGACCCGATCAAAGAGATCTCCCAAACGTTTAATGCGGGCACTATTATAGCGCCACTCGCGATTTTCCAAAACAGGGGGAATGGAGGAGTAGATCTTTCCTGACTTAAGTGGCTGACTCACCTGCGTTCCACCGGTAACAACCACATTATCCTCAATCTTCATATGACCATTCATACCAACGCCGCCACCAATAACAACATTGTTTCCGATATCTGTAGAACCGGCAATACCGGTATAACCCGCGATAACAGTATTCTCTCCAACAATACAGTTATGCCCTAACTGCACATGGTTATCGATCTTTGTTCCTCTACCAATAATCGTATCTTCTATCGCACCGCGATCGATACAACTGCCGGCACCAATATCAACATCATCCGCTAAGATCACGCGCCCTAATTGTGCAACCTTAATATAACCTGCTTTCGTTCGGGCAAAACCGAAACCTTCAGCACCGATCACTGCATTAGGGTGCAGAACAACTCGATCCCCTAATTGACACTCATAGCGGACCGTAACGCTAGAAAAGAGGTAGCAAGATTCACCAAGCGTCACATCTCGCTCAATCATACAGTGGGCATCGATATAACTATTATCGCCAATGATCACATTCTCCCCAATCACACTGTAAGCACCGATCGTCACATTTTCACCAATTTTTGCGGTCGGCGCGATTCTCGCAGTGGGATCGATTCCTGAAAAATTACGATAATCTTCCTGAAAAAGCTGAGTCACATAGGCCCATGCGGCATGGGTATTTTGACAGATAATTGCCGGCTGAGTAACATGCTCAAAATTACGAGCATCGACTAAGATAGCAGAAGCTTCCGTGCTCTCTAAATATTGACGATAGCGGGGATTATGGAAAAAAGAGAGCGTATTAGGTTTTCCATGTTGGATTGTGGAGAGTCCTAAAATATTAATTGCACCATCACCATGGAGCTCAACCACTTCACCTTTTGAGATAAGGTAATCAAAAATCTGTTGTAATGTCATCTACTTCTCGCTTTTCTCTTCCGTTTTCTCTTGCGACTCTTCCTTCACTAATGTTTGGAAGATCGGCTCTGTTAAATAGAGTGACTCTTTAGAAAAGAGTAATCCTGACTCTAAAATCAGATCATAATCGTGATCTTGCGCATATTCTAATATTGCGTTATTGATCTCTCTTTGTAGCTTATAGAGCTCCTCATTTTTACGAAGATTGAACTCCTGACGCGTATCATTACTGAGTCGGACAAACTCTCGTTCAAGATTGACAATATGGCGCTCTAACTCACGCGCAACTGAGGCTTCATTATTACCATTCATCAATTCCCGGCGTAGACTTTCAATCTGATCACGCTTATTGAGAAGATATTGATCTCTTGCAAAGAACTCCTCATTGAGAAGTGAATAGATATCCTTCTGTTCAATATATTTCTCTAATAAGAGATTAATATCAACCACGCCTATCTTCAGCTCTTTTGCTAAGGAGATAGGAGTAAAAACAATGAAAGCAGCAGTTAATAGTACTGCTGCTCCCTTTCTTAAAATGCCTTTAAACATTATCTTTTCACCACTACTTAGTAAGGGATACCAATTGAGAACTGAAATTTCTGCTCTCTATCACCTTCACGAGTCTTAAATGGTTTCGCATAGGAGAATGCAAGTGGACCAAGTGGGGATAACCAGACAAAGCTCGCACCCGCCGAATAACTAACATCTCCAAATTCTGGCTTACTCGGTTTTGAGGTGACATTCCCGGCATCTACAAAGAGACTCCAACGAACATCATTATTATCTTGGAATCCAGGAACCTTCATAATCAATTCTGCTGTCGCATTATAGCGCAATGAACCTCCCATCGAGTCGCCATTTTCATATTTTGGCCCGATTGAACTTCCGCGATAACCACGAACCGATCCTAAACCACCGGCATAGAAGTTTTCAAAGAATGGAAGTGAAGTATCACCATCATTCCCGTAACCCCAACCCATCATGATATCGCCACGGAGAGAGAATACATAATCCTCATTCTCACTCAATGGATAGTAGCTCTGATGTTTTAAGAGTAATTTGTAGAATTTAGAGTCTGATCCCGGCAATGTTCCCGTAATCGTTGCACTATTGAGAGATCCCTCTGATGAGAAGATCGTTCTATTTCGAGTATCGCGATAGATTCCAACATTCGCTCGATAGAGATTCAGTTTGGCCTTATAGAGACGCCCTTCAGTAAGGCTACTAGCACAAGCCATTCCACAATCTAGTTTTGCAATCTCTTCAACAATCTTATGCGGAGACGCATGAGTTGTACGAAGCTTTAACTGCTCATAACCAATTCCGGCACGAATCGCAGTATATTCAGAGAGCGGGTAACCGAAATTGAACATTAGAGAGAGTCCATCGGCAATATAGTTACCACTATCGTCATAGTCATGTTTCTGCTTACTATAACTTAAGGAGACACCTGCACTTAATCCATCTTTCGTAAAATAGGGATTCATATAATCGATGCCGTAGTAACTACCGCTCTTATTGGTCTCAGCCTGAACATTAAGCTCATGCCCTGTTCCCATAAAGTTTGGTTGATTGAAGCCGGCATTAATACCAAACTTACTATCCATACCATAACTTAAACCGAAAGTGATCGATCCGGCACTACGTTCTTTAACACGGTAGGTAAGATCTACCACACCCTCTTCGACCGGCTCAGTTAAGACCTCAACATCTTCCACATGAGCAAGACGCTGAATACGAACCCGTGAGCGCTCGATATCACTTGTTACAAATGGACCACCCTCCATTTGTCGTAACTCTCTACGGAACACCTCATCTTGCGTTCGCTCATTACCTTCAATATTGATACGATTGACGTAGTAACGTTCACCTTGATCGATCGCAAAGGAGAAGCTAACGGTATCGGTCTCTTCATTGATTCGAGGAATTGCGTTGACTCGCGCTTGAGCATACCCCTCATTTCCTAATCGATCTTGCAACGTTTTAACTGCTGCTTCAACTGTTTTAGCTCGATAGAGTGAACCCGGTTTAATATCAATTAAGGAGAGTAGCTCCTCTTTATCAACGCTCGGATAGTTTCCAACAATGGTGAAGTCGCCAAAGTGGTATTGCTTCCCTTCATGAATATCGATATCAAGATAGACCGTATCCTGATTCGGGCTAATGGTCGCACTTGAGTAGTTGACCTCAGCCTTGAGATAACCATTATTACGATAATATTGTTGAACTTGATCGAGTTCATCTTGAATAGTGTAAGGGTCGTAACGATCGCCGGAGGAGAAGATCGTTCTAAAGCCCGATTCACGAACACGCATCTGACGTAATAATTTACTGTCAGAGACATTCTCATTACCCGTGAAATTAATTTTCTTAATCTGCCCTGTTCGCCCTTCTGAGATCTCAAATTGAATCTCAGCTCGGTTACGTGGCAATTCAATCACCTTTGGTTCAATTCTTACCGCATATTTACCACGGGTTTCATAAGCTTTAAGAAGATTGTTTTTCGCATTTTCTAATGAAGAGTCTTTAAGGCTCTCTCCTACCTTAAGGTTTGCTGCAGAAATAATCTGATTGAGCTGCGGATCTTTAAGATCACGATTACCTTTAAAGGTGACTCGAGAAAGAACTGGATACTCTTCTACCTCAACGATAAGATTAGAGCGTACAGTGGATTCCACTGGCTGACAGC
This sequence comes from Ignatzschineria sp. PL_is040, assembly GCF_055813795.1. NCBI lineage: Bacteria > Pseudomonadati > Pseudomonadota > Gammaproteobacteria > Cardiobacteriales > Ignatzschineriaceae > Ignatzschineria > Ignatzschineria sp. PL_is040. The sequence goes on from NZ_JBVPGU010000002.1 coordinate 106,163, forward strand.
GGGGATCATCAAATGTACAGGGAATCTCTTCATAAATATATTCAATTTCAGGCTCAGCGGGCTCTGTACGGATATTGCCAAATGGGCCGGCACCACGCACTGTCGATGGTTGTTTTTGCACCGGAACTGCTACTGTGATCGATTTTGGCCTTGTACGCCCCAAAATTCTTCCATTGGGCGTTTTCACTGTGACATTTTTAAAAAGTCCCGTAGCATGAAGCTTCTCGACGATATCTTTAACATTCCCCTTCTGAACTGGGGCATCTGGATTGAGACCTAAAGTGGTAAAGACAACACCCGGGTTAACCTGCTCTAATCCTTCTACGCGAATATCTTTCACTTCATACTTTTGGGCAAAAGCTGCGGCCCCAAGCATTAAGCTCGTAGCTAAAAAAACTCTCTTTATATCGACAATAGCCATTATATTTTTCTCTAATAATTAGGGCATAGAAATGCATCTATAAACTGCGTTAATATACCGAATAACTTCAAAAATTCCAATTAATTATCTATTTAGAACCACTTGCTAATATCATAAAAGATCACAAAAGCCATAAATAGAAATAGGAAGAGAGCACCGATCTGCATCACTCGCATCGAGAGTGTTTGCGGGATTCTATCTCGACCTACCGTCGCCTCAATTCCTAAACCGACTAACCGCCCACCATCTAGAACCGGAATCGGTAGTAAGTTTAAAATTCCGAGATTGACGCTAAAGAGCGCCATCAATTGAATAAAGTAAACCCAGCCTGCATCAAGTTTCTTGCCGGCAACATCTGCAATCGTTACAGGGCCTGCCATCACATTAGGGTGAATATCACCTGTTATCATTCTACCGATAAATTTAAAAATCATAAGGGAATTTTGATAAGTATCAGCAATAGCATATTGAAAAGCCTCAAAAAGAGGATACTTTTGCAATGTCTGCATCTGCTCAAATTCAGCGGCAACCTCCGGCGAGAGCTGCGTAATACCGACTCCTAACATAAACCGACCACTCTCATTACGGTTCAACTCAACCGGCACCTCAATAATCTGCCCTTTACGCAAAACCTCAACCGGTAGCAAAACTTTATTATCTGACGCAGCTTCTAACTGTGCCATTGTTAAAAGAAGGTCTTGCCAAGAATCGATACGGTGGTTACCGATTTTAAGAATCTCATCATCGAGTTGTAATCCTGCAAGCTTACCTGCACCACCATCTGTCAGAACACCAATTTTTGCCGGCACTCTCGGCATGTAGAGATTAATCCCTAATTGCTGATCGATATATTGATTCGCATTAAGCCTTAAGGGCTCATCCATTCTAATCTCTATCTGCTCTAGACGTCCATTTCGCAAAACATCAACATCTGCTTTACCATCATTAAGATGTTCTACAAAACGCATCATCATCTCTTCAAAGGTTCTAACGGAAGCGCCTTCAACCGCAATAATCTCATCTCCTCGCTCAAATCCCGCCTCAGCAAAGACAGATTGAACCGGAGGTGTATCAATTTTTGCTTTAAATGCCGGCATTCCATAGAGATAGAGGCCAAAAAGAAGAATAATCGCAAAGAGAAGGTTAACTAGAGGGCCTGCAGCAATCACAACTGCACGCTTCCAAATAGGTTGCGCATTGAAAGTCTTACTCTGATCCACCGGATCGACTTTATGAACGCGATCATCTAGCATCGCAACATATCCACCTAGCGGAATAAGGCCGATACGATACTCCACACCATCTTTGCCTCGGCGGCTCCAAACTTTCTTCCCAAAACCGATACTAAAGGTTAAGACTTTAAACCCTAACTTTCTTGCTGCATAGAAATGGCCAAACTCATGGAGTGTCACCAAAACACCCATCAGAATTAAAAAACCAAAGATAGAGTTAAACAACATCGACATTTAAGATCAGCCTTTTTAGTAAAATTTTACAACTTAACAGAGAGCCTTAGCCATCTGACGAATCTCTTGATCATACGCTAAAAGAGCCTCTTCTGTCTGTAATGCATTAGCTGACATCACCACTCGATCTAAAACTTCAGCCACCTTATCCGCTATCTCAACAAAGGTGATTTTTTGTGCTAAAAATGCCGACACAAAAATTTCATTAGCGGCATTGAGTGCCACTAAGTAGGGTGTGCCGGCAATAAGAGACTCCTGCGCAAGGCGAAGTGCAGGAAAAGTGACAAGATCAGGCTCTTCAAAAGTTAATGCCGACATCTTTGTTAAATCGAGGTAGGATGCCCCCGATACAACTCGTTGCGGATATGCTAATGCATGGGCGATAGGAATTGCCATATCAGCAGCACCCATCTGAGAGATCAAAGAGCCATCTATATACTCAACCAATGAGTGGATCATACTTTGAGGATGAACCACAACACTCAACTTCTCTACCGGCATGGAGAAGAGAAAATGTGCTTCGATCAATTCAAGCCCCTTATTCATCAAGGTTGCCGAATCGATCGTCACCTTTGCCCCCATAGACCAATTAGGGTGCTTGAGAGCATCTTCTAATGTTACCTTCTCTAGATCTTGTCGCTGATAACCTCTGAAAGGCCCTCCGGAAGCAGTTAGAATTAGACGTTTAACGCCTTCATAACTCAACTCATCACCTTTTTTAGGAAGGGATTGAAAGAGCGCATTATGCTCACTATCAATTGGCAAAATCGTCGCGCCATGGGCTTTCGCTTCCGCCATAAAGAGTGCGCCCCCTAAAACAAGCGTCTCTTTATTCGCCAATAGAATGGTCTTACCTGCTCTAGCAGCTGACAGACTAGAGAGAAACCCTTTTGCCCCCACGATCGCCGCGACAACAAGATCTATTTCCCTCTCTGTTACAAGCTCAATAATAGCTGCCTCACCCCCTAACACCACCGTTGGTAAGTTAGCGGATTCTACCAATTTTTTAAGACTGTTAGCTGCAGATTCATTCTCTAAAACTGCATACTTAGGCTCAAACTCCTGACAGAATTGCATCATCTTATCAACACTCTGATTCGCAACCAGAGAGTGAACTTGATAGAGCGCCCGATTGTTGCGAATCACCTTGAGTGTTGAATCACCAATCGAACCTGTTGCACCTAAAATAGAGATCTGTTTTTTCATATAAAACTTAACCCTACAAAGAAGAGCGGCGCTGCTGCCGTTAAAGCATCAATACGATCTAATACCCCGCCATGGCCGGGCAAAATATTACCACTATCCTTCATTCCAGCATGACGCTTCACCACACTCTCAAAGAGATCGCCAGAGATAGAGATAATCACTACCAAAAGACTCAAAGAGACGAAATTAAGAATTAACATCATTCGTTCTTGAGCGATAAAGATCGCAGTTTCATCACTTGTAAAGTAGAGAATTGCCGCTAAAGAAAAGAGCCCTGCAAGAACAATCCCGCCAATAGCACCTTCAACACTCTTCCCTGGACTAATGGTGACGGCCAACTTTCTCTTACCAAATTTCCGTCCAACAAAATAGGCACCACTATCGGCAATAATCACCAATAAAATAAGGTAGAGGAGCAGAATAAGCCCTTGCTGCAATACCGTTAAAGTGATCATTAATGCAGCTAGTGAAAGGATACTGACGACGAAGAGAAACTCTCTATTAGTTAGAAAGGAGAGAGGCCTTCTCGCATAGATGGAGAGAATAAAAGGCATCATGAGCCAAAAGAGGGACATCAGCAGTAAAAGCCCAAAGAGGAGTGGGTTACTGCGCACAAAGAGCGCAAGTCCACCAACAATCTGATCTGTCTCGCGATTGCCCAATAAAAGCGCACCAACAACAAGTAGGAGTGTAATAGAACCGACACCAATATAGACTCCCTTCTGCATTCCTGAGAGCTTTAAGAGATTACTCCACTCAAAAAGCCCAATAACCGAGATCAAAAAGAGTAGGAGAGAGAAGAGAGAGGTTGGTAAAAAAAGGATAGCAAGTAGTGCCGCAACCCCTAAAATAATGCCGGTAATAATGCGTTGCTTCATAATTTATCTCCCACCAAATCGTCGTTCACGACGATAAAATTCAGCCAAGGCGGCCTCAAATTCTTTCTCACCAAAATCGGGCCAATGGCAATCGATAAAGTAGAGTTCAGCATAAGCTAACTGCCAAATTAAGAAGTTGCTAATTCGCTGCTCTCCACTTGTACGGATCAAGAGATCAACAGGAGGAAGGTCACTCATTGTTAGCGCTTTCTCAAATCGAGACTCTGTAATTTCATCGATCTCAAGCGTTCCAGCAACCACCTCTTCAGCCAAATTCTTACAAGCATTGACGATCTCTTGCCGGCCGCCATAATTGATCGCAACTACAAAATCTAGCACATCATTCTCTTGAGTAAGTTCTACCGCAGCAAATAACTTCTCCTGCAACTTTACAGAGAGCGGGGAGAGATCACCAATAAAAGAGAGACGAACCCCCGCACGATGAAGTGCTTTGAGTTGCCCCTCTAATGTTTGGTAAAAGAGATCCATTAAGTAAGAGACCTCCTCTTGGGGTCTCTTCCAATTCTCCGTTGAAAATGCATAAACGGTTAAGACTTTAATACCATTTTTAATTGCACACTCAACGCTCCGTTTAACGGCTTTTACACCGGCTCGATGCCCTAATGCTCGTGCTAAACGATTTCTTTCAGCCCAACGGCCATTGCCATCCATAATGATGGCAACATGTTGACAGCGCTCTTTACCTTCGCTCACATTTAACCCTTAGCTTAAATTTCCATTAACTCTTCTTCTTTCGCTGCGAGTACTTCATCAATTTTTTTGATCGTAGCGTCAGTTAACTTCTGAATCTCATCTTCCGTACGGCGCTGTACATCTTCTGAAATCTCACCCTCTTTCTCTAAAGCAGAGATCTGGTTATTAGCATCACGACGAATATTACGCACTGCTACTTTCGCTTGTTCTGCTTCACCACCAACTAACTTCACTAGCTCTTTACGGCGCTCTTCTGTTAATGGTGGAAGTGGGATTCTAATTAAAGTACCTGTCGTTGCAGGATTCAATCCTAAATCACTATTGATAATCGCTTTTTCGATAGGGCCAACCATCTGTTTTTCCCATGGTGCAACACCTAAAGTTCGGGAGTCTTGCACTGTTAAGTTAGCAACCTGACTTAATGGCACCATAGAGCCGTAATATTCAACTTCAATATGATCTAAAATTGAGATATGAGCACGTCCTGTACGAATCTTCCCAAGGGCAATAGCGAGTGCATCAACTGATTTATCCATACGAGTCTTTGCATCTTTGATGATATTTTGCGTCATTTAAATTTTCTCCAATTTTTATTCAACTGTTGTTCAATTTTTCTAAAAAAGGAGATGCCTACGGGCTACTGAGCCAGAGCATCTCACACTTTAAAACTATTTAAGATTATTAAAAAACTAGAATAATTTTACCATACTCCTATTCAGGAGCGGTCTCTGATACTAAAGTTCCTACCGGCTCACCCTTTACAATACGCATTAGATCGCCTTCATTAAAGATATTAAAGACCTTAATGGGGAGATTATTTTCACGGCACATCACGAGGGCTGTGGCATCCATAACCCCTAAATTTTGAGTGAGTGCATCGGTAAAAGTAATGTGGTCATATCGTGTTGCGGTAGGATCTTTCATCGGATCTGCAGTATAGACGCCATCTACTTTTGTCGCTTTCAACATAATTTCAGCATTGATCTCAATCGCACGAAGTGCTGCGGCAGAGTCTGTTGTAAAGAACGGATTACCGGTACCTGCGGCAAATATAGTCACTCTCTTTTTTTCAAGGTGACGAACAGCACGGCGACGAAGATAATCTTCACACACTTCATTGATACGAATAGCGCTCATCACACGAACGTAAACATCCCGAGATTCCAGTGCATCTTGAAGCGCTAATGAGTTCATCACAGTTGCCAACATCCCCATATGATCACCAGCAACACGATCCATCCCCGCTTCTGCTAATCCTGCCCCACGAAAGATATTCCCACCACCGATTACAACTCCGACCTCAACACCAATACGGTTTAATGCCTTGATCTCATCGGCAATACGTCCAATTGTCACTGGATCGATACCATAATCGGCGTCACCCATTAATGCCTCGCCACTGAGCTTCAATAAAATGCGCTTATATTTAGGGGCTTGACTCATAACTATACACTTCCTTTATATTAGATTTGAGACTCAACAAAATTTGTGAATATAGTACTTCATTTAGCATCGATTGAATAGCACCACAGCTTCTAAATCCTGCTTTATCTTCCTTCGCTCAATCTGCTTTTAACCTCTACTTTATTCTTCACCAATGAGCTATTAATCGCTCTTTCATCGCGCGTTTAATACTTTTCCCATCTCCATTTATCACCATGGAGAAATCGCTTATTGCCCCTTATCGATCTCCGATTAATCTTCTGGCAATTCCCTTGAAGAGTCCGCTAATAAGATAGAAGCATCATCACTTTCAGCCAGCCCGTTATCTAACAAAAGCTGATCAAGTTTCGCTTCTAGCTCTGCCACGCGCTGCGTCAACAACTCCACTTTCTCTCTTGTCTTCAATAGAACCTTCTCTTGAATCTCAAACTCTTCATAGCGAACAAATTTAAAATTACTCAAGGCTGAATCAACCCCCTCTTTGACTAATTTCTCCACTTCGCCACCGGCATTTTTTACCCCATCAGGGAGCGCATCATGAAGGCGTCCGGCGATATCTTGTATAAAGTTTTTAGGCATCTTGTCCTCTCTTATGTTAATAGTTGCTATAATCCTAACCCATATTAAAATGAGTTCGAAATTCAATCGGCGTTTGAAATCGGCGTTTAATCGAGTTCATGATTCGAAGTCATGATTCGAATTGAAGATTGATCTTAGATCATTCTAGCTCTCTTCATTAAAATCAGAGAGTGTAGGATAAATAAAATAAATAATTTTAATAGAGCGAATACCTCCTTCAAAGATCCCCCCCTCTTCTGCTTTTCTATTTTACTGATGCATACTTTACTGATGCTTTTTAACCAATAAATATAATGAGCAACTTGAAGGGGAATAATGAAGGGGAATAAAGAGAGTTTCCGCTCTATTTTAACAGCGATTAGATCCCCACTCCCTACTTAGGGCGTCAATATATCATTAAAAGCATAAAAGCGAGCCAACTCATGCACAATGAATCCCCACTGCAAGCTATTAAAATTGTTATGGTTAATACGACACATCCCGGAAATATCGGCGCGGCAGCACGAGCGATGCGGGTGATGGGATTATATAACTTAACGTTAGTGAATCCTCACAAATTCCCAAGTAAAGAGGCCACTGCCCTAGCAAGTGGTGCTCTTGATGTCTTAGAAAATGCCATAGTCACTGAGACACTCTCTGAGGCGGTTGCCGATTGTCAATATATCTTCGGCACTAGCGCTAGAAGTCGCCATATCGGTAAGCCAGAGCTCCCTATTGAAGAGGGTATTGAAGAGATCCGCTCAATTCTCTCACAAACTCCTGATGCAAAGATTGCAATCCTCTTTGGTACAGAGAGAACGGGGTTAACTAATGAAGAGGTCGATATCTGCGATAAACTCTTCTATATCCCGACAGAAAATAATTACAATTCTCTCAACATCTCTCAAGCAATCCAGATTGTTGCTTATGATTTGCGCCGACTACTCTCACAAGAGAAAGCAAAAGCGATCATTAAAGCCCCGCACTATGCCGGTGAACTTCCTGCAACTCACGAAGCATTAGAAGGGCTCTTCTCCCACCTAGAACGAGTGATGATCGAAAGTGACTTTCTTGACTCCAATAATCCTAAGCATCTCATGCGCAAGGTACGAAAGCTCTATAAAAAGGCGGCTTTAACGCAAGAAGAGATCAATATCTTACGTGGAACCTTAAATGCTTTAGAGAAACAAGCGAAAAAAGTAGACCCCAAAGTAGATCCCAAAACAGACGAAGAAGCTGAAAAAGAGGAGTAGAGATTTATGATAAAAAGAGTAAAAGATGATATTAACAACATCAAAAAATTTGATCCGGCAGCAAGGACCTCTCTAGAGATTCTACTTGCTTATCCCGGTCTTTGGGCTGTCTGGATTCATCGGATTGCACATGCCCTCTGGCGTAGACGTTTTAAGACAGTAGCCCGCTGGATCTCCACATGGAATCGCTTCTTAACCGGTATTGAGATCCATCCTGGCGCAAAAATTGGTGACCGCCTCTTTATCGATCATGGAATGGGGGTTGTCATTGGTGAGACGGCAGAAATTGGGGATGATTGTACGCTCTATCATGGTGTCACTCTTGGCGGAACAAGCCTTGAAAAAGGGAAGCGCCATCCAACCTTAGGTAATAATGTTGTGATAGGAGCGGGGGCAAAGATATTAGGTCCTATTACATTAGGAAATAATGCAAGTGTCGGTGCTAACTCCGTCGTTATTAAAGCTGTTCCCGATAATACAACAGCTGTCGGCATCCCTGCTCGCCTTTCAAAACCGGATCGCCCCAACCTCAAAAAAGAGATTGCGAATAAGCTCTTCAATGCCTATGGCATGAGTCATGATATTGAAGATCCAGAAGCTAATGCGATCAATCTCCTGCTCAACCATATTGAAAAACTTGATAAAGCACTCTGCCAAATGCAGACGGAACTTAAAGCACAAAATATCAAGCTCAATGTAGAATGGCCTACGATCCAAGATTGCTCTTTTGATGATGATGGTCTTCATATCCACCAAGAGAAAGAAGAAGAGGAAGAGAAAGGAGATGCATCTCAAGAAGATCAGGGTGATAAAAAAGAGAAAAACTCTCATACTAAGCAAGATGATCAAAGAGAAGATCAGCCACTTAATCCATAAAAGCGTGCTAACAAAAACTAGAAAGCAATTGGGCTAGATATCGATTCGATATCAGATACAAAACATTCGATGTTGCATATTAAGAAAATCATAAGGGGGAGCTGCCGATTCGCAATCTCCCCCTTTTCTCTCTTCGCTTCGGCTTTCTCTTAGGCTTTCTTTTCTATGGCTATATATCGCTACTTAGCTACGTAAGCAGCCTCTCTAATCATTTTAAAGAAAGACCTTCTCTGCGCCTCTCTCTAACAAACGCAATACATCTTGATGATGCTCTGCCAAAATTGTTGAGAATTGATCAAAATCACGATTCCGTAAAGCATCAATCAGAGCATCATGTTCTATTAATGGTTTATAAACTTCTGTTCGCTGATGGAGATAGAGCTCATTTTGTATAAAGGCTAAACTTACAAAAAATGAGGGATAACGCTCAATCAAAACTCGACTTCCTGAGAATTGGACAAGTGCATAATGAAACTCGTAATTGAGTAACCCTATATAAGCCATCTCTTCGCGCGACCCTTCCCCTTTATCGATAATCGCCTGCAGACTGGAGCGCATCTGCGCTGAAAGCTCCTCAAGATGTTCAATAAGTGGTACAAGGTCCGCTATTCTAGAGACTTTCTCTAAAGCCTTATTTTCAAGAAAAAAACGAAGATGATAGAGATCGATATGTTCTTCAAGGGTAAAACTATTGAGAAAAGTTCCTTTATTTTCAACCTTAGTCGCGATCCCTTCACTCACTAAGATAAAGATTGCCTCCCGAACAGAAGCACGGCTCGCCCCCGTTTTTTTAGCATATTTCTCCTCAAGAATCTTATCTCGCGGCTGAATCTCCCCTTTAATAATATCTTGAATAATAACCTCTTTAATTGTGTTCGGCAGTGTCTGCGCGCGCTTTAACTCCATAAGTATATTGTTACCATTTTAGTTATAAGTAGATAAAAGTAGCAGATAAGATTCTCTCACACCACCCTCAAAATTGCCTCGCCATCGATCTTAAAAGCCAGCTATGAGGTAGCGATTTTTTTATCTAATTGCTCTATTCGTTAAAAGATAACAAAGTATAGTATCGACTCTGAAAATTACTGCAACAGTCTCATTTAATAAAAATCGATAATCTTCATTATCTCTTCACTATCTTCAAAAATTCCAATTAAAGATTCCAGCTAAAAATTCAAAGTCTTACCTCTTAAGCTCAGCGCCTAAACTTCACTCAGAAGTCTCATCCCAAACATCTTCTGTTAAAAGATATCCTGTGCACTTTTCATTGAGAATCGTTTAAGAGGATAGAGCATAATATCGATATCACTAGGCGCTGAAAGAGTCGGTAACCCTGTAGCTAACTCATATCCTAAACTTCCACCAATCCCCCAAGAGATCTTGGAAAAGAGAGAGGCTAAGGCTTGAATTGAATCGATAGCTTGAGGAAACGCTTTTTGTCGTTGCCATCGCTGAAGTGCCCATTCGGGAAAAAAGGGCGTATCAATCGATACGCCCTTCTTAATCTCAACAATATCATGTGGTTTAATTATTACCATACTTCCTCTAATCGCGCTCTTACCTTATTGGTTTCTACACGCCCAAAGTTGGTAGCTTGTGGGTTTGTATAGCGAAAGTTTAAATCACGCTCTTCCGGCGATAAGCTCGCAATCGCCTCTTTAGTTGCCTTCAACAAAAGCGCAACATCCACTTCAGCTGGCTGATCTGCATTAGAGACCTCTAATAGCTGATAGAGCGCACCTAACTTCTGGAAGCTCTCAATATCGTACGCAATTGCCGGCACCTTCGCAGCAGCGGCATCAATCTCTTCAATCGTTCGTAATGTAACCCTCGCCGCAGACTCTTTCGACATTGCTTGCACATTAATCTTTTTATCATCTAACGCGATAAGACGATTCGATTGTAGACCATGGGCTAAAAAAGCCCCTGAAATCGCATTACCAACAATTAACCGAAAAATCTCTAGTTATGAACTGTGCACTTGACGGTAAGCTTACGATATCAATTAGATAGATGTAAATATGGTCGAAATAGATAGAGATGTAGCGAGAGATGGGTAGAGGCAATCATCAAAAAAGAGACAAAAAAACACCTCGGAGTATCACCACTAACCGATAGGTCAGCGTCCTTCCGAGGTGCCTTCTACTCTTTATACTATTTAAAAATCTTTTAAAGAAATCTTTAAAATCTGCCTAAGATGAGTTGAAAGTCAGTTGAATTGTAGATGAAAATGACTTAACAGCTCTCAACCTTCAAGCCTCTATTAAAGTTGTTTGACCTCAAACCCAGCAGACTCTAAAGCCGTTTTAGGTCCTAATACTGCGGTATGGGTATCGGGATTTGCGAGATACTCTCGGGCAACACGCTTAAGATCATCAATTGTCACATTGAGTACCGCTGCACGATACTGCTCTAGATCCTCCGGAGTACGATCATATTTTGCCATAAAGTAACGATCTCCATACTCACTTGCCGGTGCTTTAGGACGATCAATTGCACTAATAACGCCTAAAATAGCCTCTTCAAGTTGCTGTTCATCATGCTCATTCTCTAATAACCAAACGATAGAGGCATCAAAGTCAGCTAATGTCTCCTCAAGACGAGGATCACGATAACTAAAGAAGTTAAACGCGCCTGATGAGGCATTATAGTTTGCACCTCCCCCATAAGCACCCCCCTGCTCGCGAATCGCTCGATGCAGATAACCGTTACGCAAAAATCCGGTTAATACCTGAAAAACAGGAGAATCCTGATGATCACGAGTGACTGTTTTATAGCTCTTAGCGCAGTAGAAAACGGGTGCATTGATCGCCCAACCAAGATGAACTTTCTCTTCAGAGTGCTCAGCAAATGGAGCACTGAAACGAGTTACATCTTCCGTGACATTGTGAGCCATTACCGCAGCAAAATCTTGCCCAATTTTCTCGATCTGTTCTGAGTCATTTAAAACAATGATCTCATAAGGACTCTTTTGTAACTTTGTTAAGAGCGCTGCAAGCTTCTCACCGAAAGCTCTACACTCTGTATCATCCTTCATTCGCTTCTCAATTTCACGGAAATCTTTAATCGACTGCATTCCCGATAGACGCTGCTCTAATTGAGAGATAAGCGAAATATTTTGACTCGCAACTCCCATCGCATAACTATGACCATTACTAACAATACCCTGCTCACGTCCTACTTTGATCTGCGCCATAATCTCCTGCATACGCTTTACTTCATCAAAGCGAGCATCGAAGAAGATATCTCTTAATAATGAAGCTAATGCATCACTATTATCTAAGAGTGCTTTACCAGAAAGAACCCAGTAACCTCGAATATCGCCGTCATAAGGTTGATACATCGTTCTTGCACTCACGCCACCGGTGACTGCCGAAATTCGTGCTTGCTGCTCAAGATATGAATGAGAGCCTGCGCCCATCTCTGTAATAAAGGCATCTAAAAATGGCAAAATAACCATCTCTTCTTCTGTTAATGCCGGAAGATCGACAACGATTGATTGATAAGTCATTCCATTTGTTGTGGGCGATCCTAAGACAATCCCTTCTTGATAATTGAGCTCTGGGAAGGTCAATTTTTTAGGAATATCTTCTCGTGTAACCATCGGTAAAATCGAATCATCATCGATCTGTGATTGACGCGCCTGTAGCGCTTTTGCTTCACGGATAATCTTCTCTTTATCTGCTTCGGTTAAGTTGCTCTGAATTTCTGTTAATCTCGCCTTCTCTTTTGCCACACGCTCATCAGCTAAAGTATGACTCGGATGAACCGTTAACATCACACGATGAGGGTTATTGAGTAGCAATCGATCGATTAAGTTAGGGATAAAGTTACGATCTTGAATCTCTTCACGCATCTTCTTCAGTGATTCATCAAAGGAGAGGGCATCATATGCCTCTCCGCCATGAAGAACCGGCGTTAAGATATCTACAATCAGGCGTAATCCATAAGGGTAACGATCACCAGAGATCTCTCGAGATGCTAACTCTAATTGATGAAGTGCCGCTTCAATACTCTCCTGGGGAACACCTTCATCGCGCACCTGAATTAAGGTATCAACAATCAGTTGGTTGATCTTTTCACTCTCATCGCCATTAGCCCCCTCTAAACCACAGGAGAAGAATGCTTCGCGAGTTCCCTCCTCTAAACCACAAAAGATGGAGGGAGCAGTGCCAAGATCTGAAGTCTCTAACGCTAAACGGAGCGGTGAACTCGCATTATCCACTAAAACACTGCTTAAAATTCTAGCGCGCATCAATTCATCGGCATCCATAATGGGATTGAGTAACCAAGAATTGATCACATGACTCTGTTTCTCTAAGGGTTCATCCGCCGGCAATGGATAAGTTGCTGTAAATTTCTGCGGTTCAGTATAACGTTTCTCATCTTTGACACTAAAGTCGAAATCTTGATAATCAAACTTTGACAAGACCTTCGCTTCAAAGACGGCTTGATGCTCTAAAGGATCCATATTTCCATAGGTCATAAAGACGCTGTTGGAAGGATGGTAATGTTTCTTATGGAAATTGACGAGCGCCTCATGGGTAAGATTAGGAATATCTTCAGGATCCCCCCCAGAGTTATTGTGATAAGTCGTTGTTGGGAAGAGCGCTTTTGTCAATTCTTGATAGAGGATAGAGCCAATCGAACTCATCGCCCCTTTCATCTCATTGAAGACTACACCTTTGTAGACCAACTCGCTCTCAGGATTATCGATCTCACTAAATTCAAATCGATGCCCTTCTTGTAAAAAGTCGAGATACTCCAATTGTGGAAAAAAGGCAGCGTCTAGATAGACATCGAGAAGATTATAAAAATCCTTCTTATTTTGGCTCGCAAAGGGATAAGCGGTCCAATCTGATGAGGTAAAAGCGTTCATAAAGGTATTAAGAGAACGGCGAATCATCATAAAAAATGGGTCTCGAACAGGATAGTTTTCGGAACCACAAAGAGCGGTATGCTCTAAAATATGTGCAACACCTGTCGAATCTTCCGGTACTGTCAAAAAGCCGACCAAAAATACATTATTGCTATCATCATTTGCTAAGTGGATATGCTTTGCTTTTGTAACATTATGCTCATACTCTTGAAGCGTAATGTTTAGGGATGGGATGAAAGTCTCTTTCACCTTAGTAAATGTCTGCTGAGTCATTAATCCTCTCTTATACTTATGTTGATGTTTAAATTCGATGTTTAAATTCAATATTTAAATATAAATATTTAAGCGCTATCTAAGATCTAAGCATTCTTAAATAGGGCTCTATTTTCAAAAACCTCAATCGTTCCATCATAACAATAATCGAAGTTTCAAGGTAGCCCTCCTTCTGCTTTATGCGCTTTAATATCATCCTCTTTATTCGATCAACTTTAATTTTCTTTAATTTTTCTTTAATTTAATTTGCTTTAATTCTAGATCTAGTTTGATCTACATTGCCCCACTGGGATCTACCATAACCTATCATGACCCACCTTGACCTACTTATAATCGACTTCAAGGGATCTCCTCCCCTGATATTAAAAACGCAAAGATCGATAGCGCTATTACAACAAAGGAGTTTTCGGTATAATCGGCAGATTAACCGCTGTTGTTCGACAACAGAAACAGTAAGAAAAATGGACCTATTACGAAATAGGGTTCAAAAATAGGACTCAACTATCATTAAACTCATCAAAAAATATTAAATATATCCCCTAATGCTTTATTTGCTAAGATAGAACTCCTTTGAAGTATATACAATTCACCTTTTTATATAGATAGAATCGATGAAGAACATTAGAAACTTTTCAATCATTGCCCATATTGACCATGGCAAATCCTCTTTAGCTGACCAGTTTATCCGTATTTGTGAAGGTCTTACTGAACGCGAGATGCAAGATCGGGTCTTAGACTCTATGGATCTTGAGAAAGAACGGGGTATCACGATTAAAGCTCACTGTGTTTCTCTCGACTATAAAGCAGATGATGGTGAAGTATATCATCTCAATTTTATCGATACTCCCGGACATGTGGACTTCTCCTATGAGGTCTCCCGCTCACTCTTTGCATGTGAAGGAGCGCTCTTAGTCGTCGATGCCGCTCAAGGCGTAGAAGCACAATCTGTTGCCAACTGCTATACCGCGATTGATCAAGGTTTAGCCGTAATCCCCGTTTTGAATAAGATCGACCTCCCGGCAGCAGATCCTGATCGTGTGGCGATGGAGATCGAAGATATTATTGCGATCGAAGCACTCGATGCCGTTCGCTGTTCAGCAAAATCAGGCATTGGGGTCAAAGATGTCTTAGAAGATATGATTAAACGCATTCCCCCACCGGTTGGCGATGTGGATGCTCCTCTTAAAGCGTTGATTATCGACTCTTGGTATGACCAATATGTCGGCGTTGTCTCGCTAGTCAGAATCTTCGATGGTGTACTTCGCAAAAATGACAAGATCAAAATCATGAGTACAAAAGAGTCTCATGAGGTGACACATGTTGGGGTCTTTACTCCTAACCGCGTTGATAAAGAGCAGCTCTCCGCAGGGGAGGTAGGCTTTGTTATCGCCGGTATTAAAGATATCGATGGAGCTCCTGTAGGAGATACTATTACGCTCGAAAGAAACCCGGCTAAAGAGGCAGTGCCGGGATTTGAGATGGTTCAGCCCCGAGTCTTTGCCGGTCTCTTCCCTGTTGAATCAGAAGAGTATGAAGATCTCCGTGAAGCGCTCAAAAAATTACGTCTTAATGATGCCTCATTACATTTTGAACCTGAAACCTCTCAAGCATTAGGTTTTGGCTTCCGCTGTGGTTTCCTCGGCATGCTCCATATGGAGATTATCCAAGAGCGTCTCGAGCGTGAATATAACCTCGATCTCATCACAACAGCGCCGACTGTTATCTATGAAGTTGAGAAGAATGATGGTGAAGTGATCTATGTTGATAATCCCGATGGATTACCGAAAACAACACAGATTAAAGAGATCAGAGAGCCCATTATTGAAGCAAACATCCTCACTCCTCAAGATTATATCGGCAATATTATGAAGCTCTGTATCGAGAAGCGAGGCGTCCAAGTCGATATGGTTTATGCCGGAAATCAAGTGCAACTTCGCTATGAGATTCCAATGAGTGAAGTAGTATTAGATTTCTTCGACCGCCTCAAATCGGTCTCTCGCGGTTATGCTTCATTCGATTATAAGTTCCTCCGCTTTGAGGCATCTGATCTTGTGAAGGTTGATGTCTTAATTAATGGCGATCGTGTTGATGCGCTCTCATTGATTACCCATAAAGATAATGCACAATATCAAGGCCGTAAACTGGTTGAAAAGATGCGCGAATTGATTCCAAGACAGCAGTTTGAGATCGCAATTCAAGCCGCTATCGGTGCAAATATTATCGCAAGAACCAACGTTCGAGCCCTCCGTAAAGATGTTACAGCAAAATGTTATGGAGGAGATGTAAGCCGTAAACGTAAACTTCTTGAGAAACAGAAAGAAGGGAAAAAACGGATGAAACAGGTCGGTAGCGTGGAGATTCCACAAGAAGCCTTCCTTGCCGTCCTCAAAGTTAATGAAGAGTAGATAATTATGTCACTATTTGCAGATTTTACCCACTACCTCTCAATCCTGATCATTTTAGCAATTCCAGTGACAGGTTTGATCTGGTTACTCGATGCACTCTACTATAAGAAACGACGCAAATTGGGGAAAAAGGAGCCTAAAATTGTTGATTGGGCGAAATTTCTCTTTCCCGTTGTCCTCTTTGTAGGGGTCCTTCGCTCCTTTATTATTGAGCCTTACGTTATTCCATCAGGGTCGATGCAACCCACACTCTATGCCGGCGATATGATTGTTGCGGATAAGTGGTCTTATGGTGTTCGCCTTCCGATCCTCAATACGCGACTCTTCTCAAAACCGGGTGAAGGAATTGAGAGAGGTGACGTTGCTATCTTTAAATTCCCCAAAGATGAGAAGGTAAACTACATCAAGCGCGTCGTTGCTGTTCCCGGCGATGTTGTCGATTATAAGAATAAGCAATTTACCATCAATGGCGAACCATTAGAGTATCAGGTTGTAGGCCCTGCTAGAGAGCCGGAAGAGGATGATCTTTTCGTGCTTGAACGCTTCCCTATTGGTGAGCCGGGATCAGGTGTCTACAAAGAGCAGATCATTCAGACCTCAAAGGTCATTACACCTGCAGATCGCGGTGTTGGGCTCTATCATAAGTTTCCTCTCACAATCCCAGAAGGGAAGTTTCTAATGATGGGGGACAATCGCGACAACAGTTACGATGGTCGCTTCTGGGAGCTCGTGGATGATCAAAAAATATTGGGTAAAGCACGCTTTATCTGGATGAATTATAACTGTGTCACCTCTTTTAAGGATTGTGATCATATCTTTACAACAATAGACTAATATGCACCAACTTGAGCAGAAACTAAATTATACCTTCATGGATAAACGCCTCTTAAAACGTGCGTTTGTTCACCGTTCCTATTCACAAAATAATAATGAGCGCCTCGAGTATCTAGGAGATGGTTGTCTCAACTTCATTATTGCAGAAGCACTCTACCATAAGCTGCCTGATGCTAATGAAGGAGAGCTAAGCCAATTACGCGCACACCTTGTTAAAGAGGATACTTTAGCGGAGATCGCACTCAGGCTAGAGCTCAATAAGTTTTTAATTTTGAGCTTAGGCGAGAAGAACAATGAAGGAGAATTTAGACCTAGCACGCTCTCGGACTGCCTAGAAGCACTCTTTGGCGCACTCTTTCTCGACTCAGACTTTGAGACAACTCGTCTTGTCATTCTTACGCTCTATGAGCCCTACTTCCAATCAATCACTGAGAAAGCGAAGAAGGATCTAGGTGAAATTTTTAAGAGCCCTAAAAGTCGTCTACAAGAGAAACTTCAAGCGCTCAATAGAGAGATCCCCATCTATGAAGTAATCGATATATCAGGTCGTGACCATGAGAAGGTCTTTAAGGTCCTCTGCACCTTTGAAAATCATAAAACAATCGCAGAAGGGACAACCAAAAAACGTGCGGAACAACGCGCAGCAGAATTAATGTTGGAGAAAATTTAAGATGACAAAAGCAGGATTTGCATCCATTGTTGGCCGCCCTAATGTAGGAAAATCGACCTTAATGAATGGTATTTTGGGGCAAAAAATTAGTATTACCTCCAATAAACCACAGACAACCCGTCATGCAATTACCGGGATCTATACCGATGAAGAGACACAAATTATCTTCTTAGATACTCCCGGCATTCATACTAATATGCAATCAGCGCTCAATAAACAGCTCAACAGAACTGCAATGAGCACCATTACAACCGGTGACGTCATTATCTTTATTGTAGAAGCGCTACGCTTTAATAAAGATGATGAAAAGGTATTGAGTAAGCTAAAAGGGATTGAAACCCCTGTTATTCTTGTCATCAATAAGATCGATAAGCTACAAAATAGAGAGGAGCTCTTCCCTTTTATTGCTGAGATGAGCGAACGTTTTCCCTTCTCAGATATTGTGCCACTGAGCGCTAAGCAGAAAAAATCTGCCGATGTTCTTCTCGATGTAATTAAAAAATATCTTCCTGAACAGCCTTTCCCTTATAGTGAAGATGAGATTACAACCGTCTCAAGTGCTTTCTTAGCTGCGGAAGTTTTAAGAGAGAAGTTAACACGTAGGCTCAACCAAGAGCTCCCCTACACAATCGCGGTTGAGATTGAGGAGTTTAAGATTGAAGGAAACCTCTACCGCATTCTTGCCGCTATCTCTGTAGAAAGAGAGAGTCAAAAAGGAATTGTGATCGGTAAAGGGGGCGCAACATTGAAAGAAGCGAGTACACAAGCGAGAATCGACCTAGAGCGTCTCTTTGATGCAAAAGTCTTTCTACGCGCCTTTGTTAAGGTGAGAGAGGGCTGGTCAGATGATGAGAAGGCACTCAATGCCCTTGGCTATAAAGATCTTCTCTAAATTAAACCCTTTTTGAAACAGCAAAAGATCTTCCTTTGGAAGATCTTTTCCGTTCATGACCTTATCTCTCCGCGATATTATCTAAAGCTTTCTCTAAAACTTTCTCTAAGCCAGCCCCTAAAGCCTTCTCTATGAATCGATTTCAATATCTGCTAAAACGTTATACTGAGAGTAAAGAGTATTCACTGCATGGCGCGATATGGATGCTACTAGCAGGGATCGCCTTTGCCGGCATCAATGTGATTACGCCTCTAATAACTGAGCATTACCGTATCACCTCTAGCTGGATAGCCTTCTACCAATACCTCTTTGCCCTTCTCTTTATGGCCCCCTTTATTCTGCGATTAGGATTGAAGAGAATTCTCTATACACAACACTTTATGACCCATTTTTGGCGTATTTTAGTGGCAGTCATCGGAATTCAATTTTGGGTCTATGCTCTTGCGATTCAATTTCCAATCGGTGAGGGCGTCGCGCTCCTAATGACCTCCCCTCTCTTCGCAAGCCTCGGCGCTTTTCTCTTTTTACGAGAACGATTAACAGCACCACGCGTTATCGCCACAATTTTAGGATTTATGGGTGCCATTATTATTTTGGCCCCCAATCAACAAAACTTTAATAGTGCTGCTATCTACCCCCTACTTGCGGCACTCTTTTGGGCACTGCATGCGCTCTTGATGAAGCATCTCTCCGATAAAGATCACCCCCTAACAATGGTGAGCTATCTCTATATCTTAATGGTGCCGATCAATCTTTTTATCGCATTAACTGACAATTTTAGCCACCTTCCAGATCAGCTCTTCGTTCCTGATAGGGAGCTTCTACTTGCACTGCTACTCTTAGGTTTTCTAACAGCGATTGCCCAATATAGTGTCGCAAAGGCTTATTCTCATGCCGATGTGATCTTTATTCAGCCTTTCGATTACTTTAAATTGCCACTCAATACCTTTTTAGGGTTTATCATCTTTGGTTGGGCTGTCACACTACAATTTTGGTTAGGCGCACTGATTATGGTGAGCTCTCTACTCGCAATTAGCTACTTTGAAATTAGGAATCCGGAAAAACGATAAAAATCATCCTCATTAAAATGAGTTAACAAGCTTTATCAACTTTATCAGCCTTATCAGCCTTCGATATTACCTTTAATTTTCATCAATCATCCTTAAGGTCACCTATTTATGAATTTTCTAGATCGACCAACTGCCATCAAAACCATCAATCAACTCGCCTCTGAAAAGAGACCCTTTCTTCTCATTGCGAGTTTTGATACTCAAACAAATATTGTTTTGCCTCTCTCCGAAATCGATCCCTCTGAGATCGCTTTCGACTTTAATGGCAAACAGAATAACATTGAGAAGTTTACAGAGTGGGTCGATCATAAAAGAGCTGAAGAGAGGCGCTCTCCTGCTTCCAAAAAAGCATTTCTAGATGAGAGTATGCCGGTAATTTGGCAACCAGAACCGATCCCCTTTGCTCGCTATCAATCCTCTTTTACACAATTAATGATGGCGCTCAAAAATGGGGAGATCTCCCTCGCCAACCTTACTTTTCCAACCTTGGTGAAGTGTAATCTCACTCTTCCTGAGATCTTTCAACGTACTCAAGCGAAATATCGACTCTGGCTAAAAGGAGAGTTTTGCTCCTTTTCACCAGAGACTTTTATTACAATTGAGGATAATGTCATCGCCACCTATCCGATGAAAGGCACAATCAATGCCGCGATTCCTAATGCATTAGAGAGATTGATGGAAGATCCCAAAGAGATTGATGAACATGAAACTGTTGCACAAGAGGCTATTAGAGATATCTCTCTCGTCGCTAATAATGCTCGCATTACCCGCTTTCGTTACATTGATCGTATCTCTCGGGGTGATGGAGAGATTCTTCAAAGTAGCTCTATGATTGAAGGAGATCTCCCCAAAAATTATAGAGAATCACTTGGAGATCTCTTCTACCAACTTCTACCGGCAGGCTCCATCACAGGATCTCCTCGTGATAAAGCGACCGAAATCCTGACTCAAATCGAGTCATATTCACGCCATTTCTACTCTGGTGTCGCCGCTATTTTTGATGGAGAAAATCTTGATAGCACCGTTCTCATTCGCTATCTTGAGGAGCAGTCTCGCCAGAACAACGATGCAACTGACGATATGATTAATAATGCGATTGATGATGTGGCTGATGATATGGCTGATAATATATCGGATCAGACAGTTTCCCCCCTCTACCACTACACCTTTAAAAGTGGTGGTGGCATTACCGCTATGAGCAATGTAGAGAATGAATACCATGAGCTTATCGAAAAAATCTACCTCCCCATTTCTTGAGACAATTAAGTTGGAAGATGGTTACTTTTTTGCCCTCTCCTATCATCAAAAGAGAATAGATAGAACACGGGAACATTTCTATCCCGATGCGCCCCCTCTCTCACTACCTCAAGCATTGATGCGACTCGATAATATTCCTAAAAAAGGACTCTATCGCGTACGGGTAATCTATGAAGAGGAGATCTCAACAATTGAGTTTCTCCCCTATGAGATGCGACCTGTCAATTCACTTAAACTGATTGAAACAGCGCTCGACTACCGCTATAAATATGAGAAGCGTCCCGTTATTAATACACTCTTTCAACAGAAGAAACGTTGTGATGATATTTTAATGACTCGCGATGGCTTTCTAACCGATACTTCAATTGCCAATATAGCGCTCCTCGAAGGAGAGCATTGGTATACGCCGGCATCTCCGCTTCTTGAGGGCACTAAAAGAGCGGCGCTTCTGCATCACGGCATCTTAATACCTCGGCAAATTCATCGCGAAGAGTTAAAAAAATTTAGTAAAATTAGACTCTTCAATGCCATGATCGATTTTGGGGAGATAGAATTCTCTACTAAAAACATTGTGGAATAGTGCCATTGTAGAATAGTGCATAGAGAGAAGGAGGGGAAGAATCCCTCCTTTTCATTAAAAAATAACTGTCGTATTACCTTGAACAATAACACGATCTTCAAGATGGTAGCGCAAACCTCGAGCAAGGACGACCTTCTCTATATCCTTTCCTAAACGCACCATATCTTTGACACTATCTTCATGTGAAACGCGGATCACATCTTGCTCAATAATGGGGCCGGCATCGAGATCTTCAGTCACATAGTGGCATGTTGCACCGATCAATTTCACGCCCCTTTTGGCCGCTTGATGATATGGCTTAGCCCCGATAAAAGAGGGGAGAAAACTGTGATGAATATTGATAATTCGATGTTGATACTTCTGACATAATTCCGGTGGAATAATCTGCATATAACGTGCTAAAACAATCGTATCTGCTTCCGAATCTTCAATCAATTGATTAACCTTAGCAAAACTTGGTTCCTTATTCTGCGGGTCGACCGGTACATAATGATAAGGGATTCCATACCACTCCACTAAGCTCGCTAGATCATTATGGTTAGAGATCACCCCCACAATTTCGCAATCGAGTTCGTCGGCATGCCAACGCGATAAGATATCGACTAAACAGTGTGCTTCTTTACTTGCCATCAGCATCACTTTATGGCGCTTAGAAGTATCAACAATACGCCAGTTGAGCTGAAATTTCTCTGCAATAGGGGTGAAGCGTCGCTCAAACTCCTCAACTCCAAAAGGCAGGCTCTCCGCTTTAATCACATGCCGCATAAAGAACATACCTGTTTCCAGATCTGAATGGTGATTCGCTTCCATAATCCAGCCGCCATTCTCCGCTAAAAAGCCGCTCACAGCCGAGACAATTCCAACACCATCGGGGCAAGACATCACCAATCGATATCTATTCATTCCTATTTCTCCTCCCTAATATAATGATTGATATAGTCGTTTAAGTTTATAACTTAAACTTATAACTTAAACTTATAATTTAACCTTGTAACTTAAGCTTTTGATTTACAATTTAAAAATTACAAATTACAAATTACAACTTAAGTTAAGTCTTAATTCTCAAGATTTAAACCTTAAGAATTAAATCTTAAGAATTAAATATGTCATTGAAGTTTACAGAATCATTGACCTTCTCTTTGATATAAACCTATAGGCTCTATAGAGACTTTTGTACAGAGTTCTAGCCAGTAGTTTACATAACTAAGAGCTCAAAGAATCTTATCTCAATTGGACAACTGATAATTAATCAAGTTAGATCAACCCCCAAGAGAAAGAGAAGTATCTCAAATAATGATCACATCTACAACTTTTAGAGATGTACAGAATTGTATAAATTTTATCCTCCTATCTAGATCAATAATCTACACTTTGGAAAAAATGATTCGAAACCACCTTGGCCTAAATAGATCTCAAAGATGATCTCATGCAATAACCTGCTATAATCAAAAAAACAATTTTCTATTGATGCATCCCCCGATGCGCCCTATCATCCCTTTAATATCTATTCTTAACGAGGTAACAACTCTATGCAGGCTCTTCATAACGCCGTTGCAGGTCTACAAATCCTCTTTGTAGCCTTCGGTGCAATGGTGCTCGTCCCCCTTTTAACAGGACTTAACCCTTCTATGGCGCTTCTCGGTGCCGGCATTGGCACCATTCTCTTTCAGATCGTCACGGGCTGGAAGGTTCCGATCTTCCTCGGCTCCTCTTTTGCTTTTATCGCCCCGATCATCTTCTCGATGACTACTTGGGGACCGGGAGCAACCTTCTTTGGCCTCTTCGCCGCAGGCTTTATGTATTTTGTCTTCGCTTTTGCCATTCGCATAAAAGGAATCGATAGCGTCCATAAATTGATTCCGCCGGTTGTGATCGGTCCTGTCATTATCGTGATTGGGCTCTCCGTAGCTGCCGTTGCGACACAAATGGCAATGGGGAAATCGAATGGTGAGCAAGTGATTGACTACAAACTCTCCATCATTGTCTCAACCATTACCTTCGCTGTGACAGTATTGGTGACAATTTTTGGTAAACGCTTCTTAAGACTAGTCCCTATTTTGATCGGTATTGCTGTTGGTTATTCGGTTGCGGCTACACTAGGATTAGTTGAATTTGAAAAGGTTGTTGAAGCACCTTGGTTTAAAGTTCCTCAATTTGTTTCACCTGAGATTAACTGGATGGCTGCACTCTTTATGCTTCCTGTCGCTATTGCGCCGGCGATTGAACATATCGGCGGTATTATGGCGATCGGTAAAGTAACAGGTAAAGATTATGCTTCTAACCCGGGGTTAGATAAGACGCTCGCAGGAGATGGTTTAGGTGTCTGTGTTGCCGGCTTAATTGGTGGCCCGCCAGTGACTACTTATGGTGAGGTAACGGGCGCGGTAATGTTAACTAAAAATGATAACCCATTGATTATGACCTATGCCGCGATCTTCGCAATCTTCATGGCCTTCTTTGGTAAATTTAATGCCTTTTTAAACTCGATCCCGCTCCCTGTTATGGGTGGCATTATGATTCTTCTCTTTGGAACAATCGCAAGTCTTGGTCTTAAAGCGCTTATCGATGCAAAAGTTGATATCACTATCCCCCGTAACTTAGTCATTATCAGTACGACATTAATTACGGGTGTGGGCGGATACACTATTGAGATCGGCAGTTTCCCCTTTGCCGGCGTCGGTTTAGCCTCTGTTTTAGCCATTGTTCTTAATGCTATTCTCCCTCACCCTAAAGATGAGAAGAGCGAAGAGATTGAGGTTGATCTTTAAATCAGCCCCTAGCTGTTAAGTGATTGATAAATAATAGATAATCAATCTATTTATAACATCAAAACTTAGCATCAAAACTTAGCATCAAAATTGATTGGCGGGAGAGATAATCTCCCGCTTTTCACTTCTCTTTGAAGATCGTTGAAAACTTACTCAAAATAGACTCTTCACCACGCCTAGCACCATTCAATTCCTAGTACCATTTCTAGAAAATAGTAGCGAAATGACAGATATTAAAACTCTTATTCAAGATAACACCTTACTCGATCCCATCACCGAAGAGAAAGTGTCTCGCTTTCAAACCTATCTCCTTGAGTGGTTCGAACGTGAAGGTCGCCACGATCTCCCCTGGAAGCCTCAACCCCATCTGAGTGAAAAGATCAATCTCTACCGCATCTGGATCTCTGAGATTATGTTGCAGCAGACACAAGTGATCACTGTTTTGCCCTATTTTGAAAGATTTATGGCCGCCTTTCCGACGCCAGAAGCATTAGCTGAAGCCTCTGAAGATCAAGTTCTCAAATTGTGGCAAGGATTGGGCTACTATACTCGCGCCCGCAATCTCCATGCCGCAAGCCGACAACTTGTCTCTCAATTTCAAGGTGTTATTCCCCCTGATTTTGATGCTATTCGCTCTCTCAAAGGGATTGGCGATACAACCGCAAATGCCATTCTAGCGCAAGGATTTAATCTCCCCTATGCCATTTTAGATGGAAATGTCAGGCGCGTTCTTTCTCGCATTGTCGGCATGACTGCACCACGCAAAGAGCTCGATAAACGCCTTATACCGATCAGCAATCTCTTTCTCTGCCGACAAAACCCAGCTGATTACACTCAAGCGATTATGGATTTTGGCGCAACGCTCTGTAAGCTTAAGCCGAACTGTGAGCGCTGTTTTATGCAAGAGGCGTGTAGTGCTTTTCAACATGAGAAGGTATTAGAGATCCCGGCAAAAGCACTCAAAAAGAGTATGCCGGTAGAATCGGTAGCCATGCTGATTTTTGAGGAGCAAAATTATCTCTTATTAGAAAAGAGACCAGAGAAAGGGATCTGGGGTGGCCTCTACTCACTGCCAGAGCTCATCATTGAAGGGCGTAATTCTCGCAGTAAAAATAGCCCGATCTTAGCCAATATCACTCTTGAATCGATCAAAAATCGCGAGAGTTTCACCCAATTTCGACATCAATTTACCCACTATACATTGGAAGCTTCAATCTTTAGAGCGCCTCTCTCCTCTCTCATCGAACTATGCCCCGAGCTAGAGAAGACATTACCCCAAAACCTCTCCCTTATTCCTCGTGATGAACTGCTTCTTCTCCCTAAACCAAAACCGATAGCAGATCTGCTAACTCAATATTTAAAAGAGCGCAATAGCGGATCATGACCTTGATAATCAATCGGTTATTTCGCTATTTTATTGCGCTAAAAATCTGTAGTATACTAGCTCATCTAGCATATAAAATGCTCACCCATTTACAGAGCCCTCTTACTAGCTACTATCGAGACTTGAATGAATAGATTTCTATTACAACGAGTGATCACTATGTTCTCTCTTTTTCGTTGCTATCTTCTCATAGTAAGCTTGATTCTTATCACAATGATTCTCACCTCGCTTGCAAGAGCGATTCAAGCAAAAGAGCTCCAATCTCCCGCAGTACTCTCTGCGGTGATCAATTCTTATAAAAAGATCTCCTCCTATCCTAAAAATGGCTATCCTCTTCTAATTGGTGCAGCAAAGTCGGTGCTCTACCAAAAATTGATGGCAGCACCACAAGAGGAATTGATAGAGGCACAGATCGAAATAATCCCAACCGCACCGCCGGCAGAGCTTCACGATGAGATCACCTCTATTATCGATCAATATGAGACTGAACAGAAAGGTGCTATTCGTCATGATAGTGCCATTGAGGATTATCTCCTCTTCACCCTTTTTCCCCATAGAAAAAGTGAAATTGTAGAGGAGCCTATCGCTCGCCCTTATGAAGAACATCTCCATCAAAATGATCTCTCCATGATTCGCATTGCCGATCGTATCGATCACTCTTTGAGTCTTCTTGAAGAGGAAGATCTTATCGAAGAGGAGATCAGTGAAGAGAGAGAAGACGATAATACAGAAGATCTTCTCGAAGATCCGCTTGAGGAAGAGGCGGAAGGTATTGAATTTACCGAGGAGATCACAGGTGAACTGACAACTGAGTTTTTAGAAGAATATTACGACAATATTCATACTTATGGTGCCGATCTTGATGAGGAGATAGAATCAGAACCTCTGATCTACCCTTATCTTCCAGATCCATTAGAGATTTTAGAAGAGGAAGCACTTATCGCTGACTTTAATAACTTGTCTCTTGAAAAGCAGATTGAACAACTGATTATTACCGGTGATTACTTTCTCTTAACAAGTGATAATGACAAAGCGCGTCAATACTATCTGCAAGCGATCAAGTTAGGAGCTAAAAAGAAAGACTCCCCCTTCTATGCTAAAGCATTGGTGAAATTGGCCGATATTGAAGAGAATCCTTTTCTTGCCCGTTTTCAATATACTCATGCGCTTGATCTCTATAAGACATTTTCAGGCTATGATATGGAGATCGCCGATATCTTAGTAAAGCTTGTCTGGACCTTCGATATGGCAACAGAAAGACTACTGATCTATGATCTTCTCTCTCAAGCAAAAAGTATCTTGGAAAATCATACCTTTACACCGCAATATACTGAAGTGCTGCGCAATCTAGCAGTCTATTATGAGACTGTAAATGATTTTGAAAAAGCAGATGCAAATTATAAGGCGGCGCTTGCGCTCGACCTACAACATCTTACCACCAATGATATTCGTACCATTCTTGCTCTTGAGAATTATGCTAGTTTCTACCTTAAATTTGCAGAACTCGAAAAAGCAGAAGAGATTCTTCTCTTTAAACTTGAGTCTCATGAAGCTGTATCACCGCCAGATTACTACAATCTTGGGAGAACACAATCGATGTTAGGATGGGTCAACCTTCAACTTGGAAATCATGAAGAGGCGCTCCACTACTACAGCAGCGCGCTGGGCAACATCAACTACAGTATTACTAAAAATCGCTTTATGCCACACTACTACTCTTTGCCGGCGATTTTAGATCTGATCTATCTCTTTGTCTCTACTGAAGAGTATGAAAAAGCGATTCCCTACTACAACTTTGCCATCTCTCTCTTAGAGAATGAGAATGAAGCTTACACCCTTGATTACCTTCGGACTGTTGATCGCGAAGAGATCTCACCCTCCGATATTGTTCACTATCCTTGGGCCTTTGAAGCAGAGGTAGAAGGATTGTTGAAGATAATGGAGTATGCCCCTTATGAAGGCGCGCAGCTTCACTAGATAGATTGTCACTCGATAGATTGAGCCGTCAATCAAGATCAGAGAAGAAGATACCGATAAATGATTGAAAAGAAGTATGATTGAAAAGGAGTAATAGATGGCAACCTATGTGATGGGCGATATTCATGGCTGCTTTGATGAATTTCAAGCCCTCTTAACAAAGATCAATTTCAAGCATCAAGAGGATCGTCTCTATCTTGTAGGAGATCTTATCAATAGAGGCCCTAAATCACTTGCTGTTATGGAGTATCTCTTAGCGCATCAAGATTCAATTTTTCCTATATTGGGAAATCATGATCTCTCTTATCTCGTCTATGCAGAAGGCTATACACGCCTCAAAAGAGGTGATACCTATCAAGAGTTGCTCGAAAGTCCGCTGGCCGATGAGATTCGCGAATATCTACGCCATCAACCCCTTATGCGCTACCTCCCTCAATTTAAGATCGCAATTGCCCATGCTGGAATTCCTCCATTTTGGAGTATTGAAGAGGCATTAAAATTGAGCAAAGAAGCGCAAGCTTATCTACAAAGTAGCGATCAAGAGAGATATCAGCAATTTATTCAATCGATGTTTGGCAACACACCTAATGCATGGTCTCCAACACTCCAAGGATTTGATAGAATTCGTGCCATTATCAATTACCTAACAAGAATGCGTTATCTCAACTTAGATTTAAGTCTCGATTTTGCTAACAAACTTGATCAATATGATGAAAAAGTGATGCTCCCTTGGTTCAAATTTGAACGTCCTAAACAGGAAGATAACCTCATTATTTTTGGTCATTGGGCAAGTCTCGGACGCCATTTCGAAAATAAGGCCTATGGGATCGATTCTGGTTGCGTTTGGGAAGGAGAACTCTCTTTAATAAGAGTTGATCAAAGACCTTTTGAGGTGACCTCCTTCTCTTTCTAAAGAGCCTCCTCTCCCATACTCTATCCTTCAATCATTTTAGCAATGTAGTTGTGCGATACAGTTGTATGATGCAGTTGCGTGAGGTGTAGTTATCAAATGTTGTTTTGCAATAAAATAGCTTAAGGTCAAAAATGACCAATAAAATATCGAATGGATTAAATATCGAATAGATTCAAATAATCATTTCGATAACGCATTCCGATAAATCATTTCCACAAAATTTAGATAGCAACTTGAATGATCATCAGATAGATCACTAAAAAATAGAGATAGAAATAGAGATAGAAATAGAGGAAGAAATAGGGGTAGAGATAGGGGGTAGAAATAGAGGCGAAAATCGAGACAAGAAGAGAAGAGATAAAAAACAAAATCGATCTAAAAACATCTTAATATCAAGCAGAGCGCCTCTCTTCTCTAAGGTGCATTTTCCCCTAATAAAGGGTAGAATATTGCGTTACACAATCCACGGACAGAGAGGAAGATTACATGACGCAAGATATTCGCTCCTTATTAAGAAAAACCACTTTTAAAACGAGCGCAAATGGTTTAAATCAACTTCCTGATAGCCGTGCTGAGATCGCTTTCGCTGGTCGCTCAAATGCAGGAAAATCGAGCGCCCTCAATCTGATTACCGGGCAGAAAACATTAGCAAGAACCAGTAAAACCCCTGGGCGAACACAACTAATTAACTACTTTGAAGTCTTAGATGATCTCTATCTCGTAGACCTTCCCGGCTATGGTTATGCCAAAGTACCATTACCGATGCGTGAACATTGGCAAAAGATATTACAAGGCTACTTTGAAGAGCGAAAACAGCTCGATGCGCTGATTATGTTGATGGATTCCCGCCATCCACTAACAGAGCTTGATAAACAGATGCTCCATTGGTGTGAATATCAAGAGCTACCCACCCATATCCTCTTAACTAAAGCAGATAAATTGAGTAAAAATGAGGCGAGTAAAGCGCTTCATCACGTTCGTAAAGTTGTTGAAAATGAATTTACCATGCCTATTACAGTACAACTCTTCTCCTCAACAAAACCTGAGATAGGACTCAACGAAGCTTTACAATATCTTGGAGCATGGATCAATCATCATGAAGCAGAGTGATGTTTCAACACTGATTACCGATATGGGCGCAACGTTTACACGTATCGCCTATATCGACTCAGAGGGAGCAATCAGCCATATTCGTAAATATCTCTCTTCTGATTTTCCCTCCCCTACTGAACTAATTGAACAATACTTAAGGGATGTAACACCGCCGGCACCCCATCAATTACTGATGGCGATCGCAGCACCGATTCAAGGGGATCAGATCTCTCTGAGTAATAATCATTGGCACTTTAGCCTCAAAGAGATGGCAGATCGACTCTCTCTAAAAGTGAAGCCTTTCAATGATTTTGCCGCTCTTGCAGCATCACTTGATCATCTTACAGAGAGAGAAGTCGTCAGAATCGATAGCGCACAAGAGAGTGCCTCGCCTTTTAACAATCACCCTAAAGCAGTGATTGGTTCTGGTACCGGCTTTGGTTC
This sequence comes from Ignatzschineria sp. PL_is040, assembly GCF_055813795.1. NCBI lineage: Bacteria > Pseudomonadati > Pseudomonadota > Gammaproteobacteria > Cardiobacteriales > Ignatzschineriaceae > Ignatzschineria > Ignatzschineria sp. PL_is040. The sequence goes on from NZ_JBVPGU010000002.1 coordinate 136,416, forward strand.
TGCGCTTCTGATCTCTACCTCTACAGGAAGCTTTACCATTGCTGCAGAAGGGGGACAAGCGCTCTACCCGCCACAAGATCAAGAAGAGATCGCGATCCTTAAATTAGTAGAGCAGACACTTCATCGCCCTGTTACCATTGAAGATCTTCTAGGATGTCAAAGAGGTATCCCTCGCCTTATCATGGCGATGGCAAAAATTTATGGACAAACGCCGGTCGACTTCTCATCTGCTAAAGGCTTACTAGCAGCCGCATTAGAGGAAAAGATGCCCTTTGCAATTGCGGTCCTCTCCCGTTATTGCGCCATGTTAGGAAATGTTGCGGCCAATACACTTCTGACAAGTGGTGCATTAGGAGGGATCTATATTGCCGGCGGCTTTGCGCCTCGCTTTGAGTCTTTTCTTCTCGATTCCCCTTTTAGAGAAGCGTTTTGTAACAGAAGTCATATTGATGAGATCTTGACACAAGTCCCGACCTATCTCATCAAACACCCTTATGCTACTTTGATCGGATTAAAACAGATCCTATCTAACCATTATCAATCGTGAGGAGCTCATGTTATCTCATATCCAAAATAACTATCATCATCTTCGGAAATCTGAAGCAAAAGTTGCTGATTGGGTCTTAGCTCATCCTAATGAAGCGGTTGACCTCTCAATCAGTGCATTAGCAGAGAAAGCGGGGGTTTCTGAACCTACCATTATGCGTTTCTGTCATGCTTTAAACTATGAAGGCTTTCATACCTTTAAACAGCTTCTTGCTAAGAGCTTACGCTCCGGTGTTCCCTTTGTGCATGGAAGTATCTCCCCCCATGATTCTACCGCAAGCATTATTATCAAATTGATCGATCAATCGAGCGCTGCACTTCTCAATATGAAAAACTTTCTCAAAGAGGAGGATCTCGATCAAGCAATCGGACTACTTGAGCAGGCTAATCAGGTCATGTGTATTGGTCACGGTGTCTCTGGCGTTGTGGCTAATGATATCCAACAGAAGCTATTACGAGTCGGTATCCCCGTCTCTGCCTATACAGATCACCATGTTCATAGCTTAGCGGCGAGTCTCTTAACGCCTAAAGATGTCTTGATCGCTGTCTCCCATACAGGAAAGAGCCAAGATGTGATCGATTCTGCTGATCTTGCCCTCTCTAATGGTGCGAAAGTGATCGCCTTTGCTCCCAAAAACTCCCCCTTAAGCTACCATGCTACCGTTGTTTTAGAGTCTGGAACAAAAGAGGATACTTCAGAATATATGCCGATGATCTCTCGTCTTGCTGATCTTGCTATTGTCGATATCCTTCTAGTGACTTTAGCCCTTAAAAAGGGGCCTGAGTTTAGAATTGCAATGGAGAACTCACTCAAAATTATCGACTCAAAGCGGACAAAAGAGTAGTTTTTAGAGAAGACCTCTTTTACACAACAACCTATAAAATCTTAGAAATTACAAGATTATAAAATCTACGAAATTACGAAACTTTATGAAATCACATTGTCACAGTAGCGTTAGCGTAGAAAGTGCGCAAGAAGAACAAACTGCCCCATATCGCTATGCACTTCTTATTGAGTATGATGGAACTGAATTTAAAGGCTGGCAAAAACAGCTCAATCCTCCTGTCCGCTCAGTAGAAGCGGTATTGGAAAAAGCAGTCAGTTTTGTGGCAAATGAAGAGATTAAACTAGTCTGTGCCGGACGAACAGATGCAGGCGTACATGGAATCAATCAGATTGCTCATTTTGATAGCAACGCTATTCGTGAAAAACGTGCGTGGATGTTGGGTATCAACTCTAATCTTCCCCCCGATTGTGCGGTAAGAGATATCACGGAAGTCTCTTCCCAATTTCATGCTCGATTTAGCGCCGTTAGCCGTACCTATCGCTACTTTATCTACAATCATCCCTATCGCAGTCCACTACTAAGAACTCAAAGCCTCTGGTGTTACCATCCGCTCGATATCATCAAGATGGAACGCGCAGCACAAGCTCTTATTGGAGAGCATGACTTCTCTGCTTTTCGCTCATCAGAGTGTCAAGCAACAACACCCTTTCGTAATCTACATCATATTACCTTTACACAGAAAGGCCCTCTGCTGGAGATCGAACTTAAAGCGAATGCATTTCTCCACAATATGGTGAGAAATATTGTAGGCACCCTGCTCGAAGTAGGCTTAGGTAAAGAGGAGATAATCTATCCTCAAAGGGTATTAGAGAGTCTCGACAGAACTCAAGGCGGTATCACCGTTCCTCCTCAAGGACTACATCTCTACCAGGTGGAATATCCTGAAGCGATCAATCCTCAATTAATGCTCACCATAAGGGAGTAGAGACTTCAGCCTGAGTTTTGAGGATGATCTTCTCAATATCGAGATATGACTAGCGCAATTTTAGTCGCATAATTAGCTACACCATTTAAGATGCTCTATTCAAGACACTCTATTCAAGATACTCTATTTAAGATTATCTATTTAAGAATGAAAATAGAGTATCATTGACAGACCTTATTAATAAAAGACCTTATTAAAGCAATAGAGAGATCTTCTCTGATCCCAATTGCTGATTCTAATTTGCAATAAAGGAATTAAAATGAAACAGAAGACAGTTTTAACAGGAATTAGTACAACAGGAACCCCCCATTTGGGAAATTATGCCGGCGCAATTCGCCCTGCAATTGAGTTGAGTAAAACTCATGATAGTGCTTACTTCTTCCTAGCTGACCTTCACTCTTTAATCAAATGCCAAGATCCCGAATTGGTCAATCAATCTCGCCTTGAGATTGCCGCTACCTGGATGGCCCTTGGACTAGATACCGATAAAGCAATTTTTTATCGCCAATCAGATATTGAAGAGATTCCGCAAATTACCTGGCTTCTTAACTGTGTTACGGCAAAAGGGACAATGAATCGTGCTCACGCCTATAAAGCAGCGGTTGATGATAACATCGCACAGGAGAATGATCCTGATCGTGGAGTTACCATGGGGCTCTTCTCCTACCCCGTTCTAATGGCTGCCGATATCTTAACATTTAATGCAGACCTCGTTCCTGTCGGTAGCGATCAGCGTCAACATGTTGAGATTGCTCGTGAAATTGCACAGCGCTTCAACCATATCTACCAATCTGAGTTCTTTGTTATGCCACAAGAAGTGATCGATGATGAAACTGCGATTTTACCCGGTCTTGATGGTCGCAAGATGAGTAAATCCTACAACAATACAATCCCTCTCTTCTTACCTGAGAAGAAGCTACAAAAATCGATCAATCGTATTGTGACAAACTCTCTAGAACCTGGTGAGCCCAAAGATCCTGATAGTGCGCATCTATACGATATCTACAAAGCCTTTGGTAGCGCTGAAGAGACTGCGGCTTTCCGTGCAGCTCTCATTGATGGGATGGGTTGGGGGGATGCGAAAAAAGCGCTCTTTAATCTCATCAATGATCAGATCAAAGAAGCAAGAGAACGTTACTATGAGCTGATGGCAAATCCTCATATTATTGAAGAGACTCTACAAAAAGGGGCCGAAAAAGCACGTATCCCGGCAAGAGAGATGTTACTAAAATTAAAAGATGCTGTTGGTCTGAGAAATTTTATCTAACCCTTTTGGCAGAAATAATGTAAGGAGTAGCTCATCACTACTCCTGATTTTTCACGATAAGTAATAAAATATTTAGTTAATAATAAAATAAATAGCAACAATAAAAGAGAGATAAAGGATGCTCAATAGATATGAGTGAACATGACAATATTGCGATCTTTAAAGGAGAACAACTCAATCTTCCGGTAGATCTCTTTATCCCCCCAGATGCTTTTGAAATTTGGCTCGATCAATTTGAGGGTCCGCTCGATCTACTACTCCATATTATCCGAAAAAACAACTTCGATATCCTCGATATACCTATTAGCGATATTACAACGCAATATATGTCCTATATCGATTATCTAGAAGAGGAACGCTTTGAACTTGCATCTGAATATCTTGTTATGGCTGCCTGGTTAGCGGAGATTAAATCTCGCATTCTACTTCCAACACCTGAAGTAGATGAGAGCGAAGAAGAGATCGATCCACGTCAAGAGCTTATTCGTCGTCTACAGATCTATGCGCAATATAAAGAGGTCGCAATCCAACTTTCAGAGCGAGAGATCTTCTACCGAGATATTTTTCCCATCTCCCCAGATACCCCTAATATTGTTGTGGAAACACCAGAACCCACAATTGAACTCTCGCAACTTCTTAAAGCATTAGAAAAAATTATTGCGAGGGCTGATCTTCACCAAAAGCATCAGATTAAATCGGAAAAGATCTCTATTAATGATCGTATTGATCAGATTATTACCCGTCTAACGCCGGAAAAACCGATTGCATTTACGGAACTCATCGATCCTGCTGAAGGTCGCTATGGCATTACAATCTCCTTTCTCTCACTCCTTGAATTAGCGCGAAAACAGCAGATCCTTCTCACCCAAGAAGAGGCTTATAGCGATATCTTAATCGCCCTCGCTACAGAGTAGTTTCCCATCTATTCAAAGAGTTACCTACAGTTAAAGTTGCTTATTTTTAGAAGGTTTATCTTCCTAACCATTTGAAATAAGGAGTTTTTATAATGAATAAGGTAACCTCAATTTATAAACGAGTAGTGTTCTCTATCTCATTGCTCATATCAGCACTTCTCCTATCACTTGCCCATTCAGCACCTATCAATATCAATAGCGCTGATGTCGATACCATTATGGAGAACTTAACGAATATAGGGCCCGTTAAGGCAACCGCGATTGTTGAATATCGTGAGCAGAATGGCCCCTTTAAACGTGTGGAAGATCTTCTTGCTGTCAAAGGTATTGGCGAAAAAACATTAGAAGCCAATCGCGATAATATCATTATTGATGAGATGATTAGTGATGTTACAAGCGCCACAAATGTTACAGACAATACAACGAGTGACGCAACTACAGATAAGGCGCCGACAGAGAGAGTCGCAGATAATCCGCAATCGAATAACCCACAACAAAATTCTACTACTGAGAAGTAGAGGATCAGAGGAGACAAGGGAGAGATATCTCCTCGCTCATAACTCTCAATGCTCTCCCTAACTCAACTATCTCCTCCCGGGCAGCCGCTATATTAGATATAGTTGTAATATAGCGAGCTGCTCATCTTTTCTGTCGATCAAACGTTTCTATAGATAAAGTTTTCCATAATATTTTTCTGTAACGCTTTTCCGTAACGCTTCACCAAGATATCGAGTCTGTTATGAATGGCAAAAGCCCATCCTTCAACGCAACCGACGAGTCCGGCGCCACACTTATCGAGCTCCTATTTACTCTTCTTCTCATCGCTCTGCTCTTCTTCTCCCTCTCTCCACTCTACCACTCCCTTGAGGAATCACTAACTTTAGAGATTGCAAAGTTTCACCTGAAACAAGATCTGCAGATGGCTAAAAATTTAGCCTCTTTAGAGGAGCGATCTATTACACTCTGTGGAAGTCGTGATGGATACCAATGTCTAGATGAAGAGGAGAGAAGCTGGCCCGGATGGTTACTCTTTTATGATGACATGCAACAATTTACCCCCTCTCAAGAATCAATATTGCACTACTATCCTCTCTTCGAAAAGAGCAATCAGAAATTGATCTTAACAACAACGGCAAATATCGGCGGTGGACTCAATATTAGTGCTCGGAGAGAGTATGCCTATGGGATGGCACGCTCTATCGCTAATGGCAGAATCAATATCTGCCGGCAAGGAGGTCGTAACACCTCTTTCGATTCTTACCCCTCTTTTATCATTAATGTCTATGGCTATTTTCGCCTCACAGCAGAAAAGGGTAGCTGTTAAAAGCTACCCTTCTCTTTTATCATCTTCATGATCTCATCATCATTTTATCTAATGATACAGATACTACTTCTTCTCCGCCATCTTACGTAACTTGAAAGGTGCATAGATTAAGATCGCAATTAAGAAGAGTCCTAAATAGCCAATTAATGGATAGAAGTAAGCAATAAGATCGGTAAAACCAACAAAGCTAGCCACATATCCAACGGCACCTGTTACAATCGCAAAGATATAAGATTTTTTAGTCTGCATCGTCGTAAAACGCGCCACAAAAGCGTAGTACATTGCAACGCCGGTGTTGTAGATCATCCCAAAGAGAACAACCGCCATAAACCCACCTAATACAGGAGAGATATCTTGGATGATTTTCAATAATGGTAATGGGTAATTTCCAACAATATCGACTTTTAAGAAGATCGCTAAATGGGCTAAGAGAATTAAGAGCCCGACGCCAATTCCGCCTAAAAAACCGCCCCATGTTGCAATCTTAACATTCGGCTCACTTCCGCCCATAACGAGCGCCATTCCAGCACCTACCGCAATATTAAATGAGACATAGTTAATCGCAGAAACAAACCAGTTAGGTAGAGATGTCTCGATACTTGTTGCAATGGGCTCTAAAACATCTAAATCTTGACTATAAGTAAAAAGACTATAAGTACAAATAACCACTAAAGCTACGATTAAGAAGGGAGTAATACTTCCGATAAGTGAGATCACTCGATGGATCGGCATCAAGACCGTCGCAACAATCAAAACAGTCATCACTAAACTACCGATAAAGGGAGAAAGCCCCAGAAATTGAGTTCCTAAGCTTCCTGCTCCAGCAACCATTACAACACCGACACCAAAAAGCGTTAAAACTAAAATGGCATCGACCACAACGCCTAATGTTTTTCCACTTAAAGAGTAGATCGCCTCGCTATGGGAGTGGACTTTCATGATACTCCCAATACGGGTCAACATCATTCCCATATAAGCAAAGAGGACAGTGGCAACAAAAGCACCGACAATCCCCATATAACCGAAACTTGTAAAATATTGTAGAATCTCTTGCCCTGACGCAAATCCCGCCCCGACAATAATTCCCACGAATGCACTTGCAATACGCAGTACCTGAAACATAACTCCTCCTCATGTAATGGTTCTGTTTTCGTTCTGTTTTCGTTCTGTTTTGTTCTATTTTATCGCTTATCTTTTATAATACTTTCGGGTTGTGGTTCAACCTCTTCTTCAGATCGATAATAATTCATAGTAATTTGGTGATTATCTGTTTAAAACCACCATCGAAACAATCGATCTCTTTTTATATTTTATATTTTGTACTTTGTACTTTCTATACTATTGTCACTTCTATCACTGAATCACGCCGGGGATCACCCATAAAAGAGCGCCTCAATCAATAAGGCGCTCTCTTCAGTAACAGTTTCAACATATAACACGTTGCATGCTAAATCTATTTATTGATAAACAAATAGACAAATCAATGTTTTTAAATTTTCTCTTAACCGATCATTTAATCGATATAAGATAATTTATCTCCTTGATCCTTAATGTTAATATAACAAACAACAATAAAAATAAGGATAAAACAATATCAAAATATTATATCTAAACATTGTAAGAGAAATAATTAATCAGCAATAATCGTCAAGAAAAAAGTATCAAGAAATATCTTTAAAAAAGAGTATTCCGAGAGAATAGCAATAATAGCAAGAACCTACTCCGACACCTTTGACTCACTCTTTGGGCCATTATAAAATTCACTCTTAAGATATCGGTGATAGAGAAAGCGAAGTGCAACCATCAATACCGCACATGCGGGCAATGCTAAAAGCACCCCAGTAAATCCAAAAAGCGTTCCCCCCGCCATCAAAGCAAAGACGACGGCAATTGGGTGCATTCCTAGTTTATCACCAATCAAAATGGGCGTTAGAACAAAGCTCTCCATCAATTGCCCAATCGCAAAAACGATACCTACAAAGAAGAGATGGGTTAAAGTTCCATATTGAAACCAAGCAACAGTTAACCCCATAATCACCCCTGAAGTTGCACCAAAATAGGGGACAAAGCTGATTAAGCCAGCAATCATGCCGATCACCAAACTATACTCTACCCCGACAATAGTCAAACCAATACCGTAGATACAGGCTAGACAGAACATCACAGTTAATTGCCCACGTAGAAAACCACTCAACATAAAGTTCGCTTCATGAAAAAAGCGCATCGCTTGCGGAAAGATTGTCCGAGGTATTAAAGTCTCAAATCGTTCAGTAATACTGACCCAATCACGCATCACATAGAAAGTGATCATTGGAATTAAGAAGAGACTGACCAGGAAACCCACTATCCCCATAATAATAGCGCTAATTGAAGGTGCAATTTTTGAGGTAATTTCACCAAGATAGTTGAGAGATTTTGTCAATGCTTGACGTGCCTCATACTGATTCTCTTTTAAACTCTCTAAAGAGAGATATTTCTCTAGCCGGGGAAAGATATTATCTTGCACCCAGAGATAGTAGGTTGGCACTTTATCGACAAAAGCTAAGATCTGATTAAGAAGCTGTGGAATGACGACGGTTAAAAGTAGCACCAATAGAAGTAATAACCCGGCAAAGACAATTGTGACCGCTAAGACTCTTGGAATCCTTTTCGATTGAATCTTTTCCACTAAAGGATTACCTAAATAGGCTAAACCAAACGCAATTAAGAAAGGGATTAAAACAGCGGCTAAACGATGAATGAGGTAGAGTGTTATTATTACTCCGATCCAAAAAAATATAAGACGATTAACCCGGTCAAATTGCATGCAGACTCCTATCGATTTCTATCAATATTTCTAAAATATACTAGGTGAGATATATTATCGGGATATTAAGGGATATTAAGGGATATTAATAATAACCATCAACTCCCCAATGATGCTCTCTATTCTACGCAACTTTACCTTAAAAGCCGACCTATTTAAGTGATAGAGAGAAAAAATAGAATACAAATCATTAAGTGCATCAACTGCTTAAGTATGCCTTAATAGCACTTAAGTAAATGGCAAAGCGTCTTACAAATCACCGATTAAAAATGGAAGAGAATTGCGAAAGTGACACCAATCTCCTATGATTATGAACTCCGAGCTCTTATGGAATATCTCATAAGTATGTCATGAGTATGTCATGAGTATGCCATGAGCATTTCACGATAAAAATAGTGAACCGAGACACCAATCGCCTCATCAAGCGATTGATCAATCATACGACTTACCCACCCTTAATAATCAATAGATCAACAGATCAACAGATAGACTAGATAGAATGCAACAGAGAACGCAACAGAATCAAGATCTTTTAATCGATGCGGTAGATGCCCTTTTACCACAAACCCAATGTGAGCAGTGCCAATACCAAGGTTGCTTTGCCTATGCGGAGGCTATTGTCCGTGATGATGCACCTATTAATCGCTGCCCTCCCGGAGGCGATCGGGTTATTGCTGCATTGAGTGAGCTCTTAACACGCCCAATACTCCCCTTAAATGAGTCGCTAGGTCACTATAAGCCCCCTCAAGTTGTTCGTATAGAAGAGCCCTACTGTATCGGCTGCATGAAGTGCATTTTAGCTTGTCCCGTTGATGCAATTGTCGGCGCACGTCGCTTGATGCATACTATTATCACCGAAGAGTGTACTGGATGTGAGCTCTGTATTCCCCCCTGCCCCCTCAACTGTATCGTGATTGAGCCTCTAGACCCGCAGTTAGCAGCTTCTCCGATAGGACTCTCCGCTTGGGAGAAACAGCGTGCTGAAAAGTCACGTCAAAGGTATCGCGCAAAAAAAGCACGAGAAGCAGCACGAACCAATATTACAGATACACAGCCTCCTCAAGAAAAAGAGCTGGCTGACCCGGCACCTAAGGCAAAAATGCTTGATCTAATCGCTCTGGCAAAGAAGAGTTATGAAGAGCGCTAAATAGCGACTGAAAAATTGAATTGAAACAGAAAAAGAGAGTAATGATGAGTAAGAATAAAGAGTATCAGCGCCTCATGAATCGGGAAGAGATCACCCAGTTTTTCACAATATTACGGAATGAAAACCCTGAACCGAAGACAGAATTGATCTACCACTCCACCTTTGAGCTTTTAGTGGCTGTGCTTCTCTCTGCACAATCTACCGATGTGGGCGTTAATAAAGCGACAAAAGGGCTCTTTGCCGCAGCTAATACGCCTCAAGCGATGTATGACTTAGGTGAAGAGAAGATTAAGGAATATATTCGAACATTAGGTCTCTATAATTCTAAGGCAGCTAACTTACATAAAACTTGTGGTATTTTAGCAACGAAATATCAAGGAGAGGTTCCTAATGAGCGAGCCGCTTTAGAAGCGCTTCCCGGCGTTGGTCGAAAAACAGCGAATGTCATCCTCAATACCGCCTTTCGTCAGCCTACAATGGCTGTTGATACCCATATCTTTCGCCTCTCAAATCGCACAGGATTAGCACCGGGTAAAAATGTTCGAGAAGTGGAGGATAAACTGCTCAAAAGGATTCCTAAAGAGTTTCTTCTCGATGCCCACCACTGGCTTATTCTTCATGGTCGTTATACCTGTATTGCACGCAAACCTCGTTGTGCATCTTGTCTGGTCTATCACCAGTGTCAATATTTAGAGAAGACCAATGAGTAGAAACAAAAATAGAAATAGAAATAGAAATAGATAAGGGCGAGATCATTCCTCTCGCCCTTCTTAAATTCGATTAAATTTCGATTAAATATGATAGAGCAATCAACTCACCAATGACTCCATCAATCTCTTCACAGAGACTCTTTCACAAAAAGGCGCATTAACGCTCGCCCAAATAGGCTGAAAGTCCACAGGATGATCCTCCATCTCTAACTCATCGATCGTTGCTGCATGAACCAAAAAGAGCTGCTCCGGGAAAGGGAGTGTTCTGCCACGGACTTTTCGTAACTGCTGCGTTCCTAAATTGCTATAACAGCGCCCTAATACCCCCGTCCAATGCTCTGTTAAGACAGAATCATACTCATTACTCTTGAGAAGAAGATCCGCTTCTTGCTCACTTAATCCCGATTCTGGCGTCAACATAAATGCGGTTCCAATCCCAACACCATCCGCCCCTTGAATAATTGCCGCAGCAAAGAGTGATTTATTATAGATCCCACCTGATACCGCAAAAGGCTTTTCCAATAGACGCGCCCCTTGAGTTGTTAATGCCTGTGCGCTAAAAGCATGAGTGCGGACATCACCAATAAAAGTATGACGCATTCCCCCCGATTCAGATCCTTGTAAGAGATGGACATCAACACCACTCTCTTCCCATAAAAGCGCTTCAACCATATGAGTTGAATGACCAATAATTTTAACGCCAGCCTCTTTTAAGAGTGCAATCGTCTCTTTAGAGGGAATACCAAAAGTGAAACTGACGACCGGCACCTCCTCATCTAAAATAACCTCTAAAAGATCATCTAAAGGTGAGAGTTCCCATGCATCAGTATTGAGATTCTCCATCTCCAAAAGCTCTGCGCTTGCAAACCCTTTCATCCGTGAAATCGCATCCGCATAGAGCGATTCTGGAATATCACGACTCTTTGAGATCATTAAGTTAACGCCAAATGGGCGATCGGTTAACTCTTTAATAGAGGAGATCTCATGTTGCAGGGCTTCGGCGGTTAAAAAACCACCAGCAATCATGCCTAGACCACCACTATTTGAGACTTCAGCAACAAGCTCTGTTGATCCACCATGGTAGAGTGGCACCTGGATAATAGGATACTCAATCGATAGTTGTTGAGATAAGCGTGCAGGTTTATTGATCGTCATTTTATCTCCAAATTAAATAAATGAATCGCATTCTGTGTTGTTATCTTAGCAAGTTCTCCCCTCTCAAGCGATCTTTGTTGTGCAATAGAGTGGCCAATTTTCACTAAATCTTCCGGCAGATGCGCTTCACCCTTTTCCCGATAAGCTCCTGGTTGAAAGGGTGCGTCTGTCTCAAGTAGAAGATGATCGATAGGTGTCGCTTGTAATAAACGTTGCAACCTTTTAGCGCGAGAATAGGTGACCGCCCCTCCAAATCCTAAATAGAAGCCGAGTGCTAAGATCTGCTCTAACTGCTGCAGACTACAGTTGATACCATGAAACACCCCTCGAGCCTGCGGATAGCGACGCAAAATTTGCAATACTGAATCTACCGCTTTATAGGAGTGGATAATTAAGGGGAGTTGATACTCTACAGAAAGTGCAACCTGCGCTTCAAAGAGAGCTATCTGCTTTAGATGATCCTCACGAGAGAAATCGAGTCCGCACTCCCCTATAGCGATAGGTGAATAATGCTCGATCGCCTCCCTTAACGATAAAATAGCGAAATCGAGCTGCTCCGGCAAAAACCACGGATGTAGCCCCAAAGCAGGATAACAGCGAGAATAACGCTGAGAGATCTCCACGATAGGGATAAATGAATCAATGGTCGTTGCCGGCATAATCCATCCCCGAACGCCCAAATCCTGGGCTCGTTGCAGATGTTCAGCGAGCGCCTCTTTCGGCGTTATATCATTGAGATGAATATGGGTATCGATCATTTTCTTCTACCTATCAAAGTTAGCCTAGTGAACCTGAGGTGTTCCCTCTTCTGCAACAACTTCCTCTCTATCTCTGCCTTTAAGGTGATAGTAGAGCATCAAAGCACCTACTCTGACAAATTCGATCAACTCCTCTAGCGCGAGATAATCTTCCTCATCAGCCAACTCATCGACCACCTGCTCCCGTTCTAATCCTGAGAACTCAATAATATAACGGATATAATCACGACCATCTTCATCGAGCGCCTCATAGAGCTCATTAGAGAGGCCAAAGCCATAACTAAAACCATGGCACCATTTGATAAATCCTTCAATACGTTGCTCTAAAGGCTCTTCCGGTAAGAGAAGAGCGAGATTAAAATCTTCTGAATTTAACTCTGCAAGCGTCTTTTCATAGAGAATTTTTAAGATCTCTTGATTCAACTCCGCTTCATCAAAACGAATATGCTCAATCTCCACTAGCCAATTATGAAAATAATCATGAGACTGCCCACATAGAAGGGCTATTAAGAGCCCCTGCGCTTCAGAAAGATTAAGACCTGGAAATTGCTCTTGCAATAATTGATAGGTCACACTTTGAGGGATTTGTGTTTCTGACATCGATCGCTTCCTTTCTTTTTTCTGCTGTTTCTGCTGTTTCTGCTGTTTCTGCTGTTTCTGCTGTTTCTCTACTATTTTACCGTTATGATGAGGGAAATACCCTACATCTCTACTATCTACTATCTACTTCTATATCCTTTTTCTCTACGAGATAGCTATTCTCTTCCCTATATAGAATTTCTGTTTCTATCAACATTCACTAAAATAGTTATTAAAACGCCTACTGATACGCCTATTGATGCGCCTATTAAAGCGCTTATTATAACGCGATTAAATAGCCTGATTAAGATAGATACAAAAAGTAGATACAAAAAGGCTTTAGCACATAATGTACTAAAGCCTTTTAATATGCTCTGTTAAATAAGGAATACTTACTTATTAACTGACTCGCGAAGACCTTTACCAGCTCTGAACGCAGGTACGCGTGACGCTTTGATCTGAATTGTTTTTTCAGGGTTACGTGGGTCACGACCAACACGTGCAGCACGATCACGTACTGTAAATGTACCGAAACCAATTAAAGTTACACTATCACCATTTGCAAGCGCTTCAGTAATGGTTTCCATCACTGCTTCAACCGCTTTCGCAGAAGCTACTTTCGTCATTTCCGTTTTTTCTGCTACTGCAGCAATCAATTCAGTTTTGTTCATAAAATTATATCCTACTATTAAAAAAACATGTAATTTGCACGATCATAGTGTGCTTATGTCTATTCAAATTAACAAACTTTGCTAATTCTGTATAGATTTATACGTCCGCAATCGATGCAAGTCAAGTGATTCAATGTGTTTTCGCTCTTTTTTTGATCTCATCGACCTCTTCAGGAAGCGTTGTAAAACTATCAAAGCGTTTCCACTCATCTCGTCTTGTAAGTGATTGTGTTAATGCACAATCTACCACTTCATCGAAGGTTTTTACAGGAATAATCTCTAATGCATCAAGAATATATTGAGGAACCTCCTCTAAATCCTTCACATTCTCCTCTGGAATCAAGACGGTACGTATACCCGCACGCTCGGCCGCTATCAATTTTTCTTTTAATCCCCCAATAATTAACACATGACCTCTGAGGGTAATTTCCCCTGTCATCGCAATATCGGAACGAATAGGAACGCCTATCAGCGCAGAAAGAATGGCAAGCGTAATTGCAGCACCAGCACTTGGCCCATCTTTAGGAATTGCCCCTTCTGGAGCATGAACATGAATATCCCATTTTTTATAAAAATCATCGGGTAGACCATAGTAACTACTACGCGCTCGAATCACGGTTAATGCGGTTCTCACTGACTCTTTCATCACATCACCAAGACTACCAGTTGCGATAAGTTCCCCTTTACCGGGCACTAACTGTACCTCAATCCCCAGAAGATCACCACCAACTTGTGTCCAAGCTAACCCATTGACATAGCCAACCTCATGCTCATCCTCTTTAATACCATGACGATACTTGATAGCGCCAAGATAATATTTGATACGCGCCTCATCAACGATCTCCCCTTTGCGATCACGCTCTTTATCGAGCATTCTCTCTTTAATAAATTTACGGAAGATTGTATTGATTTCACGGGTTAAATTTCGAACCCCTGCCTCTTTTGTGTAGTGATTGATAAGGAAAAGAAGCCCATCATCGGTAAACTTAATCTCTTCCCGCGTTAATCCATTCTCCTTATAGGCATCTGGAATAAGGTGCTCTTTAGCAATTGTAAGTTTCTCAAGTTCGGTATAGCTTGAGAGCTCAATAATATCCATACGATCACGTAGAGGCCCTGGAATATCGTAACTATTAGCGGTTGCGATAAACATCACCTCTGAAAGATCGATATCGACATCGAGATAGTGATCATTAAATGTGCTATTTTGCTCTGGATCTAAAACCTCTAAGAGTGCAGCGGCCGGATCACCTTTATGGCTATGCCCGGTCTTATCTAACTCATCGAGAAGAATAAGCGGATTTTTGGTCTTCGCTTTTGCTAAAAGTTGTACAAGCTTACCCGGCATTGCACCGATATAGGTCCGGCGATGTCCTCTAATTTCAGACTCATCACTCACACCACCTAAACTCATCCGCACAAACTCTCGCCCTGTTGCTTCAGCAATTGAACGAGCAAGTGAGGTCTTACCCACCCCAGGAGGTCCAATAAAGCAGAGGATATCACCCTTCTTCGACTTGGTATGGCTAATCACTGCTAAGTGCTCAAGAATATGATCTTTCACCTTCTCAAGGCCAGAATGATCTCGATCGAGCGTCTTCTTCGCAGTAATCAGACCATAACGAAGACGCGAGCGATGATTCCATGGCATCTTTAAGAGCCAATCGATATAAGTCCGCGCAACAGTACCCTCAGCGGACATTGCCGGCATCGATTTAAGTCGCTTAACTTCGTTTAGCCCCTTCTCTTCAGCCTCTTTGGGCATTCCCGCTGCTTTAATCTTCTCTTCGAGCGTCTCAAGCTCTGAAAGACCAGAATCGTTTAGATCATCAAGCTCTTTATGGATCGCTTTGATCTGTTCATTGAGGTAATATTCACGCTGATTTTTTGAGATCTGAGTCTGCACCAGGCCATGAATTCGGCGCTGAAGATCGATAATATTGAGCTCAACACTTAAGTGGTTAATCAATAGATCCGCAGCTTCACCTAAATCTTCTGCCGCTAAGATCGATTGTTTCTTCTCCACCGACATCGGAATCTCACAAGCAAGCTTCATCACCAATGGATAGAGCGCTTTATCCTCTAAGAGCAATTCCGGCGTTAATTGTTTAATTTGAGCATTTTCTAAAAGCTTCTTCACCAACTTCTCAAAAGTGGCGTAGTAGACCTCTTCTTCTGCCTCTGTTAAATTATTTTCAAAAGGGGCAAGCTCATAACTTCCCATTACAAAATCAAAAACGTAGCCCTCACCATTTTCATAGACTAACTCTTTTGTCTTCTGCAATTTAACTCGTTCAAGGGCTTCTAATGTAACTTGGTAGGATCCCCCTTTTGAGAGTTTACTTGAGATAATACGGACAACAACGCCGGTATGGTAGATTGTCTCCATATTAATTCGCTCTTCATCAGGATCTTTTAAACTCATCAATAGAACACGATTATCAACCTCCGTTGACATCTCAAGCGCACCTATTGAAAGAGGTCTACCCACTAAAAGTGGAGTTTTTGTCCCCGGAAATACTACTAGATCGCGAAGCGCTAAAATAGGTAATTCCGCATCTTTTACTCGTTTTTGAGACATTCGTTTTTATCTCCAATTTATTATAATGTGATTTGGTATTCATCCACGTTTTATCGATAAATCTCTACATCAATGATCTTACCACCTAACAGTGATTGTTAGAAGTTATGCTATCGTTAGCCTCTCTTAGAATCACTATGAGATACTTGAACCTCATAAGTTCTGTTGATCTTGATTGCTATCAATTGCTATAGACTACTATCAGATAGCAGATCAACCGACGAGAGGTTATCAGTGATATAAGTAACAAAAGTAATACTAAGTGATATCCATTTGTACAAAAGAGATAAAAAATATAAAAGAGAGAGAATTGATATAATTTTGGTAGAAAATTAACATAAAATTAATATCAAATTTTTGATCACTCTTTTGATCACTCATTTATTTCATTTATTTCATTTATTACTTTCGTACTTTCATCAAATCATCAATCGCAAATGACATACTATCTCTATATTCGATGCTTTATGAAAGTGACTTCTAAAACCGATACAGACATACATAACACTCAATATGGCGACAGATCCTATGCATTTCAAGCTCTCTACCCATTATTCTCCGGCAGGAGATCAGCCTGCAGCAATTACTGCATTAACAGAAGGACTCAACGATGGACTAGCCTTTCAGACCCTTCTTGGCGTTACAGGATCAGGGAAAACCTTTACCATGGCCAATGTGATCCAAAATACACAGCGCCCGGCAATGATCTTAGCTCCCAACAAGACACTTGCTGCACAACTCTATGGTGAGATGAAGGAATTTTTTCCTGAAAATGCTGTGGAATATTTTGTCTCCTATTACGATTACTATCAGCCAGAAGCCTATGTGCCGGCATCAGATACCTTTATTGAAAAAGATGCTTCTATCAATGATCATATCGAACAGATGCGGCTTTCAGCGACCAAAGCGATCTTAGAGCGTCCCGATACCATTATTATTGCCACTGTCTCCGCAATTTACGGGCTTGGCGATAAAGATCACTATATGAGTATGATTCTCCATGTCACTAAAGGGGAGCGGATCGATCAACGCGATATTATTAAGCGTTTAGTAGAACTACAATATACACGCAACGATACGATCTTAGAGCGAGGAAACTTTAGAGTTCGAGGCGAAGTGATCGATATCTTTCCCGCAGAGAGTGAACGAGATGCGGTTCGAATTGAGCTCTTCGATGATGAGATTGAAAAACTCTCCTTCTTTGATCCCCTAACCGGTCATGTCTCTCGCAATGTCTCCCGCTTGACGATCTATCCCTCAAGCCATTATGTAACCCCTAAAGATCGACTACTTGCCGCCGTGGAAGAGATTAAAGTGGAACTCGCCGCACGCTTAGAAGAGCTTCGTTCACAAAATAAATTATTGGAAGCACAACGAATTGAGCAACGAACCAAGTTTGATATTGAGATGATGATTGAACTGGGCTATTGCCAGGGAATCGAAAACTACTCGCGCTACCTCTCCGGAAGAGCGCCGGGAGAAGCACCTCCCACACTCTTCGATTATCTCCCTAAAAATGCCATTCTCTTTATTGATGAGTCTCACGTTGCCGTTCCTCAAGTAGGGGCAATGTATAAAGGGGATCGATCTCGAAAAGAGACCTTAGTCAATTACGGTTTTCGCCTCCCCTCTGCTCTCGATAACCGCCCACTTAAATTTGAAGAGTTTGAAAATTTAATGCCTCAAACGATCTTTGTCTCGGCAACACCAAGTATCTATGAGGCAGAACATGCAGATCAAGTTGTAGAACAAGTGGTAAGGCCAACAGGACTTCTCGATCCAATTGTAGAGGTTCGTCCGGCAGAGACACAGGTCGATGATGTTCTCTCTGAGATCCATCAGCGAATTCCTAAAAATGAACGGGTTCTTATTACCACTTTAACGAAGAAGATGTCGGAAGATTTAACCGAGTTCTTAGCCGATCATGGAATCAAAGTTCGATATCTCCATTCAGATATCGATACTGTAGAACGAGTGGAGATTATTCGCGATCTACGACTCGGTGTCTTTGATGTTTTAGTGGGAATCAACCTGTTACGAGAAGGACTCGATATCCCTGAAGTCTCTCTTGTGGCGATTTTAGATGCCGATAAAGAGGGATTCCTCCGTTCAGAGCGCTCCCTGATTCAGACTATAGGGCGCGCCGCACGAAACTCAGAAGGGAAAGCCATTCTCTACGCCAATAAGATCACTAAAGCGATGCGTGCCGCAATCGATGAGACGGAACGTCGTCGAGCACTACAAGAGGCGCACAATATTGAACACAATATTACCCCTAAAACCATTCAAAAACAGATTCAAGACATTATGTATGATGCCCGCGATGCCGCTCCTGATAATGAATATATCAAAGAGTATCGCGGTAAATTGATCATCGATGAACAGAGTATTAATGATGAGCATCAATTTAAATCAGATCCTAAAAAGTTGGCAAAACATCTGGCACAATTGGAAAAAGAGATGCTCGATCATGCACAAAACTTAGAGTTTGAAGCGGCTGCAGAGATGCGAGATGAGATTGAGCGTCTTAAGCGAGAGTTTCTTCTTGCCTAAAGTTTTTCCTTAAAGAGCATGATAAAATGACCCAATGAGCTCAAAATCCCCTATTTACGTTAACACTAAGTTAATACCTTTTAATTAACGCCGGGGATTGCAACTTTCGTAACATCAGAAAGATCTCATCTCAAGGATGCAAAAGAGATCGATACGAACAATAAAGCGAGGAGTATTTATGAAAAAAGCGGTAGGATTTATCGGTGGTGGCAATATGGCAAAGGCGATATTGAGCGGATTATCACAAAAAGAGCGTTGTTTTGACCTCTATCTTTGTGATCGAAATGAAGAGAAACGCACCTATTTTCAACAGACGCTCGGCGTTACCACTTCAGCAGATTATCGCGATTTTATCGATCATGTCGATATCCTTATTCTAGCCATCAAGCCCCAAGGATTCCCAGCTCTCCTTGCTGAGCTTAAACCCATTCTTCATGCACTTAAAGAGAAACCACTCATTATCTCTATCGCTGCCGGCGTCTCAATAGAAGCCATTTTACGTGGTATCGATGCAACGGAATATCCCATCATTCGTGTCATGCCTAATACCCCATCCACTATTGGATTAGGCGCTTCTGCACTCTATGCTAATGAAGCGGTCTCAAAGTCTGCATGCAATGATGCCGACCAGATCTTCTCAAGCTGTGGCATTACTACTTGGCTTGCATCTGAAGAGCTCATCTCTGCGGCGGTAGCTGTCTCGGGCTCAAGCCCTGCTTACCTCTACTATCTAATGGATATTATGAGCCGTGTCGGAGTAGAGATGGGGCTTACTCCTGAAAATAGTAAGGTATTGACACAGCAAGCGGTGCTAGGGTCAGCACGCTATAGTCAACTTTCTGATCTCTCTTTTGAGACCTTAAAGCGCAATGTGATGTCCCCCCAAGGAACAACAGAGCAGGCGATCTTTAGCTTAGAGAAAAATCATTTTGACAAGATTATTGAAGAGGCGATGAGAGCTGCATTTAATCGCGATCAAGAACTTTCCGAACTCATCTCTGAGAAAATATAGGTGATCTAGAGTAGCGATGAATCATCTATTCGTTACGCTATTAACGCCATTGAATCACCGACTCAATCTCAGTTATAAATTCTTCTGTTTCCACTATTTTCCTATTTCCCCCCATTAGATAGATGAGGAGCAAAATCTCTAATGATCAACAATATTCTCGAATTTCTCATTGAAGTTGCTTATAGCTTTGCGATGATCTTTATTCTTCTTCGCTTTCTATTGCAATTAGTTAAGGCAAACTTTTACCATCCGATTGTGCAATCGATCGTTAAACTCACCAATCCAATTATCTTACCGATTCGTAAAATCACGCCCATCGTCGGCAGTGCCGATTGGTCTGCAATCTTAGCGGCGATTATCATTACAATCATCAAATATCTCCTCTTGATGTTACTTAAAGTGATGTTGCCGATTACACCGCTAGCATTAGTAGGGGTAGTGATTTTAGAGATCTTGCGCAACATTATCTATATCTATCTCTTTGCTTATATTATCCAAGCAATTAGTAGTTGGATCGGCTCATCTCCAAGACAGAGCGTCTTTTTAAGTCTTCTCAATCAATTGCTTGCCCCCATTATGAAACGCTTCCCTTTTAAGCTACAGGTCGGTATGATCGATTTTCGCCCAATGGTGATTGTACTCGGTCTCTTCTTAGGCTTAAATGTGATCAATCATTTCTACGCAAAATTGATCTTCTTTGCCTAGCGAATGAAAAGAACGTTTCGCAAAACCTAATAGAAAACCTGATTATCAGGATTATAATAGTTAGAAAGTAACAGTTAGAAGGTACAGTTGGGAAATAATAGTTAGGCAGTAACATTAGAAGAGCTATAGAACACTATAGAACGCTATAGAAAAATAATAAATCCAGCATCTGATAACAGATCATATAAGAATAGATCATACAATATGAGTGAAGTACGAGAAAACAGCACGATAGATAAGATCCCTGATGAAGCATATCAGCAACATCGATACTTTATGCAAGAGGCTCTTCTTGAGGCACAAAAAGCAGGGGAGATCGGAGAAGTCCCTATCGGTGCTGTGATCGTCTACAATGGAGAAATTATCGCACGTGGGCATAATCGCTCCATTATCGATAATGATCCTACAGCACATGCCGAGATTGTTGCAATTCGCAAAGCTTGTGCCAAAATCAAAAACTATCGTCTGCCGGGGATGACACTCTATGTCACTTTAGAACCTTGTACAATGTGCGCAGGCAGTTTTCTCCACGCACGTATCGATACCGTTGTTTATGGTGCCGGAGATTCCCGGAATGGCGCATTAGGAACTAACCTCAATATCAATGACTATAAAGCATTTAATCATAAAATCACCATTATTCCACACATCCTCCGAGAGGAGTGTCGTTCACTTATCAAAGCATTTTTTAAAGAGCGTCGGGTTAAAAAATAGAGGAGCTAATCATTATGACAACCATTAAAGAAGCCTATTTCAAACTAATCGAAGAGAAAGGTTTTAAGGTCGATCCCGTCCAAGTCTCTGTCGCTGAGAGCTATGACAAATTAAAAGCTAAAATTCTCAATGACAAACCGATCCCGGCAGAGGATTCTCGCTCCTTTATGCAGAAGATGTTAAAACCTTTTGCCGAGCAACCGATAACCTATAACGATCCTCGAGGACTCTATATCTATGGGCGCGTAGGAAGAGGAAAAACCTTTCTAATGGATCTCTTCTTTAACAATATCGATGTTCCCAAAATTCGAGAGCATTACTACCACTTTATGCAAGATGTTCACCAAAAGATGCGTCAATACCAAGGAAGTGAAGATCCGCTTAAATTGGTAGCAAAAGAGTTTGCCAAGGAGTGTAAAGTTCTCTGTGTAGATGAGTTTCACGTTATCGATATTACCGATGCGATGATTCTCTATCGTCTACTCGATGCCCTCTTAGCGGAAGGTATCTTCTTTATCACAACCTCTAACCGTCCGCCTGAAGATCTCTATAAAAATGGATTACAGCGTCAACAATTTCTACCGGCAATCGATATTATCAAGAATCGTCTTGAAGTCATTGTTCTCGATACAGATCAAGATTATCGTATGCGCCATATCGATAGTGCCGATGTTTGGTTTACCGGTACAGAAGAGGAGCAAGAGAAGCAGTTCAAACTAAAATTTGAGAAGCTCACCGGAGGTTCAGATCATCCCGAAACGCTCGATGTCAATGGCCATCCATTCCATATGTTAGAACATTATGAGAAGAGCGCCTGGTTCACCTTCGATGAGGCTTGTTGCAAAGCACGCTCATCTCAAGACTTTATCTATCTTGCATCAATCTTAGATACCGTTTTCTTCAGTGGCTTACCGCAATTAACGCGAGATTTAGAGAATGAGGCAAGACGCTTTGTGATTATGATTGATGAGTTCTATGACCAAGGGGTCAAAGTGATTATTGGTTCGGAAGTTCCGATGAATCAACTCTATGCGCCGAAAGGTGAAAAGGCGCTCGACTTTGAGTTTGATCGCACAATTAGTCGCCTTATTGAGATGCAATCACAAGAGTATCTCGATCAACCGAAAAGAACGAGTAATAAAGAGAAACATCAATGAAACATCAATAAATAGTATGAAGAGCTGTAAGAAATAAGAAGTAAGAAGTAAAAAGTGAGAAGTAGTAAATAATAGATAACGAGATACAACCAAGAGATAACGAAGAGAGATTATGAGCATCCACCCCACCCCGAGTACAGAGCAGTTTTTAGAAGCCTTAAGCGCAAAAAACTTTAGCGGCGAGATTGAGGTCTCTTATGCCCAAAGATTAATCGCGGCAACAGATAACTCTATCTACCAATTGATGCCGGAAGCGATCCTTTTTCCCAAAGATAATCACGATGTGGAGAAAGTGATGGTACTGCTAGGAGAGGAGCGATTTCGCCATATTACGCTCTCCACTCGTGGAGGTGGCACAGGAACAAATGGGCAATCCCTCAATCAAGGGATTATCTTAGATCTGTCACGCCATATGAATAAGATTCTAAATTTTGATCCTGATAAGCGAGTCGTAACAGTGCAAACGGGAGTTGTCAAAGATCAGCTCAATGCCTATCTTCGCCCCTATGGTTTCTTCTTTGCACCTGAGCTTTCAACCTCTAACCGGGCAACAATCGGTGGAATGATCAATACCGATGCTTCTGGCCAAGGAAGCTGTGAGTATGGAAAGACCAGCCAACATGTCCTTGAGATCTTAGCTTATCGCATCGGCGGTGAAGCGCTTGTGAGTCGTCCTTTTTCTCAAAATCAGAAAGATGAACAACGCTTACCAATAGCGGAATCTCTCTATCAAGCACTTCTTCCCCATAAAGAGAAGATCCATGCTCACTTCCCTCAACTTAATCGATTTATCACCGGATATGATCTTGATCACTTTACCCAAGATGAGATGATCAACCTCAACCATCTTCTCTGTGGGTCAGAAGGAACATTGGGCGTTTTTACAGAAGCTAAACTCAATGTCTTGCCGATCCCTAAAGAGACAGCGCTGGTTCTGATCACCTATAATGATTTTATCGGCGCGCTAGAGGATGCTCCCCTCTTAATGGGGGCAACACCTAAGCCGACATCGGTTGAAGTGATTGATAATATTGTCATGGAGATCGCTAAGAATGACTTTATCTGGGCGACAACAGAGGAATATTTTAGTGGCATCGATTATGAGGCGCTTAAAGCCATTCAACTTGTTGAATTTAATGCTGATGATCTTCCGACATTGCAAGAGAAGGTCACCGACTTTACACACTATATTGAGACCCATCCTCACAAAAGCCGACTCTCCATTCGCCCACTCTTAGGGAAAAAGGCGGTACTTGATATCTATGGTCTGCGTAAACGTGCGGTAGGATTGCTAGGCGCTGTTCAAGGGAATCGTCGCCCGATCCCCTTTGTGGAAGATACAGCCGTACCTCCTGAAAATCTAGCTCCCTTTATTGCTGAATTTCGCGCTATTCTTGACCGAGCAGCAGTCAAATATGGCATGTTTGGTCATGCTGATGCCGGCGTTATCCATGTCCGCCCTGCCCTTGATCTCAAACTAGAAGAGGATCGCCCGCTCATTCGACAAATCTCCGACAAAGTCTACCAGCTCTGCCAAAAGTATGGCGGCGCACTTTGGGGGGAGCATGGGAAAGGGGTTCGCTCTGAATATGCTCAAGATTTCTTTGGTGAGCTCTATCCCCTTGTCCAGAGTGTAAAAAGAGCTTTTGATCCTTACAATCAACTCAATCCCGGCAAAATTGCTGCCGTTGCGGATCATGCGCTCTTAAAGATTGATGAAGTGCCGCTTCGTGCTGATTTTAATCGTCAGATCAATAGCCACTATTGGGCTGAGAATGCATACGCAACCACCCTCTACTGTAATGGGAATGGCGCCTGCTTCAATTATGATCTCAATGCCGCAATGTGTCCAAGCTATAAAGCGACAAGAGAACGAATTTACTCCCCTAAAGGTCGTGCAGAATTGATCAAAGAGTGGCTTCGTCAAAAATCACACAATATTGTTCAACCTCAATTTGAGCAAGAGCTCTATGATTCACTCTCACTCTGCTTAAGCTGTAAATCATGTGCCGGAGAATGCCCTATTAAAGTCAATATCCCGGCGGCAAAATCTCAATTCCTCAATGAATATTATCAAAAGAGAAAACGCCCACTCTATGAAAAAATCTTGATCAATGCTGAAAAGATGGTGGAAAAGAGTGCCAAGGTTGCAGGAATTGCTAATTGGATGACCCAAAACCGCCTAACGAAGCAGCTCTTCTCACAAATTGGACTCGTCGATCTTCCACAACTTGAGCGAGCCCAATATCATGCAGATCAACACTACTATCAACAATTAACACTCGATAATCTCTCCTGCTTAGAATCGGTTAAATCTCCGGAAAATGCTGTTATTTTAGTGCCGGACTCCTTCTTTATGTTCTATGATGCGACAACCTTTAATGCCACCGTAGAGCTCCTTCATCAATTAGGCGTCATGATCTTTATCGCGCCTTACCAATCCTCTGGAAAGGTCGCTCATGTCTATGGTGCTTTAACACAATTTAAAAAAGAGGCTGAAGCTCAAAATGAGCTCTTAACGAAGCTTGCCGCTTACGGCATTCCACTCGTAGGTATCGAACCACCCATCACACTCACCTATCGAGAGGAGTATCCTGCTATCGGGCTTGCTTCCCCCAATGTTGCACTCATTCAAGAGTGGTTAACCACCTATCTTGCCAATAGACAAGATCTTCCACAGATTGAAGAGAAGATCGATCTCAAGCTGATGAGTCACTGTACTGAAAAGACCAATGCAACACATGCCCCTAAAGCATGGCAAGAGATATTTGCCCGCTTTGGCCTCCACTTAAGTGAGGAGAAGAGTGGTTGTTGTGGAATGAGTGGTGGCTTTGGCCATATTAAGAAAAATAGAGATCTCTCTGAAAAGATCTACTCTCAATCATGGGGCGAGATCATCAAAGAGAATGCACCTGAAACACTCTTAGCCACTGGATCTTCCTGCAGAAGTCAGGTAAAACGCTTCGATAATGTTGAGATTGTTCATCCTATTGTGAAACTCAATCAATTATTAAGCCCCCTTTTGCAGAGATAGCAATCAAGATTGAAGATAGGTTATAGTGTCTATCTATCATTTTAAATAAGTATCGATAGATAACAGTATTATAGATAGCGGTATTATAGATAGCAGTATTATCGAACCCGCTCCCTCTCTTACAAAACAGATAAGGAGATATTATGGATACTATGAAAGCAGTGATTCTTACAGAGTTTGGCGCACCTTCAGTTCTTCAACTTGGAGAGAAAGAACGCCCAACAGTAGGTGAGAATGACATTCTGATCAGAGTGAAAGCGGCAGGCGTCAATCGTCCTGATGTCATTCAACGAAAAGGTTACTATCCAGCTCCTGAAGGAGAACCTCAAGATATTCTTGGATTAGAGGTCGCCGGTATTGTGGAAGCGGTCGGGAGCAAAGTGACTCGTTGGAAGGTAGGCGATGAGGTCTTCTCGCTTATTGGCGGGGGCGGTTATGCTGAATACGTTCGTGTCGATCAAGATTTGGCTCTCCCTAAACCGAAAGAGCTTAGCTTCGTTGAAGCCGCTAGCCTTCCTGAGACACTCTATACGGTCTGGAGCAATGTCTTCCAAAGAGGTGCACTAAAAAAAGGGGAAAATTTTCTCGTTCATGGTGGCAGTAGTGGTATCGGCATTACCGCTATTCAACTTGCAAAAATTATTGGTGCCAATGTCTACACAACTGTTGGAAATAGCGAAAAACAGGAGGCAGTAAAAGCACTAGGCGCAGAGATTGCTGTTAACTATAAAGAGGAAGATTTTGCTGAAGTCTTAAAAGAGATCGGTATCGATGTCATTCTCGATATGATTGGAGGTGATTATTATGAGAAGAATATCGATCTTCTCAATCCCGACGGTCGACTGGTCTATATCAACTCCATGGGGGGCGCAAAAGTGACTGCCAATTTGATGAAGATTATGCAAAAACGCCTCACCGTTACCGGTAGCACACTTCGCTCCCGTGAATATGCTTTCAAACGCCAATTAACAGAAGATATTCGCCGTGATGTTCTCCCTCTTCTTGTGGAAGGCCACTTTAAACCTGTGATCTGTGCAACCTACCCTCTTGCTGAAGCAGATAAAGCACACGAATTAATGGAATCGAGCGCACACATCGGTAAAATCGTTCTAGAAGTTAACTAAGAACAATCGATCAATAGCATCTTATTCAAATAGAACGCCACAATCTTTCATCAATAGAGAGTTGTGGCGTTTTTTCGAGTAGTTAATACTCAATCGTTAATCGCACGATTTCTAGCAATTAATTGGCTCATTGTATGAAAAGGAGTAGGATAAAACAGCAATCCTCTCTCCCCTATTTCAAATCTACAAATGCCCTATCATGATGAAATATCCTAGTTTTATTCCCAAACCTTCTGAAATTCCAGCAATTATCCCCGGTCTGCTTTTAGCAATAGGAACAGCTGCAGTTGCTGCGATTTTAGCGCTCTGGATTCCGGCAATTGGTCCCTCTCCAATTGCCATCTTCTTAGGAATTATTTTAGGAAACCTCCTCTTTAAGCAGGATATTTTTCAAAAAGGAACTCGCTTTGCAGAAGGGCGTCTACTAGAATATGCCATTGTCTTATTAGGTTTTTCCATCACATTCTCCACCTTAGGCGAACTGGGCTTTGCCGGCACACTCTTTATCATACTACAGATTATCGGCACCCTTCTCCTAGCTATTGGAATTGGTAAACTTCTTCATTTCACACAAAATTACTACCTCCTCATGGCCGCTGGAAATGGTGTTTGTGGCTCTTCCGCTATCGCCGCTACAGCGCCGGTTATTGGCGCAAAGGAAGAGGAGAGAGGCCTGATCATTACCATTGTTAACCTCATGGGGACCGTGATGATGTTTCTTCTCCCCTTTATCGCCCTAATGCTTTATGATCATACGCTGTTGCAAGGTGCTTTTATTGGTGGAATTTTACAATCTGTTGGGCAAGTGATTGCTAGCGCAAGTATGTTAGGTGATGAGGTGATGCGAGATGCCACAATCTTTAAGATTATGCGGATCGCTTCATTGATCTTTATTGTTCTACTTTTTCACCAAATTGCAGCACGAAATAGTCGTGCGATAATAAAAAACTCAAAAAAAGTCACCATTTCAATATCCGAGGAAGAAGCGCTAAGTGCTTCTAAGAGGGGCCCATCGGTCAACGATAAAGCACCATCTTCGGCATCATCATTTTTACAATCGATCATTAAAATCGTTCCTTGGTATCTCTTTGGTTTTATGATCGCCTGCACCCTCAACTCTATTGAGATCATTCATCAAGATCTTACAAAAGGACTCCTCACCTTAAGTGGACTCTTTGAGGTAACAGCGCTTTCAGCGATTGGGCTACGCCTTAATTTCTCACTCCTCAAACAGCAAGGAGGTAAATTAGCACTCTATGCGCTTATTCTTGGAACAGGACAGATTCTCTTGGCACTACTCTTAATCGCTTTTTTTCTGCAGTAATGGTGAATCCTTCCTGCTCAAGGAGTGCTATTTTAGTTATCAGCCCTCCACTATAACCTCCCAAGCTGCCATCACTGGCAATCACGCGATGACAAGGAATAATAATCGGCAATGGATTTTTACCATTTGCACTCCCTACCGCTCGCGTAGCTCGTGACTGACCGATCATATCTGCTACTTCGCGATAGCTTGCCACCTTACCATAGGGAATTGTTATTAATGTTTGCCAAACCTTCTGTTGAAAAGGCGTTCCCTTCAAAAGAAGGGGGATAGTAAATTGTTGCAAGGTTCCGGCAAAATAGGCCGATAGCTCTGAAATTGCCTGATAAATCAAACGCTCACTACTATCGTTTGAAGCGCGTTGAGTAGGCTTAGAGTGTTTGGAGTGATTAGAGTGAGAGGAAAAATCTGAAAGATCAGAAAGATCGATAATCTCTTTCGCGTCTCTCTCCCATATTGTGGCTAAGCGATGATTGAGATCTCTATCAATATCTTGATTGCCCCATTGGAAACCGCCATCTCCATGAGGCATCCCTTGAAGCGATAAGAGAGAGGTCTGATTAACCGGCATCTTTAACTGAGAGATATCGAGCGCTAAAAGCCCCTCTTTTTGCCATAAAAAACCGATCTCCCCAGCGGGAAATCGGTGATAGTAGAAGTATCGCGCTTCGTGAGATTGTGCCATCTTGCTCTCTCTATTTCTCTAAGGATTCAACCATATCGGCACCAAAATATTGCTGAGAAAAGGCCATTCTCTCAGCGATTGATTCTGCAGGTAATCCCTCTTTTTTAAGCATCGCTAAATGTTCCTCAACCTTTCTAGCCCTTGCAGAAAGGCCGGCATTATTAGCAATCTGAATGTTTAATCCCGGACGCGCATTGATCTCTAAAACTAATGGCCCTTTTGTCTCATCGAGTACCATATCAACGCCGATATAACCCAATTGACTCAGCTCATAGCAACTCGTTGCCAGCTCTAAAAAGCCCTCCCAATTAGGGAGCGTCACACTACTGACCTCATTATTAGTATCGGGATGTCGATGGATAATCTCATTGAGCCAGGTCCCTTTTAAGGTGGTCCCACTCTTTAGATCAACGCCAACACCGATAGCACCCTGATGGAGGTTTGCTTTCCCTCCTGACTGCCTTGTCGGTAGTCGTAACATTGCCATAATCGGATATCCCATCAAAACAATAATCCGAATATCGGGAACACCTTCGTAACTGATGCTACTAAAGATCGGATCGGAGGTCACCTTATACTCAATCAGAGCTCGATCTCGCGTACCACCTAATGAGTAGAGACCGGTCAATGTACTAGAGATCTGATACTCAATCTCATCAAGCGTAATTAAACGCCCTGAAACTGTTTTATAGCGATACTCATCAAATTTATCGGCAATCACAATAATACCATCGCCTCCGGCACCTTGAGCGGGCTTAATCACAAACTCCCGTTTATCACCAATAATCTTTTTCAGCCGTTTAATATCGCTCTCAGTCTCAATAACGCCATACATCTCCGGCACATTGATTCCCGCAGCAATTGCTCGCTCTTTGGTCAAGATCTTATCATCAACATAAGGGTAGAAACGGCGATTATTATATTTAAGGACAAAATCCCCGTTTCGTTCATTGATCCCCATGACACCTCGTTTTCGCAGAGCGCGCCAGCGTTTAATCCATGTCAACATCTCTACTTATCCTCTTTTAACATCGCCTTAAAGCGCTTCAACTCCGTCAAACGATAACCACGATAACGTCCCATCATCAACATAAAACCAGCTAGAACAAGGAGTATGCCGGGGAAGGTAAAGACAAAATAGACTAACTCTTCAACCTCCATCAAAAGATAAGCTAAAGAGGAAGCAATCAATGTACCGATACTAATTTTTAAGACATTACCGGCACCACGCTCTTCCCACGTAATCGAAAGGCGCTCAATTGTCATCGTTAGGATCACCATCGGGAAGAGGCCAATAGCCAAGCCTTTAGCAAAGCCCATCTTATAACTGAAAATACTTAAAACAGCGATCATAATGATCACAAAGGTTAAAACAACAGAGAGTCGCGATAACATCTGTAATTTTAGATGCTCAAGGTAGGAGCGAACCAGTAGCCCCATCGCAATAATAATGGAGAAGAAGATCGCCCCAAATGCTAATCCCGTCTCTCTAAATGCGAGCGCTATCAATACTGGAGTAAATGTTCCTAATGTCTGAATCCCGACAACGTTACGCACTAAAAGAATGACCAAAACGCCAAAAGGAATCATCAGCATTAATTCATAACCATATTGAATGGAGATGGGCAAACTATAGAGCGAGTAAGCTAAAAATTCAGAACTAGCGGTATTTGTCGATTGTGCAAGGCTAATTGCCGTTAACTGTTTATCCGTCACACTAAAGGAGACTTTAGCACGAACACCATTATCCACAGAGAGAATCGGCTGATCACCTATTGACCAGATGATCGCATTCTTGGGTAATCCCACCATGCCATTCGTAATGTTGAAATAATACCATTTACCAACGGTTGTGTTTTTTGAACCCTCTTTTTTGGTTGTTTCGATATAACTTCTTAACCAGATCTCCGGTGATTGATCAACGCTCGGCTTTAACTCCAAAGTATTAACGCGCTGAACAGGAATATGAGCCTGGGAGAGAAGAAGTTCTACGACTGCATAACGATTCTTAACAGAGTTATCCCCCTTTAGAAGGGTCTTCACATTGATATTATCAGGATCATTCACTCGGCGAATCGCCTCACTAATAAAACTCAATGTATTCGATGAGGTTGCACGAATATCAGTGACTAATGCATCTGCGGCCAATTTATCAGCCCCTTCGAGAGGTATCGGCTCTCGGTAGATAGGTCCCTTCTCCTCCACCTTTTCACTCATACCAAAATTAGGGGACAAAGCTAAACGATAATAGAGTGTCTCCGGTCCCTTCGTTCTTCTTATAGAGTAGTGGCCAATCTTATTCCCATACTCGTCTTGCTCTAATACCTGTCCATACTGCTTATCCGCAATCAAGGACTCACTATAGAGCGAGTATTGATTATAGATAGTGGGCAGATAAAACTTAACGCTAACCCCTGAATTTGCAGGAACATCATAGGTAATTTTGGCATCGATCGTCCAGAGATCCTCAACGGCTCGATCGGTAAAAGGGATCTGTAACACATAACGCTCATAAGCGATAGAGCCTAAGCCGAATGCTACAAGAAGAAATACTAAAACTCTTAAATGAAGATTGACGGAACGCATTGGAGACTTTCCTTATTTGGCGAATCGGTAACGACTAAATCAGTAACAACTCAATCAGTAATAATTAAATCGATCACTATTAAGTACGATTAAGTACTATTAAGTAAATTACTTTTTAAATAGATATTTTAAATAAACAGTTTAAATAGACGGTTTAAATAGATGGTTTAAATAGATAAAGTTGATCAATTGACAATAGGGCAATTAATCACAATCTGCCGGCGCAATATAGCGTTTTCCAGCATCAACTAGAGCATTGAGCTCTCTTAAAGCTTTTGCACCAATCAAAAGAGGGTAATTGAAATGACCGCGATTAGTTAAGTTGACATCAATCACTGCCTTTTGATCACCAATACAGATTGTCATTGCCACAACAGGACGCTTCGCAGATGCAATATCATCGCTATCATCCCCCTCCTCTGCCCGCTGTTTAATTCGAGAAATTTTAACTAAGGGAAGTGTTTGTGTCTGTAGAGGCTTATCATCAACAACAGGCGTGAAGCGAACCCAATCTTCCCCATCTTTCTGATAATACTCGATATCGATTGCATTCAAAGAGGCGGTATAAGCACCGGTATCAATTTTTGCTTTAATAGTTTTGCCACCTAACTCATCAATTTTAACACGTTCATAACGTCCTAAAATTGGCTGAGATACTCGCTGAACACTATGATCCTTCTCCATTGCCCCTTTTTTTGCCTTTTCCGCTGCGAATGTCACACCGAAGAGAAAGCTCCCCATAAGGCATAGGAGAATGGTGATCATCTCTATCTTTTTTCTACTCATTATTTCTTCCTATTCTTCGCATATCGATCCTGATGCTTTCGCTATTGAAAGATCGATTTTACGTTTTTTAATTTTTGTCAGTTTAGCATAGATCTTTTCGTGGAGAAAAATTCTCACCCCTAAGAAGCGGCATCGATTGATCCATACATTGAGTAATATCAGAAGTAATGTCAGAGTCTCTCCTTATTACATCTACAATCCTATTAGAGCGCATAATAAGTGCAACAATCTATCCAATCTTAATCAACTATTGATGATCCACGATTGACCCAATATTGATCCAATATTGATTCAATATTGATATAAGATAATGATGTCTAACAATTACTCGAATCTTTACTTTAAACGTAAAGCGATACGCTCCTAGTGGTAAATCACGATATAATAGAGCTCTTTTTCATTACTTTTGAGCAGAAGGAGTTCTTGTTAATGACGATTCAGGCAGATATGCAAGCCCATTTCGCAGCACTACCCACCATTATCGCCACCGATATCAATGCTAAAGAGGCACAGGTATCAGCCGCGATTAAGCTACTTGATGAGGGTGCAACGGTTCCCTTTATTGCCCGTTATCGTAAAGAGGTTACAGGCGGCTTAGATGATACACAGCTACGTAATCTTGAAGAGCGTTTAATCTACCTTCGCGAGCTCAATGCGAGAAGAGAGACCATCCTCAACTCCATTTTAGAGCAGAATAAATTGAGTGATGATCTTCGCAAAAAGATCAACGATGCCGAGACTAAAATGGCACTTGAAGATCTCTATCTTCCCTATCGCCCTAAGCGAAGAAACCGCGCACAGATTGCCATTGAAGCCGGCATTGAGCCCTTAGCAGATCAACTTCTTACCTTAAATAATGATTCCGACCTCGATATTGAAGCGCTCGCTACGCCCTATCTCAATCCTGATCATGGTTTTGCCGATCATAAAGCGGTCCTCGATGGTGCTCGTTTTATTCTCATTGAAAGAATCTCTGAAAATGCTGAACTTCTAGGAGAACTTCGTCACTATCTCTGGAAAGAGGGAGAGCTTCATGCGCAAGTTCAAGCTGGAAAAGAGGAGCTTGGGAACAACTATAAAGATTACTTTCAGTTTCAAGAACCGATTCATAAAATTCCTTCTCATCGGGCTTTAGCACTTCTTCGAGGAAGAAATGAAGATATTTTACAGCTCAACCTCAAACTGCCGGAATTACTAGAAGAGGTGCCCCTTCAAATAATCACCGATCAATTAGCGCTCACTGCACCACATCCTTGGCTTAAAGAGACAATCCGCCTTAGCTGGAGAGCCAAATTACATCTCTCCCTCTCTTTAGAATTGATCAACCAGATGCGTGAAGCGGCAGAGACAGAAGCGATTGCCGTTTTTGCG
The DNA here is from genome assembly GCF_055813795.1 of Ignatzschineria sp. PL_is040. Taxonomy (NCBI): domain Bacteria; kingdom Pseudomonadati; phylum Pseudomonadota; class Gammaproteobacteria; order Cardiobacteriales; family Ignatzschineriaceae; genus Ignatzschineria; species Ignatzschineria sp. PL_is040. The sequence continues at coordinate 169,698 of NZ_JBVPGU010000002.1, forward strand.
CGTAATTTAAAAGATCTTCTCCTCGCCTCTCCTGCCGGAGAGAAAGCGATTTTAGGAATCGATCCCGGCCTTCGGACAGGATGTAAAGTCGCTGTTGTTGATCGCACTGGGAAATTATTAGAAACTGCGACGATCTATCCACATGCACCCCACAATCGCTGGGCTCAATCCTTAGAGATACTCGCACAGCTTGTCACAAAATATAATCCTCAACTGATCTCTATCGGCAATGGTACGGCATCGCGCGAAACAGATAAATTAGCAGCTGAGCTCTGCAAGCAATTTCCTAAGCTCAATAAAGTGGTCACAAGTGAAGCTGGTGCATCGGTCTACTCAGCATCTGAAACTGCAGCAAAAGAGTTCCCCGATCTTGATGTCTCTCTACGTGGAGCAGTTTCGATCGCTAGACGTCTCCAAGATCCCCTTGCCGAATTAGTTAAGATCGAACCCAAAGCGATCGGTGTTGGGCAATATCAGCATGATGTTAATCAAGTACAGCTCAATCGCATGCTCGAAAGTGTTGTGGAAGATTGTGTTAACGCCGTCGGTGTTGATGCGAATACAGCATCCACAGAGCTTCTTGCAAAAGTATCCGGTCTCAATAGCACCACTGCGTACAATATTGTCGCTTATCGTGATGAGAATGGTCCTTTCAAAAATCGCGCTCAACTCAAAAAAGTTCCCCGCTTAGGCCCCAAAACATTTGAACTTGCCGCCGGATTTCTACGGATTAGAGGAGATCATCCCCTCGATATCTCCGCAGTTCACCCTGAAGCTTATCCTGTCGTAGAGAGAATTCTCCAAAAAAGTGGTAAAAAATTGGAAGAGATTATTGGTAATAGTACTTTTCTTAAGGGGCTTAATCCTCAAGATTATGTCTGTGAAAAATTTGGTCTTCCCACTGTTGAGGATATCTTAGCAGAGCTTGAAAAGCCGGGACGCGATCCTCGTCCTGAATTTATTACCGCTCAATTTAGAGAAGATGTCTCTGAACTGAAAGATCTCAAACCAGGAATGAAATTGGAAGGCGTTGTGACCAACGTGGCAAACTTTGGTGCCTTTGTTGATATTGGAGTCCACCAAGATGGATTGGTTCATATCAGTGCGTTAGCAGATCGTTTTGTTAAAGATCCCCATGAAGTGGTCAAAGTGGGGGATGTTGTTGAGGTAAAAGTATTAGAGGTTGATATTCCAAGAAAACGAATTGGACTCTCGATGCGGATGAATGATCCACTTCCACAAGGGGAGAATCACACTTCTGATACTGATGCCCACCGAACAAGTCACTCACGAGAAAATAGCGCAAGAAATCATCAAGGAAGCAGAAATCGCAACAGAGATCGTGATTCACAAAATAGAGGCAGATCAATCAGCAATAATCCTTTTGCCGATGCTTTAAAATCTCTGAAAAAACGTTGATCAATAGCCGTTAATCAATAACCGTTAATCAACGGCTGTTAATTAACAGTTGATAACAAAAGATATATTAAAAGCATCGAGTAATGGATATATCTATAAAGAGATCACACAAGAGAGAAGATCACCTTAGTGAGGTGATCTTTTTTTCTTAGTGCTCTTCTTTCTTAATAGTAAGTATTTCACTGATCACAATAAACGGTGACTCAATTCATTTTCGCACCCGGCAGATATCTCCTATTCCACAAATCTATCATTCACTTCTGCTATAATCTGCTCTTAGCTCCAATCTCCTTTAAGGCTTATGATGTTTCATAGATTAAAAATTTTATTACGCACATCCATAGTGGGATTGACTCTTCTAGTTGCAGCATGTACTCCCTCCCACTCTCCTGAAGAGAGTATTCAACTCTTCTATGAATCCCTCAACCAGCAGAATTATCCCGAGCTTCTCTCCCTTTTCAATATTGAAGAGAAACTAAAAGATCCTGAAGCAGAGGCAGAAGCGTATGAAATTCTAACAATTATTTTCACCGATCTTGCACTCAATATTCAAGAAAAGGGGGGAATTAATAAAATTGAGTATCATACCATCGAATATAACAGTGAAAAGGATCGGGCTATTGTTCGCTATACCCTCTATTACAATGATGGCGATTATCAATTCGATACACTCGTACTCACAAAAGATCATACGGGATTTTGGCAATTAACAATTGGATAAGTGATCACCATTTAGCTCACTACGCAGTAAAGCACACAAATGAAAAAGGTCATAACATTTAACGTTATGACCTTTTTAATGATAAATAATGATAGATAATGATAAATTCTATAATAATGAGGTTAAGCAAAAATCTTAATAAGAGATGGAGATTCACGAATCGATCCATTTTCTCTTCTGACTTCTCTTCTAGCTTCTCTTATCCTGCTTCTATTATATTATTTCTATTATTTCTCTTTTGCTCGCTCTAATTTGCGTTTACGCTTCGCACTTCCACGAATCTCTGTGGTTTTTCCTGGACGATTTGCATAAGGGTTCTCATTAGTACGATAGAGGATACGAACTGGGGTTCCGACAATCTCAAGCTGCTCACGGAACATATTGCTAAGATAACGAGTGTAGCTATCTTTAACATATTGAGTCCGATTACCGTGAATAATGATCTTCAATGGATTTTTGCCTCCTTGATGCGCATAACGCAACTTCGGTGCATATCCTTTATCCATCGGTGGCTGATGCGCATGAACAGCATACTCTAAAATATTAGAGAGCTCATTTGTAGAGAATTCACGCATCGATTGATCAAATACCTCGATCGCTTGACGGATCACTTGACGTACTCCCTGTCCTTTCAGCGCAGAGATAAAGAGCGGCTCCGTAAAATCGATAAAAGCAAAACGTCTCGCAAAATCTTGTTGAACCCAACTCTTCTCATCTTCATCGAGCGAATCCCATTTATTAACCGCAAGAACAAGCGCTTTACCAGCTTCTAGAACAGCCCCTAAAAGGGTCGCATCTTGATCCGATAATCCCTCTTTAGCATCAAAGACAAAGACGATAACATTCGCTTTCTCAAGAGCATCTAAGCTCTTGAGAACGCTAAACTTCTCGATCATATCAGTGACACGACTACGGCGACGAATCCCCGCAGTATCGATGAGAATAAATTCTCGATCATAAGCTGTGAATGGAATTTCAATACTATCTCGCGTTGTTCCCGGCACATCAGAGGCTAAAACACGCTCTTCTCCCACCATCTGATTAATGAGAGTCGATTTCCCGGCATTAGGACGACCGAAGACCGCCAAACGGATAATATCATCTTGAATCTCTTCAGAGACAACAGCCTCAGGAAATTCAATCTCCTCATAAGCGCGATGAAGTAACTCATATAAACCTTGATTATGGGAGGCCGAAATAGCAATAGGCTCCCCTAAACCTAATGAGTAAAACTCACCGACAATCACTTCAGGTAAAATACCCTCAGCCTTATTAACAACAACAATGACCGGCTTTCCCATTCTCCGAAGGCGATCTGCGATCTGCTCATCAAAAGCCGTAACACCTGCCCGACCATCAACAATAAAGAAGATAAGATCTGCTTCTTCAGTAGCAATCCAGACCTGTTCTGCAATGAGATTATCCATCTGATTGTCATCACCTGATAATCCACCGGTATCCAATACATTATAGGGACGATCACCTACTCGCCCTTCACCATATTGGCGATCACGAGTTAAACCAGGTTGATCGGCAACTAACGCATCTCTTGTTCGCGTTAATGCATTAAAAATTGTCGATTTTCCTACATTGGGACGCCCTACTAGCGCAATAAGTGGTTGTGACATCCTTTCCCTTATACTAATTAATATCGAATCAAAATATCGTATTTATATCGAAACTTTATAAAGTGTACCTGAGTAATCGAGCAGATAGACACTGCCATCGATCTCTCTAATATCCCATAAAAACCCTGTTGACCCTACTTTTGTAGTGCCTTGAAGTATTCCTGTTGTTGCATCAATAACATGGACATATCCTTCAAAATCACCTACAACAATACGATTTCGCATGATCACAGGCTTCGTTAAATTGCGCCCTCTTAAATCGAGGTTTTGCCACACTGATGCTCCATTTTGAGCATTCAATGCTTGCATTGTACTATCTCTCTCTACAGAGATCACACTCTCACCGGTATAAGCAAGTCCCGCATAGACGCCTTTACCTGCTTGCCATAACTTACGGCCATCATGCGTTAAAGCTGTAACACCTGCTAAATATTGTCCCACAAAGATCCGCTGTGGCGAGACAATAATCGCGGCGTCAACATCTCGCAATCCCCCCATATAGCTACCATTTTGAGGCTGACTAAGAACTCTACTCCAGATCTCAGCTCCTGTTTCGGCATTAATTAAAGAGAGTGTACCCGTATCGCCGGCAATTAAGATATTACCATTGAGGAATGTCGGAGGCGCTGCACCTCGAACAGAGAACTCTGAGCGTGGGAAGAGGTAAGCCCACTCCTCACTACCATCTTGCAGATTAAATGACTCTACCGCACCAAAGAGGGTTCGTACAATCGCTAATTGACCATTTCCGACAGGAGGAACAGCAGGAACACCTAACAGTTTTTGATGCCAAACTTGTGCACCATTGGAAGCCGAAAGTGCCTCTATATACCCATCTTGCGTTCCGACTAAGAGAATGCCTTGACTATAACTAATTCCGGTATAGAGAGGAGATTGCGTCTTAACTTCCCATCGCTTTTGTCCATTATGGCGATCGATAGCAGTCACAACCCCTTTTTGTCCGGCGATATAGAGTGTACCTAAACCATCATCGGCAATATAGAAGCGAAGATTACTCTCTTTTGGGGTTTGGCTACCTGTTTTAATCTGCCAATTCTGGCTCACTAAAGTTGCCGGCACTGTTAAATCCAACTCGGTGGGTGGCGTCAAGTTACTTTTACCACGAAGACCGCCGGCACAGCCAGCAATCACTAATGATATGATCAAGGTTGTAATGATTTTTTTCATATTGCTTAGAGTCCTATCGAGGATTGATTATTGAGCACTTAAAAGATGCAATTTATCACGCGCATCATCAGGAACAACTTCGCTACTGAGTGCCTCTTCATAAGCGATCTTCGCATCTTCTATCTCACCTAATGCGCTATAGATATCACCCTCTAATACTTTTCGTAAACCTAAAAACTCTGATGATTGAATCTCTTTTAGCGTCACTAACGCCTGCTGATCCTCTCCTTGATCAAATTGAACAATCGCAAGACGATAATTGATCAGATCTTTTAAACCAGGATCATTAAGATCTACTGTCAAAGCTGATTTTAATAATTTTTCCGCTCCTTGGTAATCACCGGCACCATGCGCCTCTTTGGCTAAAAGAAGTGCTGAGAAGATCTGATAAACCCCCTCATTTTCACTAATAAGTGCTGCACTCTTCCCTAGATCTACAGGCTCATTATCATAAGTTGTTAAAAAGGTATCATAACGATCAAAAGCCTCATTGAGCTTCTGCACCTTATGATGCTTATAATATTCCACGCCACCGATGGAAGCGACCACAACTACCACTAAAAGAAGGAGGTAGCCCGCATTTCTCTTGAGCCAATCGATCAGTACTTCTGCACGTTGCTCATCTGTTTCATATTGATTTAAAGCCATTCAATCTAAACCTTTTGATCTAAAATTAGAAATCACTCTAGTTTACTTCAATTATTTGAATAGGTTAACATCTAATCCTATCTACTCTATATTACCGACTTAGCGCTCTGCTAACTTAGCACGGAGAAATGTCGCTAACTCTGTTCGAGCAATCTCTTCTTGCGCCCCATTCTCTCTGAGATCTTTTAAGATCACAATATCTTGCTCTAACTCATTTTCACCCATGATTAAAGCATATTTTGCCCCTGAGCGGTCTGCCTTTTTCATCTGAGACTTCATACTACCACCACCTAGGTTCGTGATAATTTCTGCATTCTCAATCTCATTTCGCAAAGACTCGACTATTGCGAGCCCTTGAAGGGTCGCCTGCTCTCCAAGAAAGATCGTCGTTAAAAGTGGGGTCGACTCATTCGCTTCAACACCGCAAGCTTGGCAAAGAAGAATGAGACGTTCCATTCCCATACCAAAACCGATTGCCGGCGTTGAGCGTCCACCTAACTCCTCTACCATCTTGTCATAGCGCCCACCGCCACAAACCGTTCCTTGAGAACCGAGTTTTGTTGTCGTCCACTCAAAGACCGTACGTGTGTAGTAATCCATACCGCGAACGATTCTAGGATTAACAATATAAGGAATACCTAAAATATCGAGTTGCTGACAGAGCAGATCAAAATGTTCTTTTGATTCAGAATCTAGATGATCTAGTAGTTTAGGTGCTCCGGCAATAATCTCATTTAAATCAGGATTTTTTGAGTCTAAAATACGAAGAGGATTGGTATAGAGACGACGCTTACAATCTTCATCTAATTGATCCATGAAACCCTCAAAGTATTGGATCAATTTTTCACGATATTGAGCACGAGATTCCGCTGTTCCCATCGAGTTGATCTCAAGCTTTACCTCATCTGCAATGCCGAGTCGTTGCCAAAAGCGAGCTAACATCGCTAACATTTCAGCATCAACATCCGGTGTTTCAACCCCAAAAACCTCAACATCTGCTTGATGGAATTGACGATAGCGCCCTTTTTGAGGACGCTCATAACGGAATGCAGGTCCGATCTGCCACAATTTTTGCACCTGATTATAGAAGAGTCCATGCTGAATGCCGGCACGAACGATTCCCGCTGTCATCTCAGGGCGTAAAGAGAGACTCAAGCTTTCACTCTGGTCAGGAAATGTGTACATCTCTTTCTCAACAATATCGGTCACCTCACCAATTGAACGTGTAAAGAGACGGGTCTCTTCTAACATCGGTGTCCGAATTTCACAATAACCATACTCGGCAAAGAGTGAACGGAGATGTCCTTCAATTGTCTGCCAATAACCAATTTCAGCAGGTAAGCAGTCGTGCATTCCACGCAATGCATTAATTTTATTACTCATTACTATTTCCTAATGATATTTAAAGATATTGTCCTGAATTGAGCGAAAAACGGATCGATACAGCCTCTTCAGTTAAGGGCTTATAATGATACTCTGGAATCGGCGCTCCATTTACCATTATTCTATCAATAACTGCCGGATTCCCTAAATATATCTCAAAAACCCCTTGCCCTTCTAACTGATACTGATCACCTCGTTTCAGTACCTTGTTGGCAATCTGGCGCCCCTTCTCATCCTCAACCCCTAAAGTTGTAATATCTTGTGCCACAATTGTGATGATCGCTTTCTCTTCTAAAAGGGTCTGTAGAGTGCTAATTGAGGCCTCTTTTTCTGCTTGCAGTAGGAGATTCTGCTTAAGAGCGCCTAATAGATTATCACTGACATCATCTGCCACAACAAGAGCATTGAGAGCTCCCTCCTCTTCTTTCAACGCTTGATACTCACGCTTCAACTTTAGAAGCTGTTTTTCAGCAACAATACGACTTAAAAGGGGATAGTAACCACTCTCCCGATCATAGAGAGAGAGCTTCTTAGATTGCAATGCCGCCAATTGCTCTTCAAAGCTTTTAGGAATGATAAGCCCTAATCGAACGCTATTGGGCGACTGATAGAGATAATCGATATGCTTTTCTGGAATTATAAATTGTGATGAGACCGTTTTTGAGCCCAAATCGATAAGTGGTAATTTATCATCGGTCAAGAGCGGGGCATAATTTCGAAGCGCTTTTCCTAAAACGGCATAATTTCCCGAGCGTTGATATCCCCCTCTTTTATTAGAAAGTTCTGGGAGCATCGCATCGATATTCAACTCACTTTGTAGATCTAACCTTACAAGATGGGCATTTTCTGGATCTTCTGAAAAGGCATCACTCTCTAAATGTAAAAGAGATTCTGTTCCATGAACCTCATTAACCATTAAATCTTGTTGTTGCTGTGTTGCATCGAGCAGAATCTCCTCAAAGCTCTTCTCTTCATAAGAGGTTAACTCCTTCTCTTTAAGATTATACTCAAGCTCTAAAGAGGGGAGTCGCTCATTAGGAAGAGAGACTGCTCCTTGCCCTTCAGTAGATAACTTCTCTCTAAAAGGAGAAGGAATCATACCACTCTGATAGAGATAGGCAAAGATCGCTAAGAGCACTAAAACAAAGAGAAGATAATACTTAAAATTATTGGAGCGCTTCTTCTCTTCCACCTCAAGCTTCACCTTTGAGGTTTCGTAAAAACCTTGACTCTTAGGATCTAAACCATCGGAAAGTGCCTCAACGCTTGCACTAAAATGGGGATCATCAACCCCTAAAAATTGAATATACTTTTTGAGGTAGTTTTTTGCATAAAGAAGCGCCCCAATTTCCCGATAATCACCACTCTCCATCGCCTCAACAAGCGCGGGTCTTAATGATAATACACGTGAAACTTGCTCTATTGATAAGCCCTTCTCTAATCGGATCTCTCTTAGCTTTGCGCCTAGTTCCTGTGCATTCATGCTTTCCTCTTCCTCATCTTTCATTAAAACGCCCTATCTGCAGATAAAAGCTATCAGTATAGCGCGCCTCTATTTCTATTTTGATGTCTCTATATGACACTATTTCGTCATCTGAAACTGCTCGACTAATATATTTTTATAGCGATCAATATCTGCTTGATTGCCCCTCTTTTCCGCTAAGATAAGCGCTAAGCGAACACTCTCTTCTGTATAACCATTGAGATCATTAAAATGAAAGATTGCGCTCTCGGCCGATTCATATTGTGCTAATTTATAGTCGAGCTTTGCTTTAATTAGATAGCTATCAGCATAATCGGTATCGAGTTGTAACGCTTTGTTAAGGGCATCTGTGGCTTGCTGATACTTCTCATTATCGAGATAACACCTTGCCGCCTCACTATATAGACGAGATTTTACCATCGTCTGATACTGATTCTTTGCCATAGAGATAATACCATCTCCCCCCGTGACATAACACATTAATACCCCATAATTTTTGATCGCCGTATCATAATTGGGATTTAATTGAATTGCTCGCAAAAAATAATCAGCCGCCAACGTCACTCTCCCTCGCCTTTCATGGATCACTCCTAACCCATTATAAGCATCGGGAAAGTTGGGATTGTCTATCACCAATCGCTCAAGCTTCTCCCGGGCGCTTTTATAATGTCCTGACTCGATATAGTAGAGACTCAACTCATACTGCTTCTGATCCGCTAAAGAGAGCGCCTCTTGATCGAGATAAGTTGTTAGCGCCCCCGATCCTCCTATATGAGCACACCCTATTACTCCAAAGGCGATCATTATTAATAATACGTTTTTTAACAACGCTCTTCTCAACAGCCGACTCCTTTCATCAATTTTCTATATCAGTCTCTCTTAGCGCAGAAAAGAGATCATGAAATAACACGGTAACTAGAGAACTAGATAACTAGAGAACTAGATAAAGTTAGGTCATGATTCTCAATATTATGAAATGTCAGCAATATCATAAGGCTTAAAATAGATGTCACGATCTCAATCGAGATCAGATGATTGATAAGTGGTGGGCCAATAATGACTAAAAAGAGAAGACGGGAAAAAATAGGAGAAAATAGAGAAATGATAGAAAAAAGAAATCGGTAGAGAGAGGGTGAGTGAGAACAAAAAAGAGCGTATCACAATGATAACGCTCTCTTTAAAAACTAACCTTACGGTAACGCTCCCGATGCCTTCCGATATCTTCCGATACTTCTTAATATCTATTGATAAGAAGCTTCATTGAGGAGAAGCGAACAAAAGATCTCAACTCTCGATCATCTATCCTTCAATCACTTCACTCTGACCGGTTCGTTTCGTACGATCTTTGACCTTCCCTGCTAATTGACCACATGCCGCAGCAACATCATCACCACGCGTCTTACGAGTCATCACAACAAGTCCATAACTCATGAGAATCGAACGGAAGCGATCGATCTGTTGACGTTCTGTTGTCTTATAATCAACACCATCAAAAGGATTGAAAGGAATTAAGTTTACTTTTCCGGGGATATTACGGATCAAACGCGCTAGCGCATGAGCATCTTCATCACGATCATTAATATCTCGTAAAAGAACATATTCCCACGTAATCTTCTTATTTGTGCCATCAATATAGTTACGGCATGCCGCTAAAAGCTCTTCAATAGGATACTTCTGATTGATTGGCACTAACTCATCTCTTAATGAATTATAGGGTGCATGCAGAGAGATCGCTAAAGCGACATCAATATCCTCTTTTAAACGGTAGAGTGCCGGCACAACGCCTGAAGTACTCAAGGTCACGCGTCGTTTTGAGAGCCCAAAACCGTAATCATCGAGCATAATATCCATCGCAGCTACCACATTACGATAATTTAGGAGTGGCTCCCCCATCCCCATAAAGACAATATTAGTCACTTTTCTAGGGGTAAAGTTATCGATCTCTTCAAAATCATTAAGCAGCAACTTTGCAATCATCAGTTGCCCAATAATCTCTTCCACTGCTAAATTTCGATTAAAGCCCTGCTTTCCAGTTGCGCAGAAAGAGCAATCGAGCGCACAACCCACCTGTGATGAAACACAGAGCGTTCCTCGATCATCTTCGGGAATATAGACCATCTCAATTGAGTTACCGGAATCTAAACGAATCAACCATTTTCGCGTTCCATCTTCTGATAGATGATCCATGATCACCTCAGGAAGTGATAATGATGTAATTCCTTTGAGCTTCTCTCGTGTCTTTTTTGAGATATCAGTCATCTCATCAATCGAACGTACCCCTTTATGATAGAGCCACTTCATTATTTGGGTCGCTCTATAGGGTTTCTCCCCGATTGAGAGGCAAAATTCTTTTAAGTCGGCAAAGGTCAAACTATAAAGATTAATCAGATCTGTTTGACGCTTCACATCTTCAACTTTTACTTCAATGTCAATATCTAACATAGATATTTAGAGTCCTTCTATTACTATCAATACGCCCGCAATATCGATAGCGTCTAAAAACACTGCCAATATTGCGGGTCGGTACTGTTCTTTAGTGCTTAGCGATTATGCACACACTTTAGGTGCTGCAACTGCGTTAGGACCAAAGAAGTATTCAATTTCTACTTTCGCTGTTTCAGGCGCATCTGAGCCGTGAACCGCATTCGCATCGATTGATTCTGCATAGTCATGACGAAGTGTACCTGCTAATGCATCTTTAGGATTTGTTGCACCCATAAGATCACGATGTTTAGCAATCACATCATCACCTTCTAATACAGAGATCACTACAGGACCTGAGATCATGAATTCAACTAAATCGTTGAAGAATGGACGCTCTTTGTGAACTGCGTAGAAGCCTTCAGCTTCTTCACGTGTTAAGTGAGTCATTTTTGCTGCAACAATTTTAAAACCTGCTGCTTCAAAACGTGAATAGATCGCACCTACTAAGTTTTTAGCAACTGCATCTGGCTTGATAATCGATAATGTCTGTTGTTTGCTCATAATTTACTCCTAAAATCAATAAATCGGTCGATAAAGCGGCTTAGTCTACCATATTTAGCAACTTTACACCCGAAATTTAATGAGTTGATACCGCTTGATCTTCGATCTCAATACCATAGACTAATTGTGCAAAAAGAGCCGCTAACTGCTTCATTGCAGAAACGGAAGGGATCTGTGTATAAAAGCCAAATATCTCATAAACATGATGATTCTTAACAGCATCTACACGGGAGAGAAACTCCCAACGAGGAGAGAGCTGTTTCACAACCAACTCATTGCGTGTTAAGGATGTATCATCAACCGCTCCATTAAGGATAAAGATCCATTCAGGATTAAGAATAGAGATCGCCTCTCGCGTTAACTCCGGCGCATTGAGCGATCCCAAATAGACATTGCGCATACCAAGTGTCTCCAACAGCTCTCCATGAAAACTACGACCTGCTGCTAATTTTGGCAAAATAGTTTCAGCATGATCACCATAATTGTAGAGTATCAACACACGAGGTTTCTCTTGATCAAATTCATCAAGAGGCGTTAAGGCCGCTAACTGATCTTTCAGCGTTTGAGAGTGAATCTCCATCTTCCCTTCACAATAGTGGCCAATCTCCTGCTTCGCAGCTTCAATCTCTTCAATGGTGTCGAGCGCATAGACACGATTTTTAACACCCAAAGTTGCTAATCGTTCCGATATGGGATTATTCACATTCCCCTCAAGAAAGACAATATCGGGCTTCAATGAGACCACTTTCTCAATATTGAGATCAAAGTAACCACCAATAATCTCACGCTTTTCTGTTGCCGGCAGACGATCATAACGTGTCGCCCCAACAATATGCTCCTCTAACTCCATCTCTACCAACATATCACTCAATGCCGGAGAGATAGAGACAATTCTTTGGCATTGCCGACTCTCACCTTTAGGGATGGTGAGTGTTGCAGCAAAGGTAGGAGCTAATAGCATGATAAGTAGAATGCCAACAACAACTAATTGGACAATATTGGCAATATAGCAAAAGCGGAGTTTGAGCCTTTGCAGAGATGCTTGTATGAGGGTTTGTATCACTAACGCAGCCTTATTATTCATAATGTAATCGATCCACACACTTTTGTAATGAGTTTATAAACTTATGAGCTAGTCAACTAATCAACCAGTCAACCAAGTCAACTTATAATTACATAAGTTCTCAAATTAGCCCATTAAAAAAGTGCTATTCCAATGCTGAAATAGCACTCTCTCAATACTTCTTTCAATGTTTAGAGTACTTACAAAACAGTATCCTAAAGAGAGATATTCACACCAAGATAAGCTGTACGCCCCTTTTCACGATAACCACGTGCAAACTCATAATCCTTATTGAAGAGGTTTTGAATCTTTGCATCCACCTCAAAGGTCTTATTGATCTTATAACTGCCGGCGATGTCGAAGAGTGTGAAGGCATCAAGTTTTACATTAGGTTTCCCGAAAACAGCATCTTCTCGTTGACTATAATAGATAGCCGATGCATTAAGCGTTAAGTTTTGAATCGGCTGATAAGTTACGTTCGCTGTAATTTGATGTTTAGGGCGACGGAGCATCTGCTCATACTTACCTCCCTCTGATCTCTGTTTCGCATTAAGATAGGTATAACTTGCAGATACGGCTAATTGATCAGTTAAGGCTATAGAACCTGCTATTTCAACCCCTTTAATCTTCGCTCTATTTAAATTTTCATATTTGTATTTATTTTTCGAGTTTCCTGCAATCATATTTTTATAATTGGTATAAAAATAGTTTAGTGATATCAGACTATTGGATGAAGGTCTTAATTCAATCCCCAAATCATAACCACGGCTCGTTTCCGGTTTTAAATCTCTATCTCCATATACTGGAACATATAATTGATAAATAGTCGGTGTTGTAAATCCTGTACCGAAACTCCCTTTAACGGCAAGCATCTCATTGATGTTATAACGAGAAGTTAAACGATAAGTGGTTTTACTTCCAAAAATAGAGTTTTTATCATAACGAATACCTACAGTATTAAAGAATTGATCAGCAAAATCGAGAGATTGTTCTACATAGATACTCTTCGTATTTTGAGAGTGATCTAAGCGACTATTATCTGACCCTTTATCATGGTGATACACCACTCCAAAACGGGTTGAGAAATCTTTATAAAAGCTTAATTCATTATCAAAATTAACTGTCTGAGTTTTTCCCCTAAAACGAGAATGGCTGATCTTCTCCCCAATTTTAACAGGTATTGTTTTCATCCAGTCAGGATCTGTCGGCTTCCAGTTAGGATTAGGATCATATCTATTAACATCTTCCCCCGAATAACTATCTCGATCTAAATTCACTACACCATAAGAGAGGGTTGAGCTCCATTGATCCTCAAAAAATGAACCATTGAGCCCTACTCTCCCCGTAAAAATTTTCGACTTATCATAATCATTATAAGGAGTTACATTATATAAGTTATCAAATTCATCATAACGATTATTATAGGTAAAATCTAAATCGACATCTAAGTTATCATTCAAAATATAATTAAAACGCCCTGATAATTGGCGGTTTTTATTTCGATCTTTATCGTAATCATTCTGAGGCTTATTAGGCGTATCCGTAGTAACATCAATACCACGGGTATTATAGAAGAGCCCGCTTAAAGAATAACGCAGATCGCCTACTGCCCCTGTCGTTGTTGCACCTACCTGAATCGTTTCATGAGAACCTACCATAATACGAAAACGCGTGCCGGGATTATTTAAATCATTAGTGAAGATCTGAACAACACCCCCCATAGCAGAGCTTCCATAGAGCGCACTTTGAGGCCCTTTTAATACCTCAATACGATTAACATCTAACAACTGCCCTAAAAGAGCGTAGTTAAAGTTATGATCAGGCCCCATCGGGTCAGATACCGGCACTCCATTGATTAAAAGTAACGTATTACTACTTCCTCGCAAAAAAAGAGAGCTCGGTCCAGTAGGTCCATTTTGACTTAAAATAACGCCCGGTTGATGGGAGATCGCTTCTACCGCACTATTGTATTGCCGAGTTTGAATCTCCTTTTCTGTAATAACGATACTCTGTGTACCAACTTCATTAAGGAGCGCCGGCGTGCGTTTGGCGGTAAAGATTATCTCTTCATCATGATTTTCTGCCATCACCTTATCGGCAAGTGCCGGCGTCAATAGAAAGGATGAAATAAGAAAAAGTGCCGGAGCACCTTTATTCAAAAAAGGAGTATTCATATTTGCCTCTTAAACCTCGAGAGTTGTAGAAGCTAGGTGGTATCTGACTAAAGTCTAATGACATCACAGTGGCGGGTCCGTGAGGGATTTTCACCCTGCTTCCCAAAGCCTAGCCCTATTTAATAAGTGGATAAATTGATCAGTTTTAATAAACCTGGATCAGTCATTCTCAATCAATAGCGATAAAAACATTTATTGATTTGAGCAGAAATGATTGAGCAGAGTCGATTTCCCAAACTTCTGCCGGAGATAGTATTAACAAAGTACTCTAGAGATGCAAAGAATTTATTAAAAAACCTTTTTAAAACATTGTTAGATTATTGATAACAAGAGGTTATGATCCCCTCCTGCTTCGAGAAACCTTTACAAAGCGATCTCGATGTCCCCCTTTTAGTAGGAGATAGAGGAAGAAAGGCGCGCCTAAAAGTGCGGTAACAACCCCTACAGGAATCTCTGAAGGGCGCAAAATAAGAGAGCCTAATGTATCGGCAACCACTAATAATCCCCCGCCCATAAAGATTACACCCCAAAAGAGATAACGATGATCACTACTTCCTAATATGCGTTTCACAAGATGAGGAACTACCATTCCGACAAAACCGATCGGCCCGGCAATAGCAACAAATACCGCCGTCATCAAACTTACAACTAAAAAGAGAACCTGCATCACACGAGCAGAATCAACCCCTCTTGAGAGTGCTACTTCCTGCCCTTGCTGCAATAGATTGAGAGGAATAAGCGAGCGAAAGATAATGATTGATGAAAAACCGGTTATCAACAGCAATTGCCATAGATCATTTAAAGAGATCAAGGAGAGTCGCCCCATCATCCAACTCATCATCGCTAATGCCGAGGAGGAGCGCCCTAAAGCTTGAAGTAGCATCAAGATACTTGAGATAAAGAAGGTTAAGATCACCCCCATTAACAATAATTTAATAGGCGAGTGACCTGTTCGAAAATTCACCTGATAGATAATGATCGTCACGATCAATGCGCCGATAAAGGCAAAAATCGTCAAACCGGTCATAATCCCCAATGAGAAGGAGATCCCCCAATAGATATAGATAGCCGCTCCTAAACTTGCCCCCGCCGCAACCCCTAATGTGAAGGGTTCTGCTAATGGATTTCGTAAAATCGCTTGCAATACCAAACCAGCAAGCGCTAATCCTGCACCAATCAACCAGGTTGCAACCGCTCGAGGAAAACGCAGTTGCCAATAGAGCTCAGCGCCCTCTCCCCAAGGAAGAAGAAAGGTGAGCCCAAATGAGGGCATTATCATTAAAAAAATGAGGCTCATGCTACCTAAATAGAGGAGCTTATCCTTAATTCTCTTATCGATTTTTGTGATCTCTGATAGTCGCGCCACACCAACTCCTTAAAAATAACGCCGTTTCTCTTCATAAACCACCTCTTCAAAAGCGTAATCAAAGAGAGAGTGCAGTAATGACTTTGATAAAACCTCTTCTCTTAAGCCAAAGGCTAAAACACGTCCTGCTTTGAGTGCGAGAAGATGGCTATAAGCATCGAGCATATTAAGATCATGAGTGATCGATAAAATGGTCTTCTCCGGCTCAAGCGCAATCAACTGATTGATCGTCTCTCGATGTTTGGGATCTAATGCAGCACTCACCTCATCAAGTAAAATTAAGGGTGTCTCTTGCGCTAATGCGCCCGCCATATAGACCCGTTGCCGCTCTCCGCCACTTAAGGTTGATAATTTTCTTCCGGCAAATTGAAGCGCATCACAACGAAGCAACGAGGATTTAATAATCTGACCATCTATCCCCCTGGCTTTACCTGCTAAATAGTGTGGGTAACGGCTCAGCATGCACCACTCCCATGCGGTAATCTCCTCATCGACTTGCTGTTGTTGGGCGATATAACTCATCTGCAATGCCCGCTCTCTTAAAGAGAGCTGCTCAAAGTGACAACCATTAACCTTCAAAGTACGATAATCTGCCGGAATTGCCGAGATTAATGCCTTCAGCAGAGTGCTTTTCCCTGCACCATTAGGGCCGATGATCGCCATCTTTGCCCCCTTAGGAAGCGAAAAGGAGATATCAGTAAGAATCTTTTCCCCTGTCGATAAGATTGCCGTCAATGCTTCAACTTTTAACATCTCTCTCCTAGCGTAATTGAAATCGAATCGGTTTTAGTTTAACCCTTTTTGCAGGAAGCTCCTTAATCTGGCTCTTTTTTAACGCCCTCTCAACAGATGTGATGGCACAGCGATCAAGTCGTCCATAACCTGAGCTCTTCAGCACTATCACTTCAATATGCCCCCCTTTCAGCTGCAATGCTAACTCAACCGTACCCTCCTCACCCCTTCGTTTTGAAGCCTCTGGATAGCAACCTTCAATATTGTAAAGAATAGTATTCATCAAAGATTGAGCAAATTGATCGCCGCTTCTCCCCTTATTCTCACCCTTCTCAACTGCCGGCGCCTCTTTGGCGAGTGATTCTGTTTTACTATTTTGCTTTTGAGGTGCGGGATTCTTATTTGGCTCAACGCTCCTCTTCGCTAGATTTTTTGTATCTGCACGCTGCTGCTGACTCTCTAAGCTTTTTCTATCTTCACGCCCTTTTTTAGCCTCTTTTTGGGGAGGATCTATCGGGTCGATCACTTGCTCTCCCCTTTTTTCTTCACTCTTTTCTCCACTCTTTTCTTTAGGATCTACCTCTATCGCTACCTCCACCTCTGTATTGGTCTCTAAAGAGGGGCTCTGACTTAATAGCTGAATCGATAAATATTGCTCTCCTTCAACTGTTCCGGCATTTTGCGCTAAAATCAGCTGATCCGCCTTAAGAGAAAAAAGAAGCCCACAGAGCAATCCCCCATTTAAGAGTAACGATGCCAAAATTGCTATCACAACTATTATGCGCCTGATCATCACTCTCTCTCATTTACTGAAATAGCATTTGAAATCGCTGATAATCTTGTAAATATTGTGGGGCGCTCTCAATTTGAAATGTCTGATAAGCGATATACCCCCAACATAGAAGACTCAAGAGAAACCATAATAGCGCAAGGGTGAAAAAGAGATAGCGAAGAATCTTTAAGAAAGTGATAAAGATCAGTTGAAAAGTAGAGGTAGAGCGCTTCTCATCTAGAGAGGAGGAGGCGGGCAAAAGTAACGGCAAGATCAGAACCAAGAGATGCAAAAGAGAGAGCAGCTGAAAACGCCATGCACCCTCTTTTAATAAAAGGATCCAGCTCTGAGGAATTATTTGAGAGAAATTCTCCCCATTCGCGGTTTGTGAAAAGCGCTTAATCGCGGCTATCATCTGTAGAAAGTTGGTCTCTACAATGATATTGGTGAGCACCAAAATCAATTCAGCAGCAAAGAGATAAAAGAGAAAAAGAGGTAGAAAAAAGAGTCCCTTTAGCATCGGTGAAAGTCTACTATCTCGTATTCGTAGTAGATAGAGAATGCCAAAGCTTAAAAAAAAGAGCATCACAATAGCTAAGTAGAAATTTCGTTCTAGTATCAGGTTAGCAATGCCTCTTAAGAGTTTTTGTGGCGACTCTGCAACATCAGCATAGTGGTAGAGAAGGAGTGCAAAGAATGATAAAGCCATCAGAGAGAGGATAAAGTATCCTTCAATAAATCCTCTTCGCCCGATCGGTGCAACTATTCGAGCCATAATCTGACCCATAACTCGACAAATAGCAATCCCACTATCTGCTAAGTTTGCTCCCCTGCTAATGTTTTTTTTAGATCCATATTCCAACGCGTTTATACCACCGCTTATGCCACCTTTATTGATTTCATTATGCATAGAATCTCTCATCGCTCTAGCCCATCGAGCATGGCCTGTAATCCAGCAAGCGTATCTGCCGTATTTTGGCGCTGAGCCTCTTTTGAGGGCATCTTGCCATCGGTATACCAGACAATATTCTCTTCCGGCAACTCCTCTAAAAAGCGGCTCATCTTACAAGACTCCCACTCACCATAACGCCGGCGCTGCCGACAGAAAGTGATCTCCAATTTTCTTCGAGCTCGGGTTACACCCACATAGAAGAGTCGACGCTCCTCTTCAACCATATCACTATCGATACTATTTCGATGCGGAAGTAGATCCTCTTCCAATCCCACCATAAAAACATAGGGGAACTCCAACCCTTTAGCGCTATGGAGCGTCATGAGCGTCACAGCATCCGCCTCTTCCTCTTCTCGTTGATTTTCTAAAATAGAGATCAAAGTTAAGTGGGAGAGTATCTCCCCCAAACTCCCCTCTTCGCCGGCAAACCACTCTCTTAATGCATTAACACTATTCAATTTCCGCTCAAATGATTTAGGAGAAGTTGCCTGATCTCGTAGATGCTCCTCATAACCGATATCGGTAATCAACTTATCAAAGAGTTTCTCAACATGATTCTCATAACGACTCAGTGAACGAATTTGGGCGGCAAACTGAGCGCATTTATGCCCTGCTCGTCCAATATAACTTGCTAAATGGGGATGCTCTAATGTCTCAAAGAGAGAGAGATGATGTTCTGCGGCAAACTCTGTAATTTTTTTGAGTGTTACCGCCCCAATCTCTCTTTTGGGGATATTGATTACCCGTAACAGGGAGGGATCATCCGCTGGATTACTAATGAGCTTGAGATAGGAGAGAAGATCTTTAACCTCAGGCTGTTGAAAAAAACTAGTTCCTCCAACCACTTTAACCGGTACACCGCGCATACGCAGTGCCATCTCAAAGATTCGTGCCTGATGATTGCCACGATAGAGAACAGCAAAATCACTGTAGTTAGCACGATTTAACATCACATGATGCACGATTGTAGTAGCAATATATTCACTCTCCGCCTCGGCACTCTTAAAGTCGCGAATTTCAATCTTCTCTCCATCCCCTAATGTGGACCAAAGTGCCTTCTCATAGAGATGAGGATTGAGTGAAATCACATGGTTTGCAGCTTTAAGAATATGGCCTGTTGAGCGATAGTTCTGCTCAAGCTTAATAAGGGTTAGATTGGGGAAATCGACCCGCAATTGATGTAAATTTTCAGGTCGTGCGCCTCGCCATGCATAGATCGACTGATCATCATCCCCCACAACAGTTAAGTGGTGATGATCCCCTATCAGTAACTTCACCAGCTCATATTGACACATATTGGTATCTTGATACTCATCGACGAGCAGATAACGGATCTCCTTTTGCCAGTGATAGCGAACATCAGGAAATTTTTGCAACAATTGTAGGGGCAGAAGAATAAGATCATCAAAATCGATCGCATTATAGGAGAGAAGCTGAGTTTGATAACGATCATAAAGCTCCACAAGAGAGCTTTCAAAGGGGTCTAAAACAGCATTACGGAGCGCATCTAAGCTCTGCAGATCATTTTTCCACGTAGAGATACGATCTAATGCCAAACGAATCGTTTCAGCATCACTCTCCATCAATGATTCCATCAATTGTGTACTATCTTTCTGATCATAAATAGAGAATCCCGGGCGCAGACCGATCAACTTCCCATGCTTTTTTAAGATAGAGAGCCCTAAGGTGTGGAAGGTAGAGACGCGCACTTTACGTCCCCGCTCCTTCCCCATTGTTCCGATCAGTCGATCCGACATCTCCCTTGCTGCTTTATTGGTAAAGGTCACAGCATAGATTGATCCCGGATCATAATAGTGTTCATCAACCAGATATCTGATTTTTTCGGTAATAACACGCGTCTTTCCTGAGCCTGCACCGGCTAATACCAATAGTGGTGTTTTAATATGCTTAACCGCACTTGCCTGTTCCGGATTGAGTTTCATTGTTACCCTTTATTACTCTATAAACTCTCTACAAACTCTTTAAAAAATTCTTAAGAAACACTCATCAGAACGCTAAATTACTCGCGCTTGAAGAAGGTGGTGCATATTGATCACACCTAATACTTTCCCCGCTTCAACAACTGGGAGTGCCGTAATTCTCTTAGTCTCCATTAAATGCACAGCATCCACAGCTAAAGCATCGGGCGCAATAATATAGGGAGTGCGCGTAATACAATCACCTAATGTGAGCTCATGAATATCTCGACCTGTCATCAAAGAACGACGAAGATCCCCTTCTGTAAAGACTCCTAAAAGCATCTGTTGATCATCAATAGCGACTGAAACGCCTAGCGGTTTTTGGGTCATTGCTAAAAGAGTATCGGTTAATGTTGTCGACTCAGGAAGTGCCGCAAGTTCTTCAAAAGGGGCCATAATATCGGCAACGCGCAGAAGCAATCTGCGACCTAATTTGCCACCAGGATGGGAGAAGGCAAAATCTTCAGAGGTAAACCCTCGCATCTCCAATAGCGTTACTGCCAATGCATCCCCCATCGCAAGCGCCGCAGTTGTACTTGCTGTCGGTGCTAAATTGAGAGGACATGCCTCTTTCTCAACCTTTACTAAAAGATGATAGTCGGCTGATTTTGCTAAGGTAGAGTGTTGATTTCCGGTCATTGCCACAAGCGGAATATCTCTCCGAGAGATAATCGGTAAAATAGCAATTATCTCATCTGTTTCCCCAGAATTAGAGAGCGCAAGAACCACATCTTCTTCAGTAATCATGCCAAGATCACCATGACTTGCTTCCGCGGGATGGAGAAAAAAGGCAGGAGTGCCGGTACTCGCCATCGTCGCCGCAATTTTATTGCCAATGTGTCCTGACTTGCCCATCCCCGTCACGACAACGCGCCCGCGACAATCTTTCAGAAGATCACAAATTTGTAAAAAATTCTCATCAATCTCTGATTGCAATGCCAATACAGCATCTGCTTCAATTGTTAGAACATTCTTTGCATGGGTAAGATATATTTCTCGCTGCGCATCCATCTGTAGCTCTCTCCTGAATAAGATTTTATTAATCGGACTAGTGAAAGTAACCGAACCAATCGAACTAATCGAACCAATTCCAATTAGTCAAATTAACCGAATTGACCCAATCAACCCGATTAACCCAATTAACGAATTAAGAGGGGCGTTAATATCCATCCTATGAGTGAATTTTTATTGAACGCCTCACTACTTCGTCAATGAGTATGTCATTTAAATTGATGCAATTATAGCGCAACAAAAAAAGCATGACTGAAAGATCCTTTTTATTCTACAGAGAATTGACTACACTCCGTTATTAATACCACTATCTACTATTTTTACACCTACTTATTAACTATCAGTCATCTTTAACTTCAATAAGATCCATTACGACACCCTCTCATATAAAACTCACATAAAAGGGTTTCATGAAGTGCTTCATGAGGTGCTCATAAAACAAATAAAAATCAGATAAGAAAACAGATAGAGGAAATAGATAATTCATTATAAATATTGCAAACTTTTACAAATATTACATAAAAGCAATATTTTTATTGTCGTTTAAGAGATGATTGAGTAAACTAAGCGACACAATTATCAGATCATCGTCCAGATCGTCGTCAATTAATGATCCACAATAGATAATGCCAATCGATCATACCAATAGGTGATTATTGGCTCATTTCTATTGGATCATTTATTGGATCATTTATTGGTATTCAAAGTAAAAGAGCATAATTAAGTATGACAAATCAGACTCAAAATATTGACACAGTCGTGCTCTACAGCACATTAGATTGTCAACTCTGCGAAGCAGTTGAAGAGCGTTTACAAGCTGAAGGTATTCAATATCACTATATCGATATTGTTCACGATGATGCATTAGTAGAGCGTTATGGTTGGTTTATTCCTGTCATTAAATGGCAAGAGGAGATCTACAAAAGTCCTCTCGATCTCGATATGATCATCGAGAAAATAAAAAAGAGCTCAAAATAGATTTCCGAAGTAAACCCCTAAAGCCTGTTTTCAAACTAAGAAGTTTATCGACCCTCACAATCGACACCGTATAAGTTAAGGAATCTGCGATGCTAATTGATCTCTATGTAAAAAACTTCGCCATTATTGAAGAGTTGCAACTCGATTTCTCCCCTAATTTAACTGTTATTAGTGGAGAGACCGGCGCGGGAAAATCTTTAACGGTCGATGCTCTCTCAATTGTATTAGGCGGAAAAGCAGATAGCTCAATGATCTATCAGGGCGAAGCACAAGGTGAGGTTATTGCCACCTTTGATATCTCCAAAATCCCAAGAGCTAAAGCATGGCTCACTGAAAATTCTATCGGTTTTGATGATGATCTCTGTATTCTTCGTCGCGTTATCTCAAGCAGCGGACGAACCCGTGGGTTTATCAATGGTCGCGCTATGCCACTCCATGCACTCAAAAGTATCGGTGAGCGTTTAGTCGATATCCATGGTCAACATGCTCATCAATCACTAACACGTGCCAATGCTCAACGCCATCTGGTCGATCAATATGCCGGCTGCCTAGAGGAGGTGAATGACCTTGCCATCTTTACCCGAGAGATGCAGGAGTTAGAGAGTAAACTCAATAAGCTTAAAAACCGGGATGAGAGCACACAAGATCGCATCAACTTTTTAAAGTTTCAGTTGGCAGAGTTCAATAGCATAAAGCCACAAGAAGGTGAGTGGGAAACGATCAATGAACGCTTCGATCATCTTAACAACTTTGAGCTGAGAATTGCCGCCCTAGAAGAAGCGATCAACTACCTAAGTGATGATGAAAATGGTATCACCAGGAAGTTAGCACAACTAGAACAGTCGCTACAAACCATCGAAAACTTCGATCCTTCTGTAAAAGATATTAAAGAGATGATCAACAATGCGCTTATTCTCTGTAGTGAATCAGAAAATGAACTCAATGCCAAAATGGATCATGAGGGATTTGATCAAGAGGAATTACGACAGGTCGAAAGCCGCATGCAAGAGCTCAATAGCTTAGCACGTAAACATCGGATCGACCCTCTCAACCTTTTAACAAAACAACAAGAGCTCGAACAGGAACTTAGCGCCCAAGATGTCTCTGAAGAAGAGATTGAAGAGCTTGAGGAGAAGATTGCCCAGATGAAAATCCGTTGGCAGAAGATGGCGGATGAGATCACGCAGAAGCGATTAGAGGCGATTGAGGAACTCAATCTTAAAATCACCGAGTCGATGCAAGGCTTAGCAATGGAAGGGGGAAAATTTGCAATCCATCTTCAGCCTAATAATCCTTACCATCCTTATGGTAATGAAGCAGTTGAATTTAATGTCTCTGCTAACCCGGGACAACCTCTACAACCTTTAGGCAGAGTTGCCTCAGGTGGTGAATTAGCACGTATTAGCTTAGCAATCTCTGTGATTCTAAGTATGCGCTCATCTCTCCCTACTTTAATCTTCGATGAGGTGGATACCGGTGTTGGTGGTGCTGTTGCAGAGATGATTGGTCGCTATCTGCAAGAGCTTAGCATTGGTCGTCAAGTCTTCTGTGTGACCCATCTTCCCCAAGTTGCCAGTTTTGGGCATCACCATTTTGTTGTGGCTAAAACAAAAGGAGAGAGTAGTACAACAACGGCTATTCGTGCACTCACTCCTAAAGGGCGTATTGATGAGATCGCTAGAATGCTAGGGGGTGTCAAGCTGACAGAAGCCACCTTTGAACATGCAAAAGAGATGATCGAGAGTAATCGTCCTCAATGATGCAGAAGATTATCTCTTACTAACTGCTTATAAACAGCCTATAAACGATCTATAAAAGACCTATAAACGACATTATAATTATTATAACTTATGAGTTTCGATCTCAAACCCCAATTGACGATAGAGCCGATAACGATTTCGGCTCTCATCTAATACTTGCGGATCTTGCGTAATCACCTCAAAGACACGCGGATAGAGTCCATTTTTAACATCATCCGGCACAAAGGGGTGAATATTGATGATTAAAGATCGATGAGGTAATGGCCACATCTTATCGGAAAGATAGATAAAATCAGCCTCATTAATATCCTCCTCCGTCGTAATGACAGCATGTGGGAGAAATTCAATGTGGGGCAATTCCCACAGTTTTCGATCTAAAAAGCGGATCAACTCCTGATTATCGCTATAGAGAAGTGCCGGCTCCTCAGCAAGATATGCCTTCTCTAAGATCTTCAATAACAGTTTTTGTCGAGAAGCTTCGTTACTTGTTGGTAGAACATAAAAGCTGACTTGTACCATAACATCCTTTTTCAGTGAATCTTGTTAGCCCACCTATCAGCTAGCCTCATCCCGTAAGATTATGAGATAACCTTTTAAGAGAGTTAGCCTCTTAAATCAGCCTATTAATTTTGCCGACGATGAAAGGGGTTATATGCGATAATTCATTCCCCAATGAATATCTGCATTTCTTACTGTTTAACGGTAAAATAATAGCATTAAAATTATGGAAAAATAAGGTAGCAATGAAATTTGAACTTTTAAAGACCGATGGCGCTGCTCGCCGAGGCCGGATTACTTTTGAGCGAGGCACGATCGAAACACCTATCTTTATGCCGGTAGGGACAATTGCCACAGTAAAAGGGGTAACCCCCCAAAACCTAAAAGAGATGAATGCTCAGATTATTCTTGGCAACACTTTTCATCTCTGGCTAAGACCGGGACTTGATGTGATTCGCGCTCATGGCGATCTTCATGATTTTATGCGGTGGGATAAACCGATCCTTACCGACTCAGGCGGTTTTCAGGTCTTCTCTCTCGCAGAGCTTCGTAAGATTGAGGAGAAAGGGGTTACCTTCCGCTCCCCCTTTAATGGTGAGAAACTCTTTCTCGATCCAGAGAAATCAATGGAGATTCAACGGGTTTTAGGTTCCGACATTGTGATGGCATTTGATGAATGCACACCCTATCCTGCAACTTATGATGAAGCTAAAAAATCGATGGAGCTCTCAATGCGTTGGGCTAAACGCTCTAAAGATGCTTTTGTTGCCGGTGAGAACCCCAATGCACTCTTCGGGATTGTTCAAGGAAGTATGTTTGAGGATCTTCGAGAACAATCACTCGATGCACTCCAAGAGGTGGAGTTCAATGGATATGCTATCGGCGGTCTAGCGGTTGGAGAACCGAAAGAGGAACGAGATCGTATCTTAGAATTTCTCGATCCCAAAATGCCGAAAGATAAACCCCGCTATCTGATGGGCGTCGGTAAACCAGAAGATCTTATCGAAGGGGTAAAACGAGGGGTCGATATGTTTGACTGCGTGATTCCTACACGCAATGCTCGAAATGGACATCTCTTTACCCGTTTTGGCGATATTCGCATCAAAAATGCTCGCTATGATCTCGATACTCGTCCACTCGATGAGACCTGTAGCTGCTACACCTGTCAAAACTTTAGTCGCTCATATCTTCGTCATCTTATTCGAACCAAAGAGCTGCTTGGCGCACATTTAGCAAGTATTCATAACCTGCACTACTTCCTCTGGCATATGCAACAGATTCGAGATCACATCGATGCCGGAACATTCGATCAATATTATGAACAATTCTACAGAGAGCGTAAACAGGTGGATGAAGAGGCGCGATAGCCTCTCTTCTCATTTACTCACAGCGATCTACACTTTCAGCGACCGATTTAGGTCCTCAAATTATGGAACAGTAATGATATGAGTCTCATTAATCGCTATATTCGACGAGAGATCTTGTCGACCTTCGCAGCAGTACTCTTGGTACTGATCTCTATTCTGCTTGTGCAGCGATTGGCCTTCTATCTCAACCAAGTGATCAATGGAACTCTATCGCAATCAGCTGTGATCTCATTGCTAGGCCTACAAGTTGTTCGATTTATCACTGAACTGCTCCCTTTGAGCTTTCTACTCGCCTCTATCTTAGCTTTCGGTAGACTCTACAAAGATAGTGAGATGACCGCCTTTTACGCTTTAGGAATGCCGGTTAAACGACTCTATCGTATTTTGTTGCAGATCGGAATTCCCTTAAGTTTTCTCATCTTAATTTTAAATTTCTGGATTGTGCCGGAGATTGCACAAATTCAAGAAGTAGTCTTAAAAAAGGCACGAGAAGAGGCCCAGCTGACAATCTTAAAACCAGGTGTTTTCCAGGAGTTTGCCAGAGGAAAGCAGACTATCTACGTACAATCGATCAATGCGGAAGATGGAACGCTGAACAAGATCTTTATCAAAACGAATGAAGCGAATGGGCATCATACTATTACCATTGCCGAAAAGGGAACCCAACAGATCAATGAGGATAATACCCGTTTTGTGATCTTAGAAGATGGCTCAAGGACAACCACAAATGCTGATTTTTCAGAAGTGCTCTTCTTCGATACGCTACGAATCCGCCTCGATACTGAAAGTAGTGATGCTTGGCCCAAAGCGATCGCTTGGAGTGCGTATGATGTCATCACCGGCACAACCCCGGATGAGAAGCGGGAATTACAAAGGCGCCTTT
Source organism: Ignatzschineria sp. PL_is040 (assembly GCF_055813795.1). Classification (NCBI taxonomy): domain Bacteria; kingdom Pseudomonadati; phylum Pseudomonadota; class Gammaproteobacteria; order Cardiobacteriales; family Ignatzschineriaceae; genus Ignatzschineria; species Ignatzschineria sp. PL_is040. The sequence goes on from NZ_JBVPGU010000002.1 coordinate 196,688, forward strand.
CCGGTCCGATCTCAATCTATCTCTTAATTTTGTTGATCCCGGCACTCTCACACTCTCGACCGCGAGAAGGTCGCTTCAATAAATTAATTGTGGGGGTCATCTTTTACGTCTTCTACTTTAACTTCTTAGGTATCGGACTCTCCTGGATTAAGAGTGGCAAAATTAACCCTGATTTAGGTGTCTGGTGGATTCAACTGATAATGTTTATATTTGCCTATATTGTCTACCGGCGTTATAACAGATCGCTCTAGCGGCACTCTCTTGATAGCATAAATAGCACTATGAGCGATAACTCATTATCGCGAGGATAATATGATAAAAATAGATCGATATACCTTAAAGACCTCCCTCTTCTTTACTCTGCTCTGTCTTCTACTTCTTGTTATTATTGAGACCTTTTTTACCTTCTTAAATGAGCTACAAGATCTCGATGAAACCTATGTCGTCACTGATATGCTGCTCTATCTACTCTATGATATGCCGGCACGGATCTACCGAATCTTTCCGATGGCACTTCTATTAGGGACGCTTCTTGGACTAGGCCAACTCGCGAGCCACAATGAACTAACAGCCATTAGAACAGCGGGTTTTAGTAAAGCTCGGACATTGAAAGGAGCGATCTATACCACCCTTATATTAAGTTTTGGTATTGTCTTAATAGGCGAATATATTGTCCCTGAGACTCACGAAAAGGCTCTAAAAGTGAGCCATAAAAGCAGTATCGGTAAGGGGTTTTGGGCCATTGATGGTGGCTATATTATAGAGGTGCGATCAATGCGTGATCTCTCACTACGCAATATCACCATCTATAAACCAGAAGGAAATGTTCTCAAACAGATTATGAGAGCTGATCATATGGTTCTTGAAAATAACCAATGGGTCATTCCTTCGCTCTCCGCAATCACCTTTAGTGAGCGCCAAATCACAAAAGAGCAGCTAAAAAATTTCAAAATCGAGACCCATATCGATCAAGCTGCCTTAACTGCGCTAATTAGCGATCCTGAATATCAATCGAGCCAAAGTCTTTGGCGTTTTATTAACTATCTCGATGAGAATAATCTCGATAGTAGCGAATATCGCCTTGCTTTCTGGTCTAAAGTCTTTAATCCACTGACCAACATTTCAATGATCCTGATCGCTGCCCCCTTAGTCTTTGCGCAACAACGGCGACAAGGAATTGGTGAGCGTATCTTAATCGGCGTGATTTTAGGGCTTATTATCTACTTGACTACTCAGATGCTAGGGCACTTTATCCTTATCTCAGGCTTCTCACCCTTATTAGGGGCCCTCTTCCCGACAATTTTAGCGATTATCATCGCTTATGCCCTCTTCAAGCTACTACCATAAATTGTAACTGATCAATTGATAAGCGCTCTATCATCAATCTCTTAAACTTAAGATATTTTAAAATGCCGGCAACTTAAAGCGCCGGCATTTAACTACTGTAAATAGGGAGTTAACAACAACTCAATCTCTCTTTGCCGCTCTTTTACAATCGCTTCAGATCCCTTTCCTTCGATATTGATTCGTAGGTAAGGTTCTGTATTAGAAGTTCGCACATTGATCCGAGAATCATCTAAACGGAGACTCAAGCCATCAAGATAATCTTCAGAAACTGCTCTATCTTTGAAATAATCGGCTATTTTCGCCATCACAAGATCTGAATCAATTACCAAATAGTTGAGCTCACCACTACAAGGATAACGCCTTCTTGCGGCGGCGACGAGCTCACCTAACGTCTGATCACTCTTTGCTAAAAGCTGAGAGATGAGAAGAAAGGGGATCATTCCCGAATCGCAGTAATGAAATGCTTGAAAGTAGTGGTGAGCACTCATCTCTCCACCATAAAGTGCATTAAACTTCCGCATACTCTCCTTCATCGGTGAGTGTCCACCGGCAGAAATAACAACCTTTCCACCAGCATTCTTGATCGCCTCTTCACTATTGAGTGTCTGCCGTGCATCAATCACAACAGTAGAATTGGGATGATCCGTTAATAATACGGTTGCTAATAGCCCAACAATATAGGAGCTATCAACAAAATCTCCTCTTTCATCAAAGAAGAAGCAACGATCAAAATCACCATCCCACGCAACACCAAAATCAGCCCCAGAAGCCTGTATCGCCTCTTGGGTTGCCTGTCGTCTCTCCACTAAAAGTGGATTAGGCACACCATTTGGAAAAGTACCATCTGGCTCATGATGAATCTTTATTAGCTGATAAGGCAGATAGGGCTCAAGAAGATCAACAATCGCTCCGGCACAACCATTGCCACTATTACAGACGATCCTTAATGGCTTTGGTGAAATGGGTGAAATGGGTGAGGTGGATAGGGTGGATGAAACTGATGACGCTGATGAAGCTGAAGTGAATGAGTTTAAAGGGAAATCTTCACCCTTTTGCGGCAGTGCCATTGAAGAGGCTTGCAACAAGGCTTGAAGATAAGGCCTCTTATCGACAAAGTGCCTTAATAGCCCCTTCTCTCTTAGAGTGAGATGACCAAAATCTTCCTGCAAAATACGTTTTTTTAATGCCTCAAGGCCAGTGGAACCGCTGATAGGCTCTGCGCCTCTCGCTACCAATTTAAAACCGTTGTGACTCTTGGGGTTATGGCTTGCTGTAATCATAATGCCGCCATCTGCTTCGAGATAGACAGTATTGAAGTAGACCTCTTCCGTTCCACAGATATCGAGAGAGATAACATCGGCGCCGGCATCACAGATACCTGCGACTAATTGAGTGAAAAGTTGCGGGCTGCTTTCACGAATATCATGCCCCACAACGATCTCTTGAGCTCGATATTCCGCTACAAATGCAAGACCTAGCTTATAAGCTAGGTCTTCATTAATCTCTAAGGGGTATTCCCCCCGAATATCGTAAGCTTTAAAAGCTTTTAACGCCATTACGGATTACCTTCTACTAATCGAAAGGGTCTCTTAAAACTAATGTCTCATTACGATCAGGGCCTGTTGAGATAATATCAACCGGTACCTTCACAAGCTCTTCAAGACGCTTAATGTAATTCTGCGCAGCGATCGGAAGTGCATCAAAACTCATGACACCAACTGTACTTTCTGACCAACCCGGCATTGTTTCATAGATAGGCTCACAACGAGCAAAGTTTTCAGCACCATAAGGAGGATAGTCAACTACTTCACCATCTAACTTATAACCGGTACAGATCTTCACCTCTTCCATGCCATCTAACACATCAAGTTTCGTTAAACAGATACCTGATAAGCTATTGATATCGATTGAGCGTTTTAAAACAGGAACATCAAACCATCCGCAACGACGCGCACGACCGGTCACTGAACCAAATTCATGACCACGTTTTGCTAAGCCTTGCCCAATTTCACATGTTAATTCTGTTGGGAATGGCCCAGAGCCAACGCGCGTGACATATGCTTTTACAATACCTAAAACATAGTCTAACGCTAAAGGACCGACACCTGACCCTGTTGCCGCGCCACCTGCTGATGTATTGCTTGAAGTCACAAAAGGATAAGTTCCATGATCGATATCTAAGAATGTTCCTTGCGCTCCTTCAAACATCACCTTAGCTCCACGATCTCTTAACTTTTTAAGCTCATAAGAGACATCGGTCACTAATGGAAGAAGACGTTTTGCAAGCTCCATTGTGTCATTAAATACTTTATCTACAGAGAGTGCTTCTTTACCAAGATAGTTAACTAACACAAAGTTATGGTACTCCATAACACTCTCAAGTTTTTGACGGAAAACTTCAGGATAGAAGAGATCAGCAACACGTACCGCTCGTCGAGCAACCTTATCTTCATAGGTAGGACCGATACCTCTTCCTGTTGTACCAATCTTATTTTTACCCAACTTCTCTTCACGAGCCTGATCGATCGCAACATGATATGGCATCACTAAAGGGCAAGCTTCTGAGATCTTTAGACGCTCATCGACATTGATGCCACGACTTAATAGTTCATCCATCTCACTTAAGAGTGCCTCTGGAGAGAGCACCACACCATTACCGATATAACAGGTAACATGTTCACGCAAAATTCCAGATGGAATTAGACGTAAAACTGTCTTCTCGCCATCGATAACAAGAGTATGCCCGGCATTATGCCCCCCTTGAAATCGAACAACAGCTTCTGCTTTATCTGTTAAGAGGTCAACGATCTTTCCTTTACCTTCGTCGCCCCATTGCGTCCCGATAATAACAACATTATTACCCATTATAAGTTTTCCTCATGAAAATGAATCTAGCGCAGAGCGCTTTTAAATTGATACAAATAGACAGCTTGAACAACACTCACTACTTGCTGTTTATTACTGTTTCTGCTGAAAGTGTTTAAAGAAATCACTCTCTGGATCGAGGATTAAGAGATCCCCATCATTCTGAAAGGCATTTTTATATGCTTCTAAGCTACGATAGAAAGAGTAGAAGTCAGGATCTTGACCATACGCTTTTCCATAAATTGTCGCCGCTTCTGCATCTCCTTCCCCGCGAATCTTCTCTGCCTCTTCATAAGCGGTTGCTAAGAGAATCGTTCGATTACTATCTGCTTCTGCAACTTTTTCGATATAGGCAGCTTCCCCTTTAGAACGCAATTCCGTTGCTACGCGCTCACGCTCTGTTCTCATTCGCTTAAAGACGTTATCGGTCACATCATCAGGGAGCTCTACACCATTAATACGAACATCGATAATCTCAACACCATACTCTTTCGCTTCTACAGAGAGCGCGACTAAAATCGTCCGCTCAATCTCTTGACGAACTGTATTATTGAGATCAACTTCTTGCCCTGCAATAACCGGAACAACATTCTCTTTACTGCGAATAACGATATCGACATCTTCAGAATGAATCTCTTCTAATGTCTTAGGATCTAAAGAGAGCGCATCACTCGGCTTATCAACGACAATCACCTTTGAAGTATCGTCGTCATATTTACTTCCTTTAGAGGTAACATTACCACCGACAACTGTCTGAACATCACGCTTACCGAAAGCTGCTCTAAAGTTATTCTTCACAATAGGCTCAAAAAGGCGGTTAAAGATACCGGGATTACCCGATACTTTCTGATAATAGACCTCAGGATCGATGACACGCCATTTTATAAAGGTATCAACAATCAAATTCTTCTTCTCAGAAGTTAAGAAAGGTTCTGGTGGCGTATCTAATGTCTGAATTCTGCCATCAAAGACTCTTACATTATCGATAAAGGGTAATTTGAAATAGATACCGGGTTCATCATAGACGGCAACGATACGCCCAAAACGGAGTTGAAGACCTTTCTCCCACTCTTTAACAATCACTAAAGATGTGCTTAAGAGAAGCAGTACAATAATGACGATTGGTAAAACGATGCGAGTTACAATTCTCATTTTCTCTCTCCTCTCTTAACGAGTGAAACGCGCACGACTTCTCTGATCGTTCACATTGTTATTATTGGGTTGATTTTGAATAATGCTCTCTGGTGTCGGTGTTGTCTCTTTGACTTCGATTGTCACCGCACCCTCTCTCTTCTCAGTCTTACTCAATCCTGAGTTTGTTGTAGAGCCTGTCATCTTATCGAGTGGCAACATCATTAAGTTATTACTATCTGACCCCATATAGAGTTTATTACTGTTTTGTAATACTTCTTCCATATTTTCAAGATAGAGACGCTCTCTAGTCACCTCTGGCGCTACAGCATATGCTGAGTAGAGGCGATTAAAACGCTCTGCCTCCCCGCGTGCTTGTGCGATTTTACTCTCACGATAAGCTTCTGCTTGGCGCAAAATTCTCTCCGCTTCCCCGCGAGCCTCTTCATGGACTTTACTCTGATAAGCATTCGCTTGGTTAATTCGACTCTGCTCATCTTCACGAGCACGAATCGCATCGGAGAAGGCATCTTGCACCGCTGCCGGCGCTTGCGCATCTTCTAAGTTCACGTTTGTAATCACAAGACCAATCTGATAGTTATCTAAGATACTTTGAGCAAGCTCTTTAACCTCTTGCATCAACTGCTCGCGACCATCTGTCAAGATATCATCTAGAGATGTTTGACCAACACGCTCACGGGTTGCACTATCGACAACCTCTTTTAATGTTTTATCGGGATCAACAGATGTAAACCAATATTGTGAAGGATCATCATTATTAATCTGATATTGAACCTCAACACTCACATCAACTAAGTTTTCATCCTTCGTTAACATCGCAGCACGACGATTTCCTTTAGCGGTAGAACCGATCTTTTGTGAAAATCGACGTTGAATATCGATGATGCGATGATCACCAATCGGATTAGGAAGACGCCATCTTAAACCAGGATCTTTAGTGGCATGATACTGACCTAAGAGTAGTTCGACCCCTTTTTGTCCCGCATCAATCGTATAGAAACCTGTTGCTAACCAACCACATAGAAGAACAGCACCACCTAAAGCGATATATTTACCATAACCGCCATGTCGATGACCGCCCATCCCTTTCTTACCACGAAATGCACCGCCTAACTTTTTAAAAATTTCGTCAAGATCGGGCCCAGCGCCATTTTTAGGTCGTTGATCATTCGGCTGATTATTCCCATGAGGACTACCTGATGAGCCACCTTGCTGGCTATCTTTAGGCTCTTGCCAAGCCATCTCTAAGTTATTTTTTTTCATTTAATCCCTTTGATTCCAGATCTTACCGAAACTGTTGAATACCAACTCGACAAGATACCAATTTTTTACGCTATTTGCACCTATAGATATTGTTCGAAATAGGGAGCTGCTTCTGGCTGCTCCTTCAATAGTCGCATAATTCGATATCGAGCAACATAGAGATCTAAAAGAAACTCACCATTTTTGCCAAACGCTTCCTCTTTAACTGCATCGAGCGCATAGAGCTCTGCTCTTAGTCGCCCTTCACTTGGGGGAAGCGTCAATCTCATTGAGAGATGCTCTTTCTGAAAGTGGGAAGCGATTCCCTCTAAAAGTAGGTCGATGCCAATATCTTTAGCTGCTGAAATCCAAACAGCTTTAACAACGCCCTCTTCTGACATCTCATTATGGGGCTCGATCTCAGGTTTAAGATCGATCTTATTAAAGACCTGTAATCGCGGTACTGCTTCTGCACCGATCTGCTCTAAAACAGCAGTCACCTCTCGCATCTTTAGATCTCTCTCTGGATCTGCAACATCGATCACCTCGAGAAGAAGATCCGCTTCAACAGCTTCCTGCAAAGTTGATTTAAACGCTTCTACAAGATCATGAGGAAGTTTAGAGATAAACCCAACGGTATCAACTAAAACTGCTCTGCCAACAAACTCAATATCCAACGCTCTATGAGTCGGATCGAGTGTTGCAAAGAGTTGATCTTGCACATAGACGCCAGCGGCAGTTAATCGATTGAAAAGAGAAGATTTGCCGGCATTGGTATAACCGACTAATGCGATTGTAGGAACCTCGTTACGTTCCCGAGAGATACGTCCCTGCGCACGCATCTTTGTCACGGTCTCAAGACGTTTTTTAAGCTGCCGAATACGATCACTAATAACGCGCCGATCCATCTCAAGCCGGGTCTCCCCTGGCCCTCGAAGTCCTACAGCACCCCCTCTTTGTTGCGAGAGATTAGTATGCTTTCGTACTAAACGTGTCGATAATCGGGTTAATTGTGCCAATTCAACCTGTAACTTTCCTTCAAAGCTTTGAGCTCTTTGGGCAAAGATATCGAGAATTAAGCCAGTCCGGTCAACCACACGAACACCGCATAACTCTTCTAAGTTGCGGTTTTGACTAGGCGTTAAATCATGGTTAATTAATACAACATTAGCATCGCTCTGCTCTACGGCTATACGTACTTCATCTGCTTTGCCGGTTCCTAAAAAATATTTATGATGAGGGGTTTGCCGAGTTCCTGTAATACAGGAGAGGATCTCAACACCTGCAGATGTCACTAACTCCTTAAACTCTGCAAGATCCCCCTCTTCACTTTCAGGCATCTCTAAAGAGACGATGATTGCTCTGTCATCTTCGTGACTAAATTGCTCTACTATATGATTCATTAATAAAGGATGGACCCTTACCTCTGCTATTCAGCAATAGGAGCGTCAACTTCTCCTACCACTTCACTGCTTAAATTAACATTTCTCGCAGGAACGATTGTAGACACCGCATGCTTATAGATCATTTGACTGACATTTGATCTTAATAGAATGACAAATTGGTCGAAGGATTCAATCTGTCCTTGCAACTTAATGCCATTGATTAAAAAGATAGATACCGGAACACGCTCTTTACGAAGCAAGTTCAGGAACGGGTCTTGAAGGGATTGCATTTTTGCCATTTTAGTTCTCACTTTTTTAGTTCTTATCGTCGTTATATGATGAGTTCTCTATTTTATCAGAGCTCCTCGCTACAAGAAACCGACTCTATAGTAACACGAAGCCTGCTACCGACTAGTATCGATCGGCTTTATTACCGCCTTATTATAATCTATTTAGCACTAAAATGAGAAATTAGTTTCAAGTATATAGCGATAATATCGATCATTAAAAGCCCAACTTAAAAGCGCTATTAATCGATTTAGATCAAGATTTAGATCTAAGATGAAATGAAAAGGGATAAAAGAGATCATCTGATCACCGCTTGTCGCCTTCACGCTATCACTCTATACTCTACAAGTTCTCTCCTATGCATTTCACTCGACAAAAGGATCTTTCATGAGCTTTAAAGCGATTTTTCTAGACCTTGATGGCACAAGTCTTAATAACAACAATGCACTCTCCCCGGCACTTCAGGAGATTCTTGTGACACTGAAATCGAAAGGGATTCAGATCATCTTCAGTACAGGGAGAAGTTTTGCCGGGAGCCTACCTTTTGCAAAGGCCATTGGTGGAACAGAATATATCATTAACTACAATGGCGCTCGCGTCTTTGACTTTAAAAGAGATGCTGTTCTACATGAGGCAACATTACCAAAGCCTGTCTTAAAGCAAGTTTTCAACTTCTCTAATGAGTATCGATACCCCCCCATCTTCTACCACAACAATATTATCTACACCAAAGATGGTATTCCCCACCATTACACTTGCCCCGGCGAACGATTTGAGGTTCTTTGCCCTAATCACGATTGGGTCAATGAGACATTAACAAAGGCGCTCTTTGTCTTACCAGAAGAGGAGCTGCACGATCATCTCTCAATCGCCTATGATTTCTTTGATGGCGCTTCAGTTTCAACCTCATCATCAACCTATCTCGAGGTGATGCCGCTTGGGATCAATAAAGCAGTCGGGGCACAATATGTCTTAGAGGCACTCAATATCGACCCACAACATTGCATCGCTTTTGGTGATCAACTCAATGACCGAGAGCTACTCTCACTGGTGGCGCACCCTTTTATTATGGGTAATGCAACAGAACCGTTAAAAGCACAGTTTCCCGATCGAATCATCGCTAAAAACATTGAAGATGGCGTAGCACGGCAACTTGACCAGCTCTTTGGGCTCCACTATTTTCGCTGATACTGCCCTTGGCTCATCACGACAAGGTTCTCCTTCAGTAAGAAATTGATTTATAATCAATCACCACTAACACCTGATTATCAACTATTTATGATGAACACCTATAAAACCCTATTTCGTAATCTCTCTTTTGTTTTTATCGCACTACTGCTTATCCCGCTTTTAGCTTGGATTCTAGGCTGGCACTGGTCTCCACTTCACAGCTATACGGCGATAGATGCAATCCTCTTTATCGTAACTGAATCTGGTTCTGCCCCCTATTTTGCACTACTAACATCGCTTGTTCTGGCTATCTGGCTAAGTATGCGTTGTAAAAAATTACAGCATCACTGGGTTATTATCTTTTTAAGTGTCTTTTTGCTACAAGGCAGCACACAGATCATTAAAAGTACAATTAAAGTTCTCTGGGAAGAGCCTCGCCCCTACATGAGTTATGTCGTCGATCAAGGAGTTGATATTGAGTCATTTTATGAGCTTCCTCGCAAAGAGCGCGGCACAATTGTTGCCAACGCAATTAAGGATGATCCTATAACCCCCAACTGGTTAAAATCTCACTGGCAAGCGGAAACAGGTTACTCATTCCCTTCAGGACATACGATTTTTGCGGTGATGTGGGCCTTTATTATTGTCGGTTTTATGACCCGGGAAAAAGATCCTAAAACAGCGGTCGCGATTGTTATTATGACTCTCTGGGCTGGGTTAATGATGATTAGTCGATTACGACTTGGGATGCATTTCCCTATCGATCTTTTTGTCAGCACAATCATCGCTTACATCGTCGCCTTAATTTTCTTTTATTTTTTAGCAAAAAGAGATACTCTGATGGAAAAGAGTGTAACGCAAACAGATGATAAAATTGATCATTAACTAAGATTAAGATAACAATTAAAACAACAATAAAGAGGATTACTATGCTGTTTTTACTTTCTCCTGCAAAGATGTTGGATGAACATACTCCACCGCCGATTACAAGTCTTGAGCAACCTGAGTTACTTCAAGATTCACAGGCTCTTATTGATATTCTTCGCCAATACTCAACGGAAGAGATTCAGAGTCTTATGAAAGTATCTGAGCGAATTGCAGAGCAGAATGTAGAGCGCTTTAGAGACTTTGAGGTTCCATTTACCTCACAAAATGCAAAACCCGCACTCTATCTCTTCAATGGCGATGTCTATCAAGGGCTCTCTGCATACGATCTACCTGAAAATTGTGTCAATTTTCTCAATCGTCACTTAGCGATTTTATCGGGTCTTTATGGTGCTATTCGCCCCTTAGATCTTATCGCCCCTTACCGCTTAGAGATGGGAACGGCGCTTCCTAATCCACGTGGAAAAAATCTCTACGAATTCTGGGGAGATCTCGTCACAGAATATCTCAATAGACGCATTGATGAGATCGATGCAAAAGTGGTTATCAACCTCGCTTCTAATGAGTACTTTAAAGCTGTTCGCCCTGAAAAGCTAAAAGCGCGTGTTGTCACCCCAATTTTTAAAGATTTTAGTAATGGCGAATATAAAGTAATTGGTGTTTATGCGAAAAAAGCGAGAGGTTTAATGACTCGCTTTGTCAGTGAAAACAATATTACAGATCTCCAAGAGCTAAAGAAATTTAATCTTGAAGGATACGCCTATAAACCTAATGATGTCACCGGCGAAATTGTCTTTATCCGAGGCTAAACTCCTTAAAGAATTCCAATAACTTTAGATAAACGAGGCAGAGTTCAAAATGAGACTCTGCCTTTTTAATTCTCCCGGCCCACTCTTTTCGGTATAATGCCCCTTTCCCACTCCACTATTCAATTACTTAAGATGCAAGATAGGAAGAAAAATATGCAATCTGAGAGCAATCTACTTTGGATCGATCTAGAGATGACCGGCCTTGATGAGGAGATTCACCACATTATTGAGATCGCCTCAATCATTACAGATAAAGATCTCAACTTCTTAGCAGAAGGCCCTAACCTTGCGATCTATCAACCTCAAGAGATTCTCGATCTCATGGATGATTGGTGTCAAACCACACATGGCAATTCAGGCTTAATCAAGCGAATTAAAGAGAGCGATGTCACAGTAACTGATGCAATGAATGCGACACTTCAGTTTGCCTCGCAATGGATTCCTGCCGGGAAATCCCCCCTTTGCGGTAACAGTATTGGTACCGATCGACGCTTTCTAAAAAAATATATGCCGGAACTCGATCAATTTTGCCACTATCGTAATATCGATGTCAGCTCATTTAAAGAAGTTGTTAAACGTTGGTATTCTAATCCTCTTAGTTACGAGAAGAAGAATACCCATCTTGCACTTGATGATATTCATGAATCGATCAATGAGTTAAAATTTATTCGTGAACATTACTTTGTTAAATAACCCATTAGGTATCAATAGCAGATAGAAGCGTTGCAGAGACAGACTATCATTCCCATTCCTCAGAAGGAGGTTTCAAATGAATCCCAAAATCACTATCAAAACTCCCTGGCAATTTTTAGCTTCTGGGTTTGGTGCCGGCCTCTCCCCAATCGCCCCTGGGACAATGGGAACTTTAATGGCTATCCCCTTCTGGATTATCTTCTCATTAACCCTCTCACTACCATTTTATCTTCTAATGCTTCTTCTGACGAGCATTGCCGGCATCATTATCTGCCAAAAAGCAAGCGATGAACTAGGAGTCCACGACCATGGTGGCATTGTCTGGGATGAGTTTGTGGGTTTTTGGATCACCATGATTGCCGCACCACTCTCATGGAGTACCATTATCTTGGGATTCCTCCTCTTCCGTTTCTTTGATATTTTAAAACCTTGGCCCATCAAAATTGCAGATCAGCGCGTATCTGGAGGATTTGGCATTATGCTCGATGACATGATTGCCGGCCTCTTTGCCTTTATCTCTCTCCAGCTGATTTTACACTGGATCTTCCCGCTTCTAATATAGAGTCATATAAAATCGATAAAGCTAGCTAAATTTCAGCCTAATGATTTAAAACGACTTTATAAAACGAGCTCATAAAACAGTTTCATTTGGAAGAATGCTTTTCTAAGCACCTCACAAACATTTAATAAGAGAGCATCACTCGAAACTAAACAATCAAACTATTAATCTATTAATATGGAATACCGATACTCAAAAGCCATTAAATATTATTTAAAAAACTTATTGAGTAAAATAAAGCGAGAACAGAAAGGGAAAATAATTGTCGCGTTTCTCTTTATGGCGATCTTTGCTAGCTCTTTTTTTCTCGAAAGACCACACCCACTAAAAAGTAGCCAAGGGTATACTCAAGAGCAGTCTCAGCTCGACAAGGGCTATCAATGCCCCTGCAAAATTAATCATATTAGTGATGGTGATTCAATCACAGCGATCTGCCCTGCAAGTTGCTCTTCTACAGGAAAAGCGAGTGGCAAGTGGCATAAGTTAAGGGTGAGAATCTGGGGAATGGATGCACCAGAAATGGGGCAAAAACCTTGGGGAGATCGCGCTAAAAAGGCATTGATAAATCTTCTTCCTAAAGAGAAAAATGGTATCATTACTCTGAAAATTAGAGATCGAGATCATTACCAACGTTATGTCGCACAGCTCTTTTACAACCAAAAAGATATTGGACTTGAGATGGTCCGATTAGGGGAGGCGGTTGTTTATCGGCAGTATAATAATGACCCTCAATATTATAGAGCAGAAGAGGAGGCGAAAGCAGCAAAACGGGGGATCTGGTCACAAGCAGGACATCAGCAAGATCCTGCCGCATGGCGAAAAGTTAATCCTCGCTAATCCCTGTTATTCCACGTACAATATTGAACCGCCATCAAGATTTGAATATAAATTTTGATAAGAATCATGATCAAGAAGTGCAATAAGCACTTTTCATAGTTATATTTTTCATAGTTATTCTTCATACTATTTTCTATAATATTTTAAGTGATAAAATTTTCAATAGAGATATTTAAATAGAAATCTTGATGAATGAAGTTTTGATAATTTGAATAATTTGAATAGCTGACTAATTGAGCAACTGAATAATTCAACAGTCAAATAGTTGAACAATCAAATAGTTGAATAGTCGAATAATCAAATTGATAACGAATCAATATGGCATCGATAATGATCAAGCGATATTGACCAATCGATAGTGATCAATATTTACTGATACTTTTATATCCGTTACTAATGAGCAAACAGAATGATAACGATTGATAACAATACAATCATAATTGATGGGCAGTGGACGCTATCTAATCTGCGAGAGATACAGCTCGCATCAGATAAGATTCAACCACAAATTGCTACCCTAAAAGATGTAACGATCGATGGATCCAAATTGAGCCAAATCGATACCACCGGATGCCAAGAGCTCTATATTGCTCTTAAAAGCCTCCCGAAAGAGAGTAAGATCGATTATCAAGGATTTGAAAAGAAACAGCTCGATCTCTACCTCTACATTAAATCTCGTATTGAAGATGCCGGCATTCAACTGGCTGCTCCCGATAATCGTAATAGTTTCACCAAACGAGTCGGAATGTTTACCATCTATCTTCTCGATGAGATCCAGAAATTTATCGAATTTATTGGGGAGATTTCTGTCATTGCGACACAACGCGCTTTCACGCCTTGGAAAATTAGATGGAGTGCCTTCTGGGCGAATATCCAGAGTGCAGGAGTTATGGCGCTTCCGATTATTGGTCTACTTAACTTCTTAATCGGGGCTGTTATCTCCTATCAAGCAGGGAGTCTTCTACAGATGTTTGGCGCTAGTATCTATATTGTCGATTTCTCTGCTGTCGCAATTTTACGTGTTTTAGGTCCTCTCTTAACGGCGATCATTATCGCCGGACGAACGGGGGCTGCCTATGCCGCACAGATCGGGACCATGGTGGTCAATGAAGAGGTGGATGCGCTAGAGACGATCGGTATCAATCGCTATGACCAACTCGTTCTGCCCAAAATGTATGCGCTTGCTGTTTCACTACCCCTGTTGACACTCTTTGCCGATATGATGGCAATCTTTGGCAGTATGTGTTTAGCGGCAATCTATCTCGATATCTCTTTTGGTGAGTTTATCACAGCGATCCCCAATGCCGTTACCTGGCGCTCGCTCTTAGTAGGCATTATCCAAGCTCCTGTTTTTGCAATAGTGATTACTCTTGTGGGATGCTATCAAGGATTCCAAGTAGAAGGGGGGGCTGACAGTGTCGGACAACAGACAACGAAGGCAGTTGTACAATCTATCTTCTACGTCATTGTCATCGTCGCGCTCTTCTCAATCTTAATGCGCAATGTCGGCTTATAGGGAGATCGATCGATGAGTGAAGTTAAAATTGCTATGCCGCAATCTCAAGCGGTGAATAATGATGATGTGATTCGTGTAGAACATATCTATAACAGCTTCGGAACCCATTCTGTTCATGAAGATCTCAATATGACGGTAAAAAGGGGAGAACTTGTTGCACTTGTAGGCGGATCGGGCTCTGGAAAGACAACCCTGCTCCGTTGCATCATTATGCTGCAGAAACCCACAAAGGGGCAGGTATACCTCTTTAATCAACCCGTTTGGGGATCAACCCATAAAGAGGCGCAAAAATTACGTCAAACCTTTGGTATGCTCTTTCAGGGCGGGGCTCTTTTTAGCTCGCTAACCGTGCTAGAAAACATTATGGTGCCACTACAAGAACATACGAAGCTCAGTCGTAAAGAGATGGAAGAAGTGGCGATGCTAAAGCTCACCTTATCTGGATTGAAACCTCAAGCAGCCAATCTGCTCCCCAAAGATCTCTCGGGCGGTATGATTAAACGCGCAAGTTTAGCAAGAGCCTTAGCACTTGATCCGGAACTACTCTTTTTAGATGAGCCAACGGCAGGGCTTGATCCTGTCTCTGCAGCTGAGTTTGATGATCTGATGCGTCAACTCAAAGAATCACTCAACCTAACCGTCGTTATGGTCACGCATGACTTAGATTCGATCTGGGCAATCTCAGATCAGGTCGCATTTTTAGGTGATAAAAAACTGATCGCCTATCAGCCCATTGCTGAACTGGTTAAAAATGATAATCCTTTAATTCAACACTATTTCCAAGGTCCACGTGGACGCACAGTTGGAGAGGCACATGGAACACAAATTTAATTACACTATTGTCGGCGCATTTGTTCTCGGATTTATCGCATGTCTTATTGCGCTCATTATTTGGCTGACAAATGGCTTTGAAAAGGTTAATACCATTGAGTATAAAGTTGTAACCAATGAATCGGTTGCAGGTCTTTCTGTCAACTCTCCTATCGATTATCGTGGCGTGAATGTGGGAAAAGTGAGTAAAATTGAACTTAACCACGAAGATCCTCGCTATGTGACGATCTTTCTCAATATCGATGTCGGAACGCCAATTAAAAAAGATACTAAGGCAGAGCTGATCAATCGCGGAATTACCGGCATCGTTAATGTTAGTTTAAGCGGAGGAACTCCTCAGGCGGGAGCACTTCTTCCCACTAAAGCAGATCCTATTCCCACAATTCAAAATGGTCCTTCGCTCGCTCGTCGTTTAGATGAAGCGCTCGATAATATAACCAAGTCGCTCACTGAGCTCTCGAAGAAGATGGGATCTATATTAACAACACAAAATATTGATAACTTCTCCAATATCTTAAACAACACCAATGCATTTACCGCAGATCTTGCCGGCATTGGTGGTAAAGTCAATACATTAACAGAGAAAGCGACAGATACAATCGATACAATTCAGCCGAAAGTAAAAGAGGCAGCAGCGGCTTTAGGTGAGTTTGCTAAACAGATTCAAGGCGCATCAAAACAACTTGAACAGACAACCGTTAATGTCAACAAAACATTAGATAGTGCTCAATCGACTTTAGGGACTTGGAATAACTTAGGAGAAGAGACCAATAGTAATCTTCAATCCATCTTGCCAACCTTAGAGAACGCACTCTACAACTTCTCTCTCTTTATGCAAGAGTTAGAAGCCTCACCTAACTCCTTAATCTTAGGTAAACCCAAACAGCAACCGGGGCCAGGTGAGTAGAATCATAGAATCGGTAGAAACACTTTCTACCGATCTACACCCTATCTAAATACCCTATCTAAATTTAACTTTAATTTTCGATCCGTTCCAAGGGCTTAAAGCCTCTATCAGGAGAATATTTATGAAGCGTTTGCAAAAACTTATCCTCTTTTTTGCTCTTCCCCTTATCATTGTGGGATGTGCATCTGCTCCCCCGAAGAAGAGCTTTACCTTAACGCCGGCAGAAAATAGTGTTAACACCGGCAATCGATCGCTCCCTTCACTTATGATCTCGCAAGTAAAATCTTTAGGTCGCCTCTCAACCGATATGACCTACAGTCGCTCACCGAATGAGATTGAGAGCTACACCAAAAGTGATTGGATTGCACCACCCGCACAATTGATTCAATCACTGATTGCTCAAGATTTAGAGAATCGCGCACTCTTCCAATATGTTGTTATGGCACCTAATAGTGTTAATGCTCAAAATCGTCTCGACATCACATTATTGGAGATGAATCAGATCTTTCCTAATGCCACTGAAAATCATGTTGTCTTAAAGCTTCAAGCACGCCTCATTAATAATCGTAATAACAAGATTATTAAGACCTTTACCTACAATATTACAGAACCGAGCAGAAGTTATGACGCAGAAGGAGGGGTTGCTGCATACAACAGTGCGTTACAGAAGATTGCCAACTCTCTTGCTACAGATATCACACAGACATTGCGTCGTTATTAGCTGCGATCGATCGAAAAATTTAATCTATTCCTAAGAATTCGATCTAAGAATTCGACCTAACAATTCAATCCAACAATAAAAAGAAAATAATAGTGAGAGGGCTTGGGCATTATTCAAGAAGTATTCTAAGGAATCTTCTTGAGATTTCTCTCCTTAATGCCCATTAGCTCTTCTCTTACCCCATCATTTAATATGCTCTCAAATCTCTTTAAATATCTCCCAAAACCCAATTTTTCTCTCTACTGGCCCCTCTATTTTCAAGAAGAGATTATCGGTTGGATACATCAAGATAATATCGACATTATTGCGAACTATCCGGAGCTCTTTCAGCTGAATCAAGAAACATCAACGGTCACCTTTACCTCCCAATTTATTTGCTCTACATTTGATGAGCGTAATGCGTTTCTTGCCAACTTTTCAGAAAATTTGCGCCTTGCCGGCATTATTACTAATTGGAGAGATGAGGCCTATGGAGTCTATCGCCGTAAAGAACGACTGCAAAATGCCCTCTTTACGATAGAACGTGGTGTGGCCCCTTTCTTAGGCTTTAGAGTATTTGGCGTTCATATCAATGGCTATGTTGAGGCTGAAAAGAGCGATCAAATCTCCCATATCTGGGTTGCTCAACGCTCTAAACTCAAACAGATTGAGCCTCATAAGCTCGATAATATTGCAGCAGGTGGTTTAAGTTATGGTGAAATTCCACTTGTAACTGCAAAGCGTGAAGCGATGGAAGAAGCCAATATCCCAGAAGCAGCAACAAAGGCGCTCTCCTTTGTTACCCCTTTTAACTATCTTACAGAGTACAATAAGAGTATTCGGGATGAATCGATCTTTATCTTTGATCTCCCCATCCCTCCCTCTTTTGAGCCCCAAATTAATGATGGTGAAGTGGAAGCATTTCATGCACTCACCTCGGAAGAGGTGATGGCGGCACTTCTCGATGGCGAAAAGTTTAAACCTAATAGTGGGTTAGTCACACTCCACTTTCTCCTTAGACATCAATTAACGCAGCTCTCCTCGACAGAACAGCAATATCTATCAAAACGATTAAATCTTTCGCCTTCCTCTTTGCTATAACAAGATCTGTTATAGCGAAATCTAGTTATTCTACTTATCCGAATTAGCCTAATTAGAGTAACTGTAATTGTTGCCTTGAAGCTTATAGCACTTGAGGTAGGCTAATAAGTAGTAGCTACTTAAAATCAGCAGAATTAGAGTAGAGATGACGCTAAATAGACCACTTTATCGGCAAAAACCTTATATTTAGGACGCTTCTCCCACTCTTCGAGAGTCACCTGAACAGAGCTCTCAAGATCCTCGTAATATTGTGCTGTCATCTTCTCAGCAAATTCTCGATCATACATTATGGCATTCACCTCAAAGTTGAGATCAAAGCTTCTAATATCCATATTCGCTGTTCCGATCATCGCTAAACTCCGATCATAAACACTCGTCTTCGCATGGATCAAGCCCTTTTGATAATGATAGATCTCAACGCCAGCACGTAATAGATCAAGATAGAGCGCTCGACTCGCCATTCGGACTAAGAGTGAATTGGTTCGCTCCGGCACTAAGAGTTTTACTTTTACCTGGCTTCTTGCCGCAATCTTTAGCATCGTTAAGATCTGCTCTGTTGGAATAAAGTAGGGAGTCGTAATAAGTACCTCTTTCTTCGCTAACGCAATTGCCTGAATGATCGAATTCATAATATAAGGCTCGGGGGAATCGGGCCCACTTGCCACAATTTGCACCGCTGTTTTACCCTGCTCTTCCCGTAAATCCACTGGGAAAAGTTGCTCATTAGGTTCAATCTTCTGCTTTGCACAGAAATTCCAATCTGATAAAAAAATATGTTGCAATGCGTAGCAACTATAACCTTCAAGACGCACATGCATATCTCGCAATATCGGCTTACCACTTCCCGGCACATTGATATAATCATCTCCGATATTGATTCCACCGACAAACCCTACGCGTCCATCAATCACAATGATTTTACGGTGGTTACGATAATTGACCCGATTAGCCCAGAAGATAAAGAGCAATTTTCTAAAAGCATAAACTTCGATGCCTGCATCTCGCATCTCTTGTGCAAATTGCCCTCGAATCTTTTTGCTGCCAAAGTCATCGTAGATAAAACGAACCTTAACACCCTCTTTCGCTTTTTGAATCAAGAGATCTTTAATCTGATTACCAATTCCATCATTTCGGACAATATAGTACTCAATATGAATGGTCTCTTTTGCCGCAGCGATCTCCTTTAAAACTTCCGGATACTTATTTTCCCCATTTTTTAAGAGCTTCACATCATTATTGAGGCTCATCCAATGAATATCTTCCGTTGAAACTGAGTGAGCTAATCGCTTAAATTGCTCAATAACAGGGTTATCGATTGCTTGAGGGTTATTCTCAATATGTTTGGTATATTCATAAATCTTATCTTTTAGATCATCATTATATTCAAGCTTTTTATCGTACATCGCCTTATTACGATAATTGACCCCTAATGAGAGATAGAGAATCACACCAAAAAGCGGTAAAAATACGATCAAAACGAGATAGCCCAATGTTTTACTGGCACTCGTATTATCCATAATAATTTTGACACATACCGCTAAAATAAAGACGATATAGAGCAACAGAGTAATAAGACTCCCTGCCCATAAAAAACTACCTGTTAAAATCGATGTTATCATGCAAATATTCTCTAAAAGAAAGCGGGAAATAGATCAATTCTCAAACCTATTAGGGAGAGTTATGATAGAGAATTGTCTCTCTATCATCGTCACATCTAAAGGCATGATATTATAGCATGTTCAACTTGTTATAAAATTACTATAATTTTTGATAATCCTTCCATTCACATAATCCTTCCATCATTATTAGATAATCCCTCTATCCCTTATAAAAAATATGAAAAAGATCGGTCTTATTGTCGGAAAATTCTACCCACTTCATCAAGGTCATATTAGTATGATTCTCTCTGCTAAGTTGATGGTGGATGAGCTTCACATCTTTGTCTGTAGCGAAACTGATCGGGATGAGGCCCTGTATCAAACAAGTGCTTTTACAACAGCGCCGACTATTAAAGATCGCCTCAATTGGGCAAAAGATTGCCTTAAAGGTATCCCCGGAATCTTTCTATATGATTTTAATGAGGATGGTATTCCCTCCTACCCCAATGGCTGGGAAGCTTGGAGCGACCGACTCAAATCTCATCTAAAAAAACTCAATATCAAACCCACCTTAATCTTTAGCAGTGAGCCTCAAGATAAGATGCATTATGAAGCGCTCTTTCAACTTCCGGTAACATTAATCGACCCCCCTCGAGATCTTTTCCCTATCTCGGCAACAGCCATTCGAGAGAATCCTATCGAAAATTGGCACTTTATTCCGACTATTATTCGCCCTTTCTTTCAACAAAGAATTCTTATTGAAAAAGAGCCCCTCTTAACGCCCTCTATTGTGACGCTCTTTGAGATGGTTGAACCCCTTGATGATGCTCAATGTTGGTCAAAGATCCAATTTATAGAGATAGAGATTCAGAAGATCCCAACAATACTAAAGCAAGCACAAAAAGAGCGACAATCGATCTCTTTAGCCGTTGGCTCGCAAGCTTTTATCACAGAAGTCAAAGAGCATGCTACTCACTACTTCAATGCGCCCATCTCTTCTCACATCTTCTCTTTCCCAACAACTTCAAGCGAATCGGCAATGAGTGCTCATATCTCCTCAATAATGCGGGAACAATTTAGAGAAGTTTGTCAATTTATCAATCATTTTATCAATACACCACAAATCCCCAATAAGATGCCAAAACCTAAATAGATATGGTACAAGAATAGTTTCAACTAAAACTTGATTCCTCAATCTTGCTAAGGCATTCTGTAATCTTAGTTTCTTTTTAAAGTCAAACGAAACTATAAGAGGGGATCCCAATAGGGGAGTAAGGAATATTAAAAGAGCGTTGAAAAGCGCTAAAAATATCGATCTTATCTTCCTAAGAGATCAGTCACGCTTCAGATAGAATTAATAGAGAGTTAGTCGATTTATTTTTATCTCTATACCATCTACCAAATCTAATAAGAACAAAGGTTACACACTCATGAATTCATTAATCCGGGATATTTTATCGGCCCGTGTCTACGATGTTGCAAAAAATACGCAATTGGACCATCTCTACCTTCTCAGCCAGCAATTAAAATGTGATATTTGGCTTAAAAGAGAAGATCTACAACCGATCTTCTCCTTCAAAATTAGAGGTGCATTTAATCGAATTTTCCAACTGAGTGATGAAGAGAAAGCAAAGGGAGTAGTCTGTGCCTCTGCCGGCAATCATGCTCAAGGAGTTGCGCTCAGTGGCCTCCACCTCAAGCTTGATACAACCATTGTCATGCCAACTTCCGCGCCGCTTCTTAAGGTGAATGCATGTCGTGAAATGGGCGCAAATGTAATTCTTCATGGCAATAACTTTGATGAGGCTTATGCCCACGCCCTCCACCTTTCAGAAATTGAGGGGAAGAGCTTTATTCATCCTTTCGATGATCTTGCCGTGATCTCAGGACAAGGAACAATCGGTAAAGAGATGCTCGATCAAAAACCGGTCCTCGATGCGATCTTTATCCCGGTTGGTGGTGGTGGCCTGATCGCCGGCGTTGCTGCTTATGTGAAATTTATTGCCCCTAATTGTAAAATTATTGGCGTAGAACCTGAAGAGTCAGCCTCAATGAAGGCCTCTTTAGAGAGTGGAAAGCGGATCAACCTACCACAAGTTGGGACTTTTGCCGATGGCACTGCGGTAAAACTAGTCGGAGAAAAGACCTTTGAACTTTGTCAAAAATATGTCGATGAGATCATTACTGTCTCAACTGATGAACTCTGTGCGGCGATGAAAGATATCTTTAACAATACACGCGCCCTAAGCGAGCCTTCTGGTGCTCTCAGTGTTGCCGGCATTAAAAAGTATCTCCAAGCCAATCCTCACACAGGATTTAAAAATGTTGCCGGCATTTTAAGTGGCGCTAATATCAATTTTGATCGATTAAGATATGTTGCCGAGAGAGCAGAGTTAGGGGAAAGAAATGAGGCGCTCATTGCCGTCAAAATTCCTGAATCGCCTGGCAGTTTCCAAAACTTTATCAACCTTATTGGCAAACGAAGCATCACTGAATTCAATTACCGCTATGGAAATCCCTCAGAAGCGGTGATCTTTGTAGGTTTACAACTGAGTCGTGGCGATGAAGAGAAACAGCAGATTTTAGAGAGACTTCAGAGCCATCAGTTAGATGTGGTCGATCTGAGTGATAATGAGATGGCAAAACTCCATATTCGCCATATGGTTGGTGGAAAAGCAGATGCAGAGAATGAGCGACTCTTCCGCTTTGAATTTCCTGAAAGACCTGGAGCTCTTTTACAATTTTTATCAATGCTTGCGGGACGATGGAATATTAGTCTTTTCCACTATCGCAATCATGGCTCAGATTATGGTCGCGTTCTTATCGGTATGCAGGTGCCTGAAAAAGATCTTCAGGATGGCTCTTTCCAATCATTCCTCGATGAATTAGGCTATCAATTTGAAGATGAGAATGAAAACCCTGCCTTCAAGCTCTTTCTTTAAATGGCAGTAAAAATGATTAATTACGATAGTTAACGACCATAATGAAGTGCGTTGTGAATAACTAGCCCAGCCTCACTCAATAAAAAACCGAAATCATTAGGAATGACAGCTCCAAAATGATTTCGGTTTTATGCTATTTAATATTTATAACCGAATACTTATAACCGCTCTTTGATTACAATTATTGCAGCTATTACAACTATTGCTACTATTACAATTACTACACTCTACTTTAGAATCAAGCCTTTGACTCATCCTCAGAAGGACGAAGAAGACGAGGTAGCGGAAAAACAATATTCTCCTCAATTCCCGGCATATTTCCTACTAATTGATAATCTCGCTTCTCTTGCAAAAAGGTAATCACCTCTTGCACTAAGATATCGGGCGCTGAGGCTCCGGCAGTAACGCCTATATTGAGATGCCCATCTAACCAATCGAGATCAATATCTGTTGCTCTGTCGATCAGATAACTTTTAGCACCCTCTTTTTCCGCAAGCTCCCGCAAGCGATTAGAGTTAGAACTATTCTTAGAGCCAACAACAAGAATCAGAGTGCAATTCTCTGCTAAAGTTTTGACTGCATCTTGACGATTTTGAGTTGCGTAACAGATATCACTCTTTTTAGGACCTTGAATCTCCGGAAAACGTTCCCGCAAACGATCAATAATTTGTGACGTGTCATCTAAAGAGAGCGTTGTCTGCGTTACATAAGCAATCTTTGAAGGATCTTTAACGATTAACTGATCAGCATCTTCTAAATCTTCAATAAGATGGATCTCCCCACCATATCGAGAATCAAACTGCCCCATTGTCCCAATCACCTCAGGATGTCCGGCATGACCTATCAATACAGTATCCATTGCATCTTTCGCAAAACGAGATACCTCTAAATGTACCTTCGTTACGAGAGGACAAGTTGCATCGAATACCTCAAGTCCGCGCTCTTTAGCATTATCTTGTACAGCTTTTGAAACGCCATGGGCAGAAAAGATAACAATCTTTCCATCTGGAACTTCATCAAGCTCATCTACAAAGATCGCACCACGATCTTTCAGGCTATCGACCACATATTTATTGTGAACAACCTCATGACGAACATAGATGGGAGCGCCAAAAAGATCGAGCGCTCGCTCAACAATGCTAATGGCACGATCCACACCCGCACAAAATCCACGGGGATTGGCTAAAAATATCTTCTTAGTCATTATTCTCTTCTACTAAATTACTATTATTTGCAGTATTACTCGCTGCACCACTAGGTGTTTCAAGGAGATTAACATTCTCGACATAACCATTAACAACGGTATGCAATTTTCCTGTTGTGGGGTGAATCACTAAACCATGAACCACAACTCGCCCCGGCATTAAAGGATGATTGCGAATCTGATCGACCGTATAACGAACGCTATCGCCAACATTATCAAACCCTCGCAACCAACCATCAAGATCAATACCGGCATTTCTCAATGTTGTAATTGTTCCATCTGTGATACCAAATTTACGGGCTTTGCCAAGAAGATGTTCTGGATCAAATCCCCGCATACCACAGTCAGTATGGCCAACCACCATAATCTCTTTAACATTAAACTCAAGTGCCGCCACTAAAAGACTGCGCATAACTGCACCCCAGGGATGGCTAATTAGCGCGCCGGCATTCTTAATAATCTTAGCATCCCCATTACGAATTCCCATTGCCTTAGGAAGAAGCTCCACAATTCGCGCATCCATACAGGTTAAAATTGCAATCTCTTTGTTGGGATACTTATCAGTACAGAGATGATCGTACTCTTTCGAGTCAACAAACTCACGGTTATGTTCTAAGATCTTCTCTAGTGTTGATTTATCATCTGCCATAGTTTTATCCTATCTACTAGCACCTTAACAGACCGTACTCACAAAGGAGTTACGGTAATACACTTCACTTCTTACTTCATCTATTAAGTGTCACACCCATCCAATCTCATTCACCACCACTTATTAGAGATGATGAATGACTGTTAGGGGTGACACTACTTTCAAGAATCAACGAATTGACTCATCCTCACGTTGCCGTCGCTTCTCCGTTAATGAGGAGAGAAGGATAAAGGCAACTCCTGTAGTAACAAAGATATCTGCGACATTAAAGATGGGAAAGTGCCAATCATTGAAATAGACATGAATAAAATCGACAACATGCCCTAAAACTACCCGATCAATAAGATTGCCAATTGCGCCCACTAATACAGCAGCTAAGCCAAATCTTAAAAGCTTTTCCGAAGATGAGGTACGCTTAATCCAAAAAAAGAGAATCAGAGAGATCACTACGGTAATAGCAACAAAAAACCATCTCTGCCAGCCTCCCTGATCTGCTAAAAAACTAAAAGCTGATCCAGGGTTATAGACTAATGTCCAACTGAGCCCCTTAAAGACGGGGATACTCTCCCCGTACAATAAGAGATGTTCCGCTGCATATTTTGTACCAAAGTCGAGTAGGACTCCGATAACCACAAAGATCATCCAGAAGTAGATATTAACTGGCTTCTCTTGATGAGCAGCTTTATGCATAATGACGATCTTCCCCTTCCGGTGATAGATTCTCAATACAGCGATCACAAAGAAGCGGATGTTCGCTATTTTTACCCACCTCTTCACGATGATGCCAACATCTTACACACTTCTGATAATCATCCCCTAATACTTCAACATCTACTGCAAAGCTTTCACCCTCTAAAGAGTGCTCTTCGAGCGATTCAGGCGCTTCAGAAAGAGGTTTAACATCAGCATATGAAGAGAGAAGAACAAAACGCAACTCATCTTCAAGACGTGCGATATCTGCCGCTAATGTATCACTTGCATAAATTGTAATCTTTGTCTGTAATGAAGAACCTACTCTACCTTCAGATCGTAATCCTTCGATCACTTTCGAAGCTTCTCCACGAATAGCTAATAGACGGTTCCAATATGCTGTATTGAATGGGTCTGATTCAGAGAGGGGCATCAATCCATCGTAAAATTCTGTTAAGAAGACAGACTCTAAACGCTCATTACCACGATCACGCATCGCTAACCAAACCTCTTCTGCAGTAAAGGTAAGGATCGGTGCCATCCAGCGAACTAGAGCTTCTAACACATGATAGAGCGCAGTTTGTGCTGAACGTCTCGCAATAGATTCTTTAGCTGCGGTATATTGACGATCTTTAATGATATCGAGATAGAAACTTCCTAAATCGATTGAACAGAAGTATTGTAATTTTTGATAGACATTATGGAAAGAGTAATCAAGATACGCTTCCTTAATCTCCTCTTGGATCTCTAAGGCTCTTGCAACAATCCAACGATCAAGAGGAAGCATCTCATCAAAGCTTAAACCATTCTTCTCAAGATCAAACTCATTAGTATTCGCTAAAAGGAAACGAACGGTATTACGAATACGGCGATAAGTTTCAGAAATTCTCTTTAAGATCTCATCTGATACCGGAATTTCTCCGCGATAATCTGTTGAGGAGACCCAAAGACGAAGAACATCTGCGCCCATTTTATCGATCACATCAGCTGGCTCAACACCATTACCTAAAGACTTAGACATCTTACGGCCTTTCGCGTCTACCGTAAATCCATGGGTCAATAATGCTCGATAAGGAGCAACACCATTAATTGCAACAGAGGTGATAATTGAAGAGTTAAACCAACCACGATGCTGATCCGATCCTTCGAGATAGAGATCTGCCGGATAGCTCAATTCAGGTCGACGCGCTAAAACGCTAAAATGTGTTGTTCCAGAGTCAAACCAGACATCTAATGTATCTCTATTTTTCTGATAGAGCGCTGCCTCTTCTGCAGGGAGATAATCTTCTACTTCTGCACTAAACCAAGCCTCTAATCCATCTTTACGAATTCTTGTCGCAACCTCTTCCATCAAGCGATCTGTCTCAGGATGTAACTCCCCTGTCTCTTTATGTAGGAAGAAAGGAATCGGAACCCCCCAATAGCGTTGACGAGAAATACACCAATCGCCACGGCCTTCGATCATGCCATAAAGACGCTCTCTACCCCATGTCGGGATAAATTGCACTTGATCAATTTCATCGAGAACCTCTTGACGTAATCCCTGTTTATCCATACTGATAAACCATTGAGGCGTTGCACGATAGATTGTAGGTGTTTTATGGCGCCAACAATGAGCATAGCTATGGGTGATCTTACCACTATGGATTAAGATTCCTTTATCTGTTAAGTATTGAATCATTTCAGGCTCAATACCACGAATATTTTGACCACCAAAATAGGGAACAGTTGCAATATAAGTACCATCACCTAATACAGGATTTTCAAATTCGATCCCATATTTAAGAGCAACAGCATAGTCCTCCTCACCATGAGCGGGGGCGGTATGAACAAATCCTGTCCCTGCATCTAATGTAACGTGATCTCCTAAAATCAATGGTACATTACGATCCGCTTCAATAGGATGCTTCACCATCAAATTCTCTAAAACCGCGCCTTCAAATTCTGCAATTATCGGTAATTGACAATCCCAACTCTTCTCAAGCTCTTCCACAAGATCTTTTGCCACAAGAAGTTGATCGCCAGACTTATCGACTAAAGCATAGATAAAATCTTTGTTCACAGAAACAGCCGCGTTACCAGGTAATGTCCAAGGAGTTGTTGTCCAGATAACAACAGAGACTTCGCCCTCTAATGGCTGACCAATCTTCTCCCCTAATAAGGCAACATCTACCACCGGGAATTTAACATCGATACTATAAGAGACCTTATCTGCATACTCTACTTCCGCTTCAGCCAAAGATGAGCCGCAATCGAGACACCAGTTAACAGGTCTAGCACCCTTCTCTAGATGACCTTTTTTAACGATCTCTTTTAATGCCAAAACAATATCAGCTTCCGCATCTTGATTCATCGTCAAATAAGGTTTCTCTTCATAAGAGAGCACACCCAAACGCTTAAAACCATCGGCTTGAATTGCAATTTGACTCTTTGCAAACTCGCGGCACTTAGCTCTAAACTCGGCAGGGGTCAATTTATCGCCCACTTTGCCATAACTCTTCTCAACAACTAATTCAATAGGAAGACCATGACAATCCCAACCTTGAACATAAGGAGAATCGAAACCTAATTGCCCTCTAGATTTAACAATAATATCTTTTAAGATCTTGTTAACTGCATGCCCTAAATGGATCGCACCATTTGCATAAGGAGGTCCATCATGAAGAATAAATTTCGGCTTTCCTTTGAAGATCTCCCGTTGTTTATGGTAGAGATCGATCTTATCCCAATACTCAATAAACTCAGGTTCCCGCTTTGGAAGATTCCCTCTCATCGCAAAATCTGTTTCCGGGAGATTTAAGGTATCCCGGTATATATTGTCATTCTTCTCTTCGATTCTTTTTGCTTTACTCACGTTCACATCCTACTTTTGAAGATTAAAATAATCTCTTGAAGCCCCTGCATCTAATAAGATCTGCGCCTTTAATGCTTCAATACTTTCAAATCGTTTCTCATCCCTAATTTTAGAGAGAAATCTAACACTAAATGTCTCACCATATAAGTTACGGTTAATATCATGTAAGTGTACTTCTAAATTAGGTTTTATGCCATCAACTGTAGGCCGATAACCAATATTGGCAACACCTTTCAACTTCTCCTGAGTTCGACAGAGAGTGGCTTCTACATTATACACCCCGGTAAAGGGGGGCTTAAAGCGTTTTAATGGCAGATTGATCGTCGCTGTTCCGAGCTTTCTAGCGAGCTGATTTCCATAAACGACACGACTCATAATCTGATATGGTCGACCTAAATAGAGCTCCGCTTGATTAAAGTTTGAAACTGCCAGAGCCTCACGAACCAAGGTCGAGGAGACACGTACGCCACCAATAAAGTAATAATCTTCCTGAACAACTTCAAAGCCATACTGTTTCCCAGCCGCTGAAAGATCTTCAAAAGATCCTGCCGCTTTTGCACCAAAACGAAAATCAGCACCAATCACGATTCCCTTAATATTGAGCTGATCTACTAAAAAATGGTCAATAAAGTGATCTGGAGATTCTTCCCGCAAGCGTTCAGTGAAGGGCAGGATAATCACCTCATCAACTAATTGACTCTTTTTAAGGTAAGCTAATTTCTCTTTTAGCGACATAATTCGTGCCGGTGAATTCTCTTTCAAAAAGAACTCATGAGGAAGTGGCTCAAACGTCACTAATGTTCGCTTTGCATCAGGATTTTTAGCCTGTAGCGCATTCACCTTATGCAATAATTTTTGATGACCTAAATGTATTCCATCAAAAGCCCCAATCGTAATAATTCGTGGCACATCCGGAATAACACGAGAGTCTCGATAAAAGAAAAATTTCATCTTTTCGACCGTTAAATAAAAAAGCCGGCTATAAGAATAACCGGCTAATAAATAATTTATGATTTAGCTGGCATCAGCTTCATTTGCTTTAGCTGGACGCTCAACAAATTCAACATAAGCCATTGGAGCATTATCTCCAGGGCGGAAACCACACTTCAAAATACGGAGATAACCACCATTACGATCTTTGAAAAGTGGACCATAAACTTCAAAAAGTTTAGTGACCATTTCACGTGATCTTAGGATTGCGAAAGCTTTACGACGGTTAGCTACCGTATCAACTTTAGCAAGTGTAATTAATGGTTCTACTTCACGACGAAGCTCTTTTGCTTTCGGGAGTGTAGTCTTAATAATTTCATGCTCAAGAATAGATACAGACATATTTTTGAACATTGCTTTTCTATGTGCTGATGTGCGACTAAATGCACGACCTGCTTTACGATGACGCATTTTTATACTTCCTATTCAAATAATTAAATTATGCTGGTGGCTTAGAGGTATCTAAGTTAGGCGGTGGCCAATTATCTAAAGTCATACCTAAAGATAAACCATATTGCGCCAACACATCTTTAATTTCTGTTAATGATTTTTTACCAAGATTAGGCGTTTTGAGTAACTCTGTTTCTGTTTTCTGAATCAAATCACCGATGTAATATACACTCTCTGCTTTTAGACAATTCGCAGAACGAACTGTTAACTCTAAATCATCAACAGGTCTTAATAATGTAGGATCTATCTCAAATGCTGGCTCTTCCTCTACAGGTTCTTCTTCCGGCATTGGTTTAAGATCTACAAAGACATTTAACTGCTCATGAAGGATCGTTGCTGCATTACGAATTGCTTGCTCTGGATCTAAAGTTCCATTAGTTTCTAACGCAATAACGAGTCTATCTAAGTCAGTACGCTGTTCAACACGAGCCGTTTCTACACGATAACTTACGCGATTTACAGGACTAAATGTCGTATCTAACTTGAAGAGGCCAAGTGAAATAGTAGAACTATCACCCGCTTCGGTTTCACGGTTTGCCGCAGTACTATAACCGCGCCCACTTTCTACCTTCATGCGCATTTTTAAGGAACCACTCGAAGTAAGGTTCGCAATTACATGTTCAGGATTAACAATTTCAATATTATGTGGAACTTCAAGATTTCCTGCTGTTACCACACACGGACCCTGAATATCTAATGAGATATATGCTTCAGGGGCATCGTGAAGAGTAATTGCAATACCTTTAAGGTTTTGCAGAAGATCGATAACATCTTCATGCATCCCTGGAATTGCAGAGTACTCTTTTGAAACGCCATCAATTTCACATTCTGTAATCGCTGCACCTGGCATCGAAGATAGCAGAATACGACGTAATGCATTCCCTAAAGTATGCGCAAAGCCCCTCTCAAGAGGCTCTAGCGATATTTCAGAGAAGTGATTTTCGTCGGTTTTGATCTCCACTATACGTGGAGTTAACAACTCATTTAAAGCCATATGTACTTACCCGATTGATCTAAAATAATAAGAAGGAACGAAAAAATACCAATATGCTTATTATTTTGAGTACAACTCTACTACTAATGACTCGTTAATATCTGCTGGTAAATCTGAACGCTCAGGAACACGCTTGAACTCGCCTTCCATTTTTGTTTTATCAACCGAAACCCAATCAACTAGGCCATTTGCTTCTGCTAATTCCATTGCATATGCAATTCTTGCTTGCTTTTTAGAACGCTCACGAATAGCAACCACATCACTTGCTTTCAGCTGATATGAAGGGATATTAACCTTCTCACCATTTACTAAAATTGAATTATGACTTACTAACTGACGTGCTTCTGCACGAGTAGAAGCAAAGCCCATACGATAAACAACGTTATCTAAACGGCACTCAAGGATCTCTAAAAGATTCTCACCTGTAGAACCTTTACGACGATCTGCCTCTTTATAGTAAAGATGGAATTGTTTCTCTAACAATCCATACATTCTTTTTAACTTCTGTTTTTCACGTAACTGTAAACCGTAGTCAGATGTACGACCTGGTTTTGCACCATGCTGTCCAGGTGCTCTGTCATGTTTACATTTAGATTCGAAAGAACGTGCGCCAGATTTCAAGTGGAGATCTGTGCCTTCACGTCTTGCTAATTTACATTTTGGGCCAATATAACGTGCCATGACTATCTATACTCCTTAAAAATTTATATTATACTCTGCGCTTTTTCGGCGGACGGCAACCATTGTGTGGAATGGGAGTTACGTCAGAAATACTTGTGATTTTGTAGCCAATCGCGTTAAGTGCACGAACTGCTGAATCACGTCCTGGACCAGGTCCGCTGATATTTACATCTAAATTTTTAAGACCATATTCCTGCGCTACTGTACCAGCTCTTTCTGCTGCTACTTGAGCTGCAAATGGAGTAGATTTTCTTGAACCACGGAAGCCTGAGCCACCAGCAGTTGCCCATGAAAGTACATTTCCTTGACGATCAGAGATAGTCACGATTGTGTTGTTGAATGATGCTTGAACATGTGCGATACCGTCAACAACACTTCTTTTAACGCGTTTACGCGTTTTTACTGAAGGTTTTGCCATTTTACATTTTCCCTAACAAATTATTTAACAAGTCTTCTTGGACCTTTACGAGTACGTGCATTAGTTTTAGTGCGCTGTCCTCTTAAAGGTAAACTACGACGATGACGAATACCACGATAGCATCCGAGATCCATTAAACGCTTAATGTTTAATGATACTTCGCGACGCAAATCACCTTCTACAGTATATTCACCAACTTGAGCTCGTAGTGCATCAACTTGCTCATCTGTTAAGTCTTTTACTTTTGTCGTTGGGTCAACATTTGCCGCTGCACAGATTGCTGCCGCACGAGTTGGACCAACACCATAAATTGATTGCAGTGAAATAATCACATGCTTTGCTACTGGTATATTAATACCTGCTATACGTGCCATATAAATCCTATCCTAATATTATATCAAGCAGAGCATTCTACCTGATAAATTAAAATTACTCAATACTATTAACCTTGGCGTTGTTTATGACGTCCATCTTCACAGATAACACGTACAACACCAGCGCGTTTAACAATCTTACATTTGCGACAAATTTTCTTAACTGACGCTCTTACTTTCATTCTTAACTCCAATATATTTTACTAAAAGTTTGGTGGGGTACCATTCAATGCTGAACTAATATTTGCTTTTTTCATTAAAGACTCATACTGCTGAGACATTAATAATGCTTGAATTTGTGTCACTAAATCCATTACGACTACAACAGCAATTAGGATCGAGGTTCCACCGAAGTACATTTGTACAGGACTTATACCATTAAAGAATTCAGGCAATAGACAGATGATTGTAATATAGAGCGAACCCCATAAAGTGATTCGAGTTAATACTCTATCTAAATATTGCGATGTATGAATTCCAGGGCGAATGCCAGGTATAAAACCACCATTTCTCTTTAAGTTTTCTGCTGTCTCTTTAGAGTTAAACTGCAATGCAGTGTAGAAGAAACAGAAGAAGATTATAAGTGCCGCAAATAATATCATATATGCAGGCTGACCTATAGAGAAATACTTCACTCCGTAAAATCCGAGCTTATTAAGTGTCAAGGATACATAATAGCTAAAGCTCCCCCAAAGCCCTGTATCCGCGTCAGTCAATTCTGGCACATTAACTTTGCTTAAACCGGTACTAATGGTGTAAACAAAGGATAGGAACGCAGAACCGAAGATTGCCGGTATAACTCCCGACATATTGAGTTTTAATGGCAGATGGTTAGTTTGATTACCAACCGTCATCATTCTACCTTGCTGTCTTCTTGCATATTGAATTGTAATACGGCGCTGACCACGCTCAATAAAGACAATTACAAAAATTACAGCCAATACAAGCAAGAATAGAACAACTAATAACAACCACATTGCACCACCTTGTGTGGTAGCAGTCTCAAATAGGAACGCAACCGATGAAGGTACGCCCATTAGAATGCTTGCAAAGATGATCATTGAAATACCATTACCGATACCTCTTTCTGTAATCTGCTCACCCAACCAAACGAGGAACATTGTTCCTGTTACAAGTGTTAGCGTTGAAAGTGTAACGAATAGGACTGGCGGTATAACTACCAATTCGGCATTTACAAATCCACCATTCATGATCGCGATTGAATAAACAATCCCCTGCACAACCCCGAAAGCAATAGTCATATAGCGAGTGTACTGAGTCATCTTACGACGCCCTGCCTCACCCTCTTTTTTGAGTTGTTCGAGAGGAGCATACACTACAGATAACATCTGAATAACAATCGAAGCTGTAATATACGGCATTACACCCAGCATAAACACAGACATCTTCTCAAATGCACCACCTGAGAAGAGATTAATCATTGCAGATATACCACCTTGTTGCCCTTGCTGATCCATTACCTCTGAAAGCGTAACAGCATCAATACCTGGCAATGTAATATAGACCCCAATTCTATAGACTACTAATGCCAAGACTAAAAACCATAGTCTTGACAAGAGCCCTGAAAAACGTCCGAGGTTATTAGCCCCTACTTGATTTCTTTGCATATTTACTCTTCAACAGAGCCGCCTGCAGCCTCAATAGCCGCTTTAGCCCCTTTAGTAACACGAATACCTTTTAAGGTGACCGCTCTATTGATCTCACCAGAAAGCATAACTTTTGCGCGCTCATATTTCGCTGGAAGAATATTGCTCTCAATAAGTGATGCCATAGTGATCTCATTACCCTCTACTTTATTAAGTGCTGATAATGGTACCTCTGCAGTCACCAAACCAATTTGTGAATTGAAACCCACTTTTGGTAATCTTCTTTGTAAAGGCTGTTGTCCACCTTCGAACCCTACTTTATGGTAGCCACCTGATCTAGAGTGTTGACCTTTATGACCACGACCCGCTGTCTTACCTAAGCCAGAACCACAACCACGGCCTACACGTTTTGGGTTAGTTTTACTACCAAACGCAGGTTTTAATGTATTTAATTTCATTTGTTTACCTATCCCCAACTACTCAACTTTAAGCAAGTAAGCTACTTTGTTAATCATCCCCATATTTTCAGGAGTGGCAGCAACCTCTACTGTATGATGAAGACGACGTAAACCTAAACCTTTTACACAATCACGATGTGATTGAAGTCGGCTATTAGTACTCTTTACAAGCGTTACTTTTACAGTTTTCTGTGTCATGACTTACCCTCTTATCTCCTCAACAGATTTGCCACGTTTTGCAGCAATCTCTTCTGGAGTTTGCATTGCAGCTAAACCTTTAATTGTTGCTTGCACAACGTTTACAGGGTTACGTGAGTTTTGACATTTAGCAAGTACATCTTTTACACCAGCTACTTCGAACACTGCACGCATCGCACCGCCTGCGATTACCCCTGTACCTTCAGATGCAGGCTGCATATAGACACGAGCCGCATTATGAATACCTGTTACAGAGTATTGCAGTGTACCACCATTTAAAGAAACTGTCTTGATATTACGCTTAGCTTGCTCAATCGATTTTTTGATTGCAACAGGCACTTCTTTCGCCTTCGCATAACCGTAACCCACCTTACCATTACCATCACCTACCACAGTAAGCGCAGCAAAAGCAAATTGTCTACCACCCTTTACTGTCTTAGATACACGGTTTACTGTAACAAGCTTCTCTTGGTAACCATCTGCAGCTACTGCTGCATTTTGATTTTCAACTTTTGTAGTCATTTAATTTCCTTCCCTATTAAAACTCTAATCCAGCTTCTCTAGCTGCATCTGCTAGAGCTTTAACGCGGCCATGATATTTAAATCCAGAGCGATCAAATGCAACATTAGTTACACCAGCTGCTTTTGCTTTTGCAGCGATATCTTTACCAACTACAGCAGCAGCATCAACGTTACCACCATTTTTGATCTGAGATTTAACATCTGCTACAAGTGTTGAACTCGCAGCTAATACTTTATTATCTGTACCACTAATTACTTGTGCATAGATATGACGAGGAGTTCTATGTACGGTTAAACGATCAACCATCAACTCTCTCATTTTGATACGAGCTTTAAGGCTTCTTCTGTATCTTGCGTCTCTTTTTTTCATCGTTCTCACCTATTTTTTCTTAACTTCTTTCAATGAAACAACTTCATCTGAATAACGAACGCCTTTACCTTTATATGGCTCAGGTGGTCTATAGGCTCTAATTTTAGCCGCAACTTGACCAACTACTTGCTTATCAACACCCTTAATCACAACTTCTGTTTGTGTAGGAGTTTCACAAGTAACACCTTCTGGCATAGCGTGAACGATTGGATGTGAGAAACCGAGTGTAAGATTCAGGTTTGAACCTTGTGCCGCAGCACGATATCCAACACCATTTAAGATAAGCTTTCTTTCGAAACCCTCAGAAACACCGATAACTAAGTTACTTACTAAAGAACGCATTGTTCCTGCAATTGCGTAACTACCTTTGCTCTGCTCTAAATCAGGTACGATTACTAATTCCGAACCTTCTTGTTTAATCCC
Source organism: Ignatzschineria sp. PL_is040 (assembly GCF_055813795.1). Lineage (NCBI taxonomy): Bacteria > Pseudomonadati > Pseudomonadota > Gammaproteobacteria > Cardiobacteriales > Ignatzschineriaceae > Ignatzschineria > Ignatzschineria sp. PL_is040. The sequence goes on from NZ_JBVPGU010000002.1 coordinate 232,397, forward strand.
TACAGATGAGTGAAGTTGAAGACTATTTTCACCCTTAGGACCTTTTGCTTTTACATTATTTCCAGAGATTGTGATTTCAACACCCGCTGGAACAGTAATATTCTGTTTAGCTACACGTGACATCCTAACCCCCTAATTAAGCTACAACGCAGATCACTTCCCCACCGAGCGATAAAGATCTCGCCTTGTGGTCAGTCATCATGCCTTGTGAAGTTGATACAATCGCAATACCTAAGCCACCTAAAACTTGTGGTAAGCTGTTTTTATCACGATATACACGGAGGCTCGGCTTACTTACACGCTCAATACGCTCAATAACAGCCTTACCTTGATGATACTTAAGTGTAAGCACTAATTTTTTATTAGAAGCTTTATCACCAGTAACATCGATTGATGCGATGTAACCTTCTTCAAGAAGCACATCAGCGATAGATTTTTTTACGTTAGAGAAAGGAATCTCTACGTTTACTTTTTCAGAAACTTGCGCATTACGAATGCGGGTTAGCATATCTGAAATTGGATCATGCATACTCATTATAAAATTCTCCTACCAGCTAGCTTTTCTTAAGCCAGGAATATCACCACGCATAGTGATTTCTCTTAACTTGTTTCTTCCAAGACCGAACTTACGGTATACACCATGAGGTCTGCCTGTAATACTACAACGTCTACGACGTCTAGATGGAGAAGAATCTCTTGGTAATTTTTGAAGTGCAACAACTGCTGCTTCTTTCTCTTCCGCAGTAGCGTCGACACTAATAATAATCTTTTTTAACTGTTCGCGTTTTTCAGCATACTTAGCAACAAGCTCAGCACGCTTCTTTTCACGATTAACCATTGATACTTTAGCCATAATTTCCTGCTTTATAATTAATTACGAAATGGGAAGTTGAAAGCGCTTAATAAAGCTTTTGCTTCTTTGTCAGTCTTCGCAGTTGTTGCGATACTAATGTCCATCCCACGTGTAGCATCTACTTTCTCATATTCGATTTCAGGGAAAACGATCTGTTCTTTGATACCAAAGTTATAGTTTCCTGCACCATCAAATGAGCGTGCACTTACACCGCGGAAGTCACGTACTCGAGGTAAAGAGATATTAATTAAGCGATCTAAAAATTCATACATAGTTGTACGACGTAATGTTACACGGCAACCGACAGGCCAACCATCACGAATCTTAAATCCAGCAACCGATTTTCTTGAAAGGGTCACTTGTGCTTTTTGTCCTGCAATAGCAGTTAACTCTGCTACGGCATTATCCATAATTTTCTTATCAAGTACCGCTTCACCAACACCCATATTTAGAGAGATTTTAGTGATTTTTGGCACTTCCATAGGATTAGTGTAGCCAAACTCTTCGATAAGTTTTGGTACTACAACTTCATCATAATACTGTTTTAATCTTGCTTTCATGATATTCCTCAATGCCAAACGGATATGTCTTTTAATGCGATACATCCTGTTTGGCACAGTAATTATTTATAAAATAAGCTGGCTATAATAGCAAAAGTATTTAAACTAGCCAACTTTTTTATTTGTAGATTTAAAAACTCTTTCACGAACGAATTTTACTTTACCATTTTCATCTTTAGTTTCAGTAACTTCGATCTTGATTTTATCTTGTTTTTTCGTCTCGGGATTATAAATCATCACGTTAGAGAGATCGATGAAAGATTCTTGCTCTACCTTACCGCCCTCAATTCCGAGTTGTGGGTTTGGTCTAACATGCTTAGTTACTTTATTAGCACCAGCAACTTTCACACGTCCATCTTTCACTTCAAGCACGCTACCACGATGCCCTTTACTGCTTCCCGCGATTACTACAACTTCATCACCTTTACGGATTTTTGACATATTTAATAATCCTCTTTACTAGATAACTTCAGGCGCAAGCGAAATAATTCTCATGAACTTCTCACCACGTAACTCACGAGTCACTGGGCCAAAGATACGAGTTCCGATCGGATCCAAGTTATTATTAAGAAGTACAGCAGCGTTACCATCAAATTTAATTAATGAACCATCTTGGCGACGAACACCTTTACGAGTTCTTACTACTACTGCATTATACACATCACCTTTTTTAGCACGTCCGCGTGGAATAGCCTCTTTAACAGAAACTTTGATTACATCCCCAACGGTAGCATATCGACGATGTGAACCGCCAAGAACTTTGATACACATTACTTTACGTGCACCAGAGTTGTCAGCTACGTCTAAAACTGTCTGCGTCTGAATCATTATTAACCTCTCGACTCTTCAACTACACGAACTAAATCCCAAGTTTTTTTCTTAGAAATAGGACGTACTTGTTTTATTTCAACGATATCACCGATGTTACATGTATTCGCTTCATCGTGCGCATAGAATTTAGTAGAGCGCTTCACATACTTTTTGTATTTAGGATGCTTTACTAATCTTTCTACATATACAGTAATGGTTTTATCACTCTTATTCGATACAACTGTACCAATAACGGTACGAGCGTGTTGCTGTTCAATAGCAGTAGTCATTATTTACCACCCTCTTTCATTTCACCAAGTACTGTGTTAATTCTCGCGATTTGTCTACGAGACTCTTTGAACTGATGTGACTTTGATAGCTGACCAGTCGCCTTTTGCATACGGAGATTGAACAAACCGCGTTGTAAATCAAGTTTTTCATTTCTTAATTCTTCAACCGATTTATCTCTCAATTGAGCTGCTTTAGATACTTTACTCATGACTTTTTACCTCTTAAAGAACTGTACGTTCAGCAAACGCTGTTTTAACAGATAGCTTTGCAGAAGCAAGTCTAAATGCTTCACGAGCAACAGTTTCCGTGACACCTTCAATTTCAAAAAGCACACGACCTGGTTGAACTTTTGCTACCCAGTACTCAACGTTACCTTTACCACTACCCATTCGAACTTCTAATGGCTTACCAGTAATTGGCACATCGGGGAAAATACGGATATAAACTTTACCACCACGACGGATATAACGAGTAATCGCACGACGCGCTGCTTCGATTTCACGAGCATTGATGCGACCATTTTCTGTAGACTTTAAGCCAAATTCACCGAAGTCTACCTTATTACCTGCTGCCGCAACTCCACGGTTACGACCTTTACGCATTTTTCTAAATTTAGTACGTTTTGGTTGCAACATGATTACTCACCTTTCCTTCTTCTGTTTCTTTTCTTAGGTGCCGCTTCTTCTTGTTCTACAGCAAGGTAATCAAATACTTCACCTTTGTAGATCCAAACTTTAACACCTAAGATACCATAAGTTGTTAATGCTTCTGCTGTTCCGTAATCAATATCTGCACGGAATGTATGGAGAGGAACACGACCCTCTCTATACCACTCAGCACGAGCAATTTCCGCACCATTTAAACGACCTGATACGTTAACACGAATACCTTCAGCACCTAAACGCATAGTGTTAGTTACTGCACGACGCATAGCTCTTCTGAACATTACGCGACGCTCTAATTGCTGAGCAATTCCTTCTGCAACTAAATACGCATCTAACTCAGGCTTTCTTACTTCCTGGATTGATACATGTACTGGACAACCCATGATTTCCGAAAGCTCTTTACGTAAGATTTCAATATCTTCACCTTTTTTTCCAATAACAACACCAGGACGAGCTGTATGAATAACAACTTGTGCTGATTTTGATGGACGGCTGATATGAATCTTAGAAACAGCAGCACCTGCTAATTTCTTTCTTAAAAATTCTCTAACCTTAAAGTCAGATTCAATAAACTCAGGGAAAGTCTTAGAATCCGCGTACCAACGCGAATTCCAGTCTTTTGAGATCCCTAAGCGTATACCGGTTGGATTTACTTTTTGACCCATTTTGACTTACTCCTAATTAAGCTTCAGCAACGATTACTGTGATGTGACTTGTCTTCTTAAGAATACGGTCTCCACGACCTTTTGCACGTGGGCGCATTCTCTTAAGAATAGGACCTTCGTCAACCATAATAGTTTTCACATAGAGGTTGTCGATATCCGCACCGAAGTTATTCTCAGCATTTTCCATTGAAGAAACTAATACTTTAAGAATAAGATCTGCAGCTTTTTTGTCGCTAAATTGTAACAAAGTAAGTGCACGATCAACTGGTAATCCACGGACCTGATCTGCAACTAAGCGCGCTTTCTGAGGAGAAATTCGCGCATGGCGATGTACTGCTCTACTTTCCATGTTTTATCTCCTTATTAACGTGCTTTTTTATCTGCAGCATGACCGCGATAAGTACGAGTGACAGCAAATTCACCTAACTTATGACCAATCATGTTTTCAGTGATTAAAATCGGCACATGAATTTTTCCATTGTGTACGGCAATTGTAAGTCCAATCATTTCTGGCAGGATCATTGAGCGACGCGACCAGGTCTTAATTGGACGACGATTATTTGACGCTACTGCTTCATCTACTTTCTTTTGTAGATGATGATCGATAAATGGACCTTTCTTTATAGAACGTGGCATATTTTACCCTTTATTCGATTTAATTATTTAGTACGACGACGAACAATGTACTTGCTTGTACGCTTGTTAGTACGTGTCTTGTAACCTTTAGTAGGTTGACCCCAAGGTGTCACAGGATGTCTACCACCCTTAGTACGACCTTCACCACCACCGTGAGGGTGATCTACTGGGTTCATCGCAGCACCACGAGTTTGTGGTCTAACACCAGCCCAGCGACTTGCACCAGCTTTACCTAACACACGAAGGCTATGCTCACCATTACTTACAACACCAACAGTCGCTTTACAGTCAGAGAGAACCTTACGGATTTCACCTGAACGTAAACGTAATGTAGAGTACTCACCCTCTTTAGCGATAAGTTGTACTGAAGCACCTGCTGAACGTGCTAATTGAGCGCCTTTACCAGGCTTCATCTCAACACAGTGTACTGTCGTACCAATTGGAATATTGCGAAGTGGTAGAGAGTTACCTGCTTTGATAGGCGCATTTGGGCCAGCAAATAATACGTCACCTACCTCTACTTTTGCAGGAGCGATAATGTAACGACGCTCACCATCTACATAGCAAAGAAGTGCAATATGCGCTGTACGGTTTGGATCGTACTCAATTCTCTCAACTTTTGCCGGAATATTCTCTTTATTACGTTTAAAGTCAATTAAACGATAATGTTGTTTATGACCACCACCACGATGACGTGAAGTAATACGTCCATCATTATTACGGCCGCCGGTTCTATGCTGACCTTCTACTAATGGAGCATATGGTTTACCTTTATGAAGGCCTGGCGTTACAACCTGAATTAGTGAGCGACGACCTGGTGAAGTTGGTTTAGCTTTTTTTATACTCATTACATATCACCTAAAAAATCAATTTCATCTTCCCCGTCTGCAAGTGTTACGTAAGCTTTTTTCCAATCTTGCTTTACACCCATATGACGGCCAAATGATTTACGCTTACCTTTTTGGTTAAGCACAGTAACCTTCTCTACTTTACGTCCAAATAAGAGCTCTACTGCGTCAGCAATCTCTTTCTTATTGGCGTCTTTCAATACGCGGAAAGTTACTTCACGATTAAGCTCTTCTTGGCGCGCTGTTTTTTCAGACGCATGAGGAGCAATGATCACTTTCATTAATCTTTCTTTAACATCTAAAATCATGCTAATAACTCCTTAACTGAAACAAGCGCCTGTTTAGTCATTACAACTTTATTAAACTGTACGAGGCTAACTGGATCAATCGCTTCAACATCAAGCACGAGAACGTTTGGCACGTTTCTAGCACTTAAGTAGAGCGGGAAGTCAACAGCTTCAGTAACCACTAATACGCTTTCATTATGTACATTCAAGCTTTCTAACTTAGCGATAAATGCTTTAGTCTTTGGCGCTTCCATTGTGAAATCTTCAACAACTACTAAACGCTCACTTCTGATCAATTCAGAAAGAATGTTAAGCATCGCTGCTTTGTACATTTTCTTGTTTACTTTCTGGCTCCAGTTTTGTGGCTTAGCTGCAAACGTTACACCACCACCTCTCCAGATAGGGTTACGCTTACTACCAACACGTGCACGACCAGTTCCTTTTTGTCTCCATGGCTTCGCTGTAGAACCTGCTACTTCAGCACGTGTTTTTTGAGCACGAGTACCTGCTCTACCACCTGCTTGATATGCTGTTACAACTTGATGCACTAACGCTTCGTTAAAGTCACGACCAAACTGCGTGGCATCTAATTCAACTGGAGATCCGCCGATTACTTGAATTTCCATTACGCCTTACCTCTTTTCACTTTGATTGCAGGAGACACAACAACATCTGACCCCTTAGGTCCTGGGACAGCACCTTTAATGAGAAGTAAGTTGCGCTCAGTATCTACTCCAACGATCTCAAGATTTTGAGCTGTTCTACGAACTGCACCCATGTGTCCCGCCATTTTCTTACCTTTGAAAACACGACCTGGATCTTGACATTGACCAATTGATCCTGGAACACGATGCGACAATGAGTTACCGTGCGTATTACGTTGACCAGCAAAGTTATGACGTTTAATTGTACCGGCAAAACCTTTACCTTGCGTAACGCCTGAAACATCGACTTTTTGTCCTGCTTCAAACAACTCCACAGTTAACTTTTGTGCAACTTCATATGCGTCTGTAGTGTCGACACGAAATTCCCAAAGTGAACGTGCTGATGCGATCTCTGCTTTTGCAAAGTGTCCATCTAATGATTTTTTCTTTTTGCTTGAATACTGTGGACCATGCGCTACTTGTACCGCTGTATAACCATCAGTATCTGCTGTTTTGATTTGGGCAATTTCATTGTTTTCGATTTGCACAACAGTCACTGCAAGAGAGCGACCATCTTCACCAAAAACTCTACTCATCCCGAGTTTTTTTCCGATTAATCCTACTGCCATTTTATAACCTCAATTAATAAATGATAAAAACGAGAGGAAGGTTGGCGACCTTCATCGCGAACAAACCCGTACTAGTCTAAACGAATTTGTACATCCACACCAGCAGCTAAATCCAGTTTCATTAATGCATCAACTGTTTTATCTGTTGGATTAACAATGTCCATAAGACGCTTATGAGTTCTTAACTCATACTGATCACGCGCATCTTTGTTAACGTGCGGTGATGTCAATACTGTAAATACTTCACGCTTAATAGGTAAAGGAATTGGACCTTTAACCTGCGCACCTGTGCGCTTAGCTGTTTCAACAATTTCTTTTGCAGACTGATCAATTAAACGATAGTCAAATGCTTTAAGGCGAATTCTAATTCTTTGATTATCCATACTACTCTCATTTAAAAATCCTAGACCCCCAAACGAGATCTAGGAAAAAACATTAATTATGCAATAACTTTCGCTACAACACCAGCACCAACTGTACGACCACCTTCACGGATCGCAAAGCGTAAACCTTCATCCATCGCAATTGGGTTGATCAACTCAACAACCATCTTGATGTTATCTCCAGGCATAACCATCTCTACACCTTCAGGAAGCTCTACTGCACCTGTTACGTCCGTAGTACGGAAATAGAATTGTGGGCGGTAACCTTTAAAGAATGGTGTATGACGTCCACCCTCTTCTTTTGAGAGAACGTAAACTTCTGCTTCAAATTTAGTATGAGGTTTAATAGATCCTGGTTTTGCTAGTACTTGACCACGCTCAACATCTTCACGCTTAGTACCACGAAGAAGAACACCCACGTTATCACCTGCTTGACCTTGATCAAGAAGCTTACGGAACATCTCTACACCAGTACATGTTGTTTTTTGAGTTGGGCGAATACCGACGATTTCTAACTCTTCACCAGTCTTAACGATACCTGACTCGATACGGCCTGTTACTACAGTACCACGACCTGAAATTGAGAACACATCTTCGATAGGCATAAGGAATGGCTTATCGATCTCACGTACAGGCTCAGGAATCCACTCATCTAAAGCTGCAAGAAGCTTTTTAATTGCTGGAACACCAATTTCTGATTCATCACCCTCAATTGCTTTAAGCGCTGAACCAACGATAACTGGGGTATCATCACCTGGAAAATCGTATGCATCGAGAAGTTCACGAACTTCCATCTCTACAAGCTCGATTAACTCGGCATCATCAACCATGTCTGCTTTGTTTAAGAAAACAAGAATATATGGAACACCTACTTGACGTGATAAAAGGATATGCTCACGAGTTTGTGGCATAGGACCATCTGCTGCTGAACATACTAAGATAGCTCCATCCATCTGCGCTGCACCAGTGATCATATTTTTCACATAGTCGGCGTGTCCAGGACAGTCAACGTGCGCATAATGACGATTTTCAGACTCATACTCAACGTGAGAAGTTGAAATCGTGATACCACGTTCTCTCTCTTCTGGTGCGTTATCGATCTGATCATATGCACGTACGTTTGCACCTACAGATTCGTTACCCACTTTAGTTAAAGCCGCGGTTAAAGTTGTTTTACCGTGGTCAACGTGACCAATTGTACCGACGTTTACGTGCGGTTTATTACGACTAAAAGTTTCCTTTGACATACTATTAATACCCCAATTTTTTAAAGAGCTAAAAACAAGCTCTACATTATAGAGCTTGTCTATTAGATTGCAAATTATTTATTTTAATTAGACTCTATTAGTCTACCTTATTCGCATTGATAATTTCATCAGCGACACTATTTGGCGCTTGGTTATACTTCAAGAACTCCATAGAGTATGTTGCACGACCTTGTGTTGATGAGCGAAGCGCTGTTGCGTAACCAAACATCTCAGATAATGGAACTTCAGCTCTGATAAGTTTAGATCCAAACGCATCATCAATTCCTTGAAGATTACCACGACGACGGTTAAGGTCACCCATAACATCACCCATGTACTCTTCAGGTGTTTCTACTTCAACTTTCATGATTGGCTCAAGTAATACAGGCCCTGCCTTTTGAACACCGTTCTTAAAGCCCATAGATCCTGCAATCTTAAACGCCATTTCACTTGAGTCAACATCATGGTATGAACCATCATACAGTGTAACTTTAACATCTTCGATTGGATAGCCCGCGATAACACCGTTTGCCATCTGCTCTTGAATACCGCGATCAACCGCTGGGATATATTCTCTTGGAACTACACCACCAACAATCTCATCAACGAACTCATAACCCTTACCAAGCTCTTGAGGCTCAATACGCAACCATACATGACCGAACTGACCACGTCCACCAGATTGTCGTACAAACTTCCCTTCAGCTTCAACTGCTTTTGTAATTGTTTCACGATAAGCAACTTGAGGCGCACCTACACCACACTCAACTTTAAACTCACGCTTCAAACGGTCAACAATGATATCTAAGTGAAGCTCACCCATACCACCGATAATTGTTTGACCTGACTCTTCATCAGTTCTTACGCGGAAAGATGGATCTTCTTGTGCTAAACGTGAAAGCGCCATACCCATTTTTTCTTGGTCAGCTTTTGTTTTTGGCTCAATCGCAACAAAAATTACAGGCTCAGGGAATTCCATACGCTCAAGTGTAATTTGATCTTTCTGGTCACAAAGCGTATCACCAGTAGTAACATCTTTAAGACCAACCATTGCGATAATATCACCTGCTCTTGCCTCATCAATCTCTTCACGAGAGTTAGAGTGCATTGCAAGTAGACGGCCAACACGCTCACGCTTACCTTTTACAGGGTTATAGACGTGATCGCCTGACTTAACAACACCCGAGTAAACACGAACGAAAGTTAAGTTTCCTACGAATGGGTCATTTGCAAGTTTAAACGCAAGTGATGAGAAGGGCTCATCGTCAGATGATTTACGAACTCCAGGCTCACCATCAGGAAGCACACCAGCGATTGGTTTTACTTCTGTTGGTGATGGAAGATAGTAGATAACATCATCAAGTAATGCCTGAACACCTTTATTCTTAAATGCTGTACCACAGCAAACAGGTACTAACTCAGACGCCAATGTACGAGCACGTAAACCTTGGCGAATATCTTCTTCAGATAGTTCACCTTCTTCAAGGTACTTGTCCATCAACTCTTCGCTTGACTCTGCAGCAGCTTCCACCATTTGTGAACGATAGTTTTCTGCATCAGCAAGAAGCTCTGCTGGGATCTCACGCTCTTCAAACGTCATCCCCATATCTTCTTCATTCCAGTAGATTGCTGTCATTGTTACAAGATCAATCACACCTTCGAAGTTATCTTCTGCACCAATTGGAATTTGAATTGGAACAGCATTTGCACGAAGACGCTCTTTCATCTGATCAACAACACGGAAGAAGTCAGCACCTGTACGGTCCATCTTGTTAACAAATGCAATTCTAGGTACTGCGTATTTGTTCGCTTGACGCCATACTGTCTCAGATTGCGGCTGAACACCACCTACTGAACAGTACACCATTACCGCACCATCAAGAACACGCATTGAACGCTCAACTTCAATTGTAAAGTCAACGTGTCCCGGTGTATCGATAAGGTTAATACGATGCTCAGGGAATTGTTGCTTCATCCCTTTCCATGAACAAGTGGTTGCCGCAGATGTGATTGTGATTCCGCGCTCTTGCTCTTGAGCCATCCAGTCCATCGTTGCAGTACCATCGTGAGTCTCCCCAATACGGTGATTTTTACCAGTATAGAAGAGGATACGCTCAGATGTGGTAGTTTTACCTGCGTCAATGTGAGCACTGATACCAATATTACGGTATCGGTCAATAGGCATAGTTCGAGCCATAATAAATCCTTCTTTTAAAATTAAATCTTAATTTCTTTAAACAATAAATGCGGTGTCCCAAAATATATGAGCACCGCAATTGCATGAACAAATTCTGTAATTCTTTTACCAACGGAAATGCGAGAAAGCCTTGTTCGCTTCTGCCATGCGGTGCATGTCTTCTCTCTTTCTTACTGCCGCACCACGGTTCTCGAGGGCATCTAAAATCTCTGAACCCATGCGACGCGTCATTGACTTCTCAGAACGTTTTCTTGCTGCATCAACCATCCAGCGCATCGCTAATGCATCACGTCTTGACGCACGAACTTCTACTGGCACCTGATAAGTTGCACCACCTACACGTCTTGATTTAACTTCAACTTTTGGTCGAACATTATCTAAAGCTTGCTCTAAAGCTTCAACTGGGTTCTCGTGACCTTTTTCTTTAACGATGTCTAATGCACCGTAAACAATACGCTCAGCAATTGATTTCTTACCAGAAACCATCACCATATTAATAAACTTCGCAAGCATTACATCGCCATAGATTGCATCAGGCAAAATCTCGCGTTTTGGGACTTCTCTTCTTCTTGACATGAGATACTCTCAATAAATACTAAATCCAACAGAAACTAAATTAAGCTAAGCGATTATGCTTTAGGCTTCTTAGCACCATATTTTGAACGACCTTTACGGCGTTTATCAACACCTTGTGAGTCCAATGCACCACGAACTACGTGATAACGAACCCCTGGAAGGTCTTTAACTCTTCCACCACGAACTAAAACAACACTATGCTCTTGTAAGTTATGCCCTTCACCACCGATGTAGCTAGAGACTTCATATCCGTTAGTTAAACGAACACGACATACTTTACGCATAGCAGAGTTAGGTTTCTTAGGCGTTGCTGTATAAACCCTTGTACATACTCCACGACGTTGAGGAGAACCCTCAAGTGCAGGAACGTCAGATTTATCAGCTTTCGTTCCGCGCGGACGGCGGATCAACTGATTAACTGTTACCATTAAATCTAAATCCTTGCTAAATAACATGAGTTACAAAAATAACATAAGATCCCCTAGTTAACCTAGAGGATACGAAATAGTATAATTTATAGCTATTTCTGTCAACCTTGATAGAGATTAATTTTATCGACCCGCGTAAAAGCCGCTAACTTTAGCCCCATCCTTTTTGCAAGTTTAATTGCCATAGAAGTTGGTGCAGACATAGTTACCAACATACCAACTTGTGCAGCGACTGTCTTTTGCACCATCTCAAAACTTGCTCGAGAGGTTGTTAAAATAAACCCCTCTTTACAATCATAATCACCTTGTAAAAGAGCGCCTACGAGCTTATCTAAAGCAACATGCCGACCAACATCCTCTCTAGCGAATAAAATCTCACCACTTCGATTAACAAAAAAAGCGGCATGAGCCCCACCGGTGCGCTGATTCATCACCTGCAAAGCATTAGAACCCCTTAAAGCCTTATCAACCGCCGCCTCATCAAGCTTAAAATCAAAATCGATCTTCGCCTGATCTCTCACCACTGCTGATAGTGAATCTAGACCACAAATCCCACATCCCGTTCTAGCACTCATCTGCCGCTTCCGCCCTTCCATGCGACTAAAGCTAAGTGGTGTAATCTCAATTCTCACTTCAATACCATTCTCTCTTGGATCGATAGAGATCGAACGGACATCTTGTATAGAGCTAATAATACCCTCTGTCAGCGAAAAGCCATACACAAAGTCAATAATATCTCTCGGTGTTGACATAACGACTACATGGGGATAGCCATTGTATGTGAGAGCCACCGGCACCTCCACCAACACATCATCTTGCTCCTCTTTCCAGCGACCCTCTTGATACTTCTTTACTGTCACTGTTTCAAAAAAAGCTCGCTTATCACTCTCTTGACTCATTTCACTTCCCTATCAAATAAACCTTCACCTATATTGAAAGGCACACCTCTACAGATAATAGATTCTGCAGATATCAACCAAAACATCCGAGTAACACGAATAATACAAGCACTATTAAATACCAATAGCTAATAATATTAATTACTGATCCGCAATGTTCCGACCTATCGCATTAACAATGCATCTCAGGCCTCAATCAATTCCATCCAGAAACATAGAATTTACTGAAGAATAGTTATCTTATCTAAAGATAGCTGAATTACTAAGATACCAGATTCTTTTAATAATAACTTTTATCAATAACTTTCACCAATAACCTTCATTAATAGCTTCTATCGATAGCTTCTATCGATAGTAGAAAGTTTTTATAGAACACTTGTGGGCTTCTCCCCCTAACTCATATATTTCTATATAGCTCCATATAGAGATATCGATAAGTCTGTCTTGTCCTAAAATAAGAGCCCAAATATATCTATCAAACAAAAATGATGTCGTGGATAAAAGGGATGAGGGTAGCATTAATAGAGATAGAGTAGTTTAGTCGACGCTTGCCGTTGACATCCAATCTGCCATCCAGGAATCGGTTCATATACTTCCTGCTGAAATCCGCACTCGATCGCTGATCTTCTCCAGAAATAATCTCTCCCCCAAAGCGCATCACCACTCCAGTCGATAGCAAAAAGAAACTCATCCACGCCAGAGCCTAAACGTTCCCGCATCTCTCCTCGCATTACAAGAGAACGACCGTCAATTTTCTCCACCTTAAAATTTCCCTTTTCTGCTATGCCTCGATAGCTCAAAAGCAGATCCTCTTGCAACACCCTATAAGCAAGATGATCTGTACCAACATCCAATAGATAAAGTGTTAATGATTCGGCTAAAGAGTGACGATCATTAACTACTAACAAGTAGAGATTGCCCTCTATAGGATTAAATAGCGATGCCAATACCCTCTCCCCATTACGAAATTGGTGCAAAAGCTTCGGTACCCCCGCCCTTTTTAGCTTCCATAAATATTTTCCATCTTGTAACGCAAAGAGGAGATCCAAGGTTTGATTGTGATCTTTAACCATCGGGACCAGACCAAAGGTAGCAAGATCTCCCTCATCTAGGTCAACACCACTTTCCCTCAAAACGTTCTTCATAACCTGAAAGATCAAGACTTCACCTTGATATCGAACTCTAAGAATCCATCGATCCTCTCCATACTCAACATTTAACATTGGCTCTATAACCGGCATCTTATTCTTAGATACAAACTGATACTGATACAACACCCGGTTATGACCACTCACTTCCCCACCAAAAGAGAGTTGATAAATAGTTCGATCACTCGCCGGATAACAGTTATCACCCACTTTCTTTACAGAAAAACCTTCCCGTTGCCGTAACTCCCGCTGATTAAATAGATGACACCCCTTCGTCGAAAGAGTAGCCCTACCTTCACTCCAATCGATCCGCGCCCTCTCTTGCAGAAAAAGAGAAATAGTCCGCTCCCGCTCTTCGAGCGATCTATGCCACCGCTGAAGCTGAAAAATCTTTAAACTAAGCGCGACAACACCCGATGATAGATAGAGTCCGCAGAGTAGAAAAACCACCATTAAAGTGAGAAGTATCGAACCTCGTTCTCGCCTCATCCTACCAGCGCACCTCTAAAGACCTTAATCTAATCGCCTCACTATTAAGAAATGTACGGTGATACCCCTCATCTTCAACTATAACAGCTCGTTTTCGACGATGAGAAGGAACAGTGGCAACTAATTTAATATTGAGGCCATTCGCTCTTAAATTAAAACGCATATCAGCAATAAAAGGGATCCTCAAAAATGCCTGCCCATCCATATAATCCACTACCAACTGACTAATATCATCCCTTATCTGTAGATAGATAAGATACTCCTTATAGAGATATATCTGCACTTGAGTAGGATCAAACAGCTCTTTCACACGCCGATAATCTTCTGTCGTAATATAAAACATCCCTCCATCTCGTTCCGCCTCTAGCAATAAGGCACTCTGACAATCAGTAATATAAAACTTCCCCTTTCGCAGCCCGATGAGATCTGAATCATACTCTCCCACAACATACCTTCCGTCTAGTCGCAGATCACTAGGAATTAACCCATTAATATAGAGAAGATCAGCACCATTTAATAAGCGCGAAATATTTTTAGGTGGCTTTGGAAGATAGGTTCCACTACCGTGCCCCTTTAGCTTTAAAAGATCGACGATGGGATCACTACCCGCCTTCCGCTTTGAAATAACAACTCCCATCGCCATTCTATCTCGATACTCTCGCGTCATACCATTCCCTAAAAAAAGCTCCTGAAAAGGGGGCAATAATGAAGGGCAATAAGGGGCAAATTGTAATCGCCCCAACTCCTTTCGATAAAAATCCTCTACCTCCATCAGCGCATCCAATACTGAAATTTGCGCCTCAATCTGCTGTTGCACGTGAAACACCTGCTGAAAAGTTAATACAGCCATAACAAGTAACGTTCCCGCCAAAGCCAAACCAACAACAAATGAGAGTAACGTTACTCCCTTCTCCGCAGGAAACATTACCCCTAAAGAGCCCTCATCCCCATCAATATCTCTGACAATAGAACTAGTACCTCGACTCCTAATAGACATCTAGCTGCTCCTCTCTTAACGAAAAACTTACCACTTTCTGCTCTATCTGTACCGCAACTTTTAGCTCTTGTCGCAGTAGCTGTAAAAAGCCATAAGTTATCAGTAGAAATAAGATCATCCCTACTAAAGCTTCTTGCATCTATTACCCCCTTCTCTAGATTTTTTATACCTGTCCCATCTCCTTAAAATATCCTCTTTTATAAAAACTTAATTAAAAAAGAAGAAACCTCTATGATTAAAGAAGAAATTACGATATTTTAAGGCGCTATTTGCCTCTTGCTTAATGGCACCCTAGGCACTACTACAAACTATCAAGAAGTATCAATCAGATTAAAACAAGCTTGAAAGCAAGATTGAAAGTAGCGAAAAATGCTATAACACTTAAACTAATAAGTTGTAGTGGGAAATGGGATAGCAAGATCTTTTAAAACCCTATAAAATGTAGCAAACTCCAACTGAGAGTGGGATCAGAAGTTCTAGAGAATATGGGTATATTCTTTCTGTTAAGCTTGTACAAAGCTTGACTATTTATTAGATAAGTTTTAATATTACCCCTCTTAAACCCGACCGTTTTGTAGTCCCCTCTCAAATGGCTGGTTTGATCGAATATTTTATGTAAATTAATTTATGCGGAGCATTCAGCAATTATGTATGCAGTAATTAGAACGGGCGGTAAACAATATCGCGTCGCGGAAGGTCAAATCCTCCGTATTGAAAAAATCGAAGGTGCAGAAGAAGGTTCTAACATCGAGTTAAATGATGTTCTTCTTGTTAGTGCAGATGGTAATGTAACTGTAGGTACCCCAGTGGTTGCGGGCGCTAAAGTGACAGCAGAAGTTAGAAAGCAAGGTCGTACTCGTAAGATCGACGTAATTAAATTCCGCCGTCGTAAGCACTACCGTCATCATGCGGGTCATCGCCAGCATTTTACAGAAATCAAAATCACTGGCATCAGCGCTTAATTAACTAGATAGAGGTACTTAAACTATGGCACAGAAGAAAGGTGTAGGTTCGAGCCGTAACGGTCGTGACTCAGAAAGTAAACGTCTTGGAGTAAAGCGTTTTGGTGGTGAGCTTGTAACCGCTGGTTCAATCATTGTTCGTCAACGTGGAACACGTTTTCATGCAGGATTAAATGTCGGTGTTGGCAAAGATCACACACTATTTGCAAAAGCTGACGGTCACGTTACATTTGAAACAAAAGGTTTAGGCAAGCGTAAATATGTAAGCATCGAGCCAGTTGCTTAATTCATTTCGCTACTAAACGAAATAGTCATGAAAGCTCCACACTATCTACCGTGGAGCTTTTTTTATGTCCTCACATTATAAATTGAGGTAATTCAATGAAATTTATTGATGAAGCAAAAATTGTTGTTATCGCCGGCAATGGTGGCAATGGTTGTGTTAGCTTTCGACGCGAAAAATTTATCCCCTTCGGTGGCCCTGATGGTGGAGATGGCGGGGATGGCGGAAGCGTCTACCTTCGTGCAACTAAAGCACTGAATACACTAATGACCTATCGCTACACTCGCACCTATCGTGCAGAGCGTGGAGAAGATGGCGCTGGCGCTAACAGAACAGGAAAGGATGGGGAAGATCTCTATCTTGATGTTCCTCTAGGTACCCAGGTCTTTGATAATGTTACCAACGAATTTATCGCTGACTTAACAGAAGATGGTCAAATCGTAAAAGTTGCACAAGGCGGATATCATGGCTTAGGGAATACTCGTTACAAGACATCCACCAATAGAGCACCTAGACAATCCAAACCTGGAACTGAGGGTGATGAGAGAGAGCTACGCTTAGAACTGAAGGTGATGGCAGATGTTGGCCTACTAGGACTCCCTAATGCCGGAAAATCGACATTAATCCGTGCAATCTCTGGCGCTCGCCCTAAAGTTGCGGATTATCCTTTTACCACTCTAGCACCGAGCTTAGGCGTAGTTGATATTGACCCACTTCACAGTTTTGTCGTTGCTGACATTCCTGGCCTTATTGCCGGAGCTTCTGAAGGGGTTGGATTGGGAATACAGTTCCTCAAGCATCTTAGCCGCACCTCCATCCTCCTCCACCTGATTGATCTTTCGGCATCTAGCGACTCCCAAGATCCGGTTGCAGATTACTTTACAATCTTAGAAGAGTTAAAAAATTACAGTGAAGAGCTCTACCAAAAGCCTCGCTGGCTAGTCTTAAATAAGATTGATCTTATTCCCGAGGAAGATCGTGAAAATGCGATCGAAGAGTTTTTAAATGCGGTCAATTGGGATCGTTCTGCCCCACACTTTGCAGTTTCAGCAATGACAAAACTACATACGCGCGAAATGTGTTATGACATCATGCATGAGATCGATAAAGAACGTGCACCTGAAGAGGAGCGCTATGATGAGGCGGCACAAAAAGCGATTAAGCGAGAAAAAGAGAAGCTTCTGACAGAAGAAGAGTATTACGCCATGATGAATGAAGAGAAATAGATCTTAATCCCGATTCAATTCGACCGAGAATTAGAATTAGAATTAGAACGAAAGCTGAGCGGTAACTAACAGCAGAACCCAAAATCGGTAAGGCTGTATAATTTCCGCCCTCACACTTTTCACCATCCATAAAAAAGAGCCCCAAGATTTTATATCTCGGGGCTCTCTTTTTGCTCTCTTTTCACATTCTATGCTTTTAAATAGCATCTTCAATACTATCTAAACATTACTGAAAGATCGATTATTGCAAGATCAATTAAATACCACTTAAATACCATTTAAATATCAAGAAAGCTATCACGATTATCTATAATTCATAATGAACTATTTACGCTTTTTTATCGGTGGCAGATCGGTACATGCGCCTAAAATATTTTCAGCAGCCATCCCTACCGATTCAATCAATGTTGGATGTGGATGAATAGTATGTCCAATATCGATACTATCGGCACCCATCTCAACGGCTAAGCAGACTTCACCAATAAGATCACCGGCGTGAATCCCAACTACAGCACCCCCTAAAATAATCTTACTTTCAGGATCATAGAGAAGCTTTGTAAAGCCTTCATCACGACCATTTGCAATCGCTTTACCACTTGCCGCCCATGGGAAGACAGAGACTTCGTAAGGAATTCCTTTCGCTTTCGCTTCTGTCTCGGTTAACCCCGCCCAAGCAATCTCTGGATCAGTATAAGCAACGGAAGGTACAAATTTTGCATCAAAGAAGCGCTTCTCACCGACACAGACTTCCGCCGCAACATGGCCTTCATGAACTGCTTTATGTGCCAGCATTGGTTGACCAACAATATCACCAATCGCAAAGATATGAGAAACATTGGTGCGCATCTGTCTATCGACAGAGATAAAGCCACGCTCATCAACATTCACCCCTGCTCTCTCTGCATGAAGCGTTAAACCATTTGGCTTACGCCCTACCGCAACCAGAACCTTATCAAAGAGAAGAGGTGTCTCCGGGGCATTCTCCCCTTCAAAAGTCACCTCAATCCCCTCATCTTTTGCAACTGCACCTGTAACAGCGGTCTTAAGCATCACTTTATGGAATCGATCTTTATTATATTTTTCAAAGACCTTCACTAAATCACGATCCGCCCCCGGCACTAAACCATCGGCAAATTCTGCAATAGTAATTTCACTACCAAGCGTTGAATAGACGGTAGCCATCTCTAGACCAATAATTCCACCACCAATAACGAGAAGCTTTTGAGGAATATCTTCTAACTCAAGCGCTCCCGTTGAATCGATGATGCGAGGATCTTCTGGCAAGAAAGGAAGCTTAACAGCTGAGGACCCAGCCGCAATAATCGCTTTATTGAAACGAATTTCTCGCTCTGCGCCATCATCTAGTGCTACTGTTAAACAGCGATCATTTTTGAAAGTTGCAAAGCCTTGAACAATCTCGACTTTGCGCATCTTAGCCATACCTGCTAATCCACTTGTCAATTTCCCGATAACAGACTCTTTAAAGCCTCTCAACTTATCGATATCAACCTCAGGCTCAGCAAACGTTACACCGATATCGGCAAATGATTTAGCCGTCTCCATAACATCAACGACATGCAAAAGTGCCTTAGATGGAATGCATCCCACATTGAGACAAACGCCACCGATTGTCGGATAACGCTCTACTAAAACAACTTTAAGACCAAGGTCTGCGGCTCTAAAAGCAGCTGAATATCCCCCAGGTCCGCCACCAATAACAACCAGGTCGCAATCAGCGTCAATAACGGATGAATCAACAAGAGCAGCCTTCTCTTCCTGTTCGGCACCCGTTGATGCCTCACTGTCAACAATCTTCTCTTTCACTGCTGAAGCGCTCGATAGGTCCGCATCTGCCACCTCTAAGCGTGCAAAGAGATCACCCTCTTTCACACTATCTCCAACATTGACCAATATCTCTGTGATAATACCCGCTTTTTCGGCAGGTACATCCATCGAAGCTTTATCAGATTCTAAGGTTAAGAGCGTATCATCAACCTCAACATGATCCCCAATATTGACACTAATATCGATAACATCAACGCTATCAAAATTACCAATATCAGGGAGTTTTAAATCAATAATCATATCTCTCTCCTAGATCACCATACGACGCATATCAGTTAAAAGCTCATTGAGATAGACGATAAAACGCGCGCCCAATGCCCCATCAATCACACGATGATCGTATGAAAGTGATAGAGGAATCATTAAACGAGGCTCAAATTCTTTTCCATTCCAGACAGGTTTCACCTGATTCTTCGCAATCCCTAAAATCGCAACTTCTGGTGCATTGATAATAGGAATAAAGTTTGTTCCACCAATTCCACCTAAAGAGGAGATAGTAAAGCAACCACCGGTCATCTGATCTCCGCGCAATTTTCCTTCTCTCGCGAGACCCGCAAGCTCACGCATCTCAGTAGCAATTTCTAATACCCCTTTCTTATCACAATCCCGAATAACAGGAACGACAAGCCCATTAGGTGTATCAGCTGCAAAACCGATATGGTAATATTTTTTAAGAATGAGTTTATCCCCTTCTAATGAGCTATTGAACTCAGGGAATTTCTGCAACGCTTTTACCACAGCCTTAAAGAGGAATGCCAAGATAGTGACACGAACCCCTTCACGCTCATACTCTTTATTAAGCTGCTTTCGTAAAGCTTCTAGTTCAGTGATATCTGCTTCATCAAACTGAGCCACATGAGGAATCATCGCCCAGTTACGCGCAAGATTTGCCCCAGAAATCTTCTGAATACGGGAAAGCTCTCTCTCTTCCACCTCTCCAAACTTAGAAAAGTCGACTTTAGGCCATGGAAGGAGATCTAGACCACCACCATTGACCGCCGCAGCTTTAGCTGTCGATGTCGCAACACTTCCACTAAGAACACCTTTCACATATTGCAATACATCTTCACGCAAAATACGATTATTACGCCCTGACCCTTTAACCTGATTAAGGTCTGCACCTAATTCACGGGCAAATGCGCGCACAGAAGGGGTTGCATGCGCACCACTAAAATCGAGCTCTGCAGCATTTTGTACCGGTGCAGTAGGAAGTTGATCCCCTTTATGAGGGGCTTTTAAACTCTCAGAGGATGATTTAACAACATCTTGCTGCACCTCTTTTGCCGGCGCATCTACTTGTGCCGATGCAGAAGTTTGCGCTGTAGCGGCTACTGCCCCGCCTGTCTGAATCTTAACGACAAGATCACCCTCTTTAACTTTATCGCCCACGGACAATGCAATCTCAGTAATGACCCCCTCTTTATCAGCGGGTACATCCATTGATGCTTTATCTGACTCTAATGTTACGAGTGTCTCATCAAGCTTAACATGATCCCCTACATTAACAGCGATATCGATCACATCTAGCTCATCAGAATTACCAACAGCCGGAATCGTAATTTCCGCAATCTCGCCTGTTGCTGATGAATTCTCCGCAACCTTTGTCACTGCCTCTGTTTTAGAGACTTTCGATGCTGATGGTGTTGCTTCAACTACTTTCTCTGATGATTGCGCTTCATTAGTAGTAGAACTTTTTTGAGCTTGATCCACGGCTTCAACACGCGCAATCACATCTCCTGTTTGAACTTGATCGCCCACTGCAACCAAAATCTCTGTAACTTTTCCTGCCGCTTCAGCAGGCACATCCATCGATGCTTTATCTGATTCCAATGTTACGAGCGTATCATCAACCGCAACAATATCGCCCACCTTAACATTAATCTCAATGACATCGACGGCATCAGAATTCCCAATATCTGGAACTCTTAAATCAATATTCGCCATAATTCTTATCCTTCTATATCTGTCAATAACCCATTTAATAATCTATTCAATTATCTATCTAACAACTCATCTCATGAGTTCTACACACCCTAGAATAAGGAAGCGCCACTCCTAATAGAGGGGCGCTTAAAACCTTATACCCAAAGTGGATTTGGCTTATTAACATCAATGTTATATTTCTTAATTGCTTCTGTTACGACTGATCGTGCAATCGTTCCTGCATCTGCAAGCTCTTTGAGCGCCGCAATAGTAATGTAGTAGCGATCAACCTCAAAGAACTTACGTAATTGCGCTCTTGTATCTGAGCGACCAAAACCATCCGTACCTAAAACACGGTAAGGAGCTTTAACCGCCGGTCTAATCTGCTCTGCATACATACGGACATAGTCAGTAGAGACAATGACAGGGGCATCAGAATGATTTAACATTTTGCCCACAAATGATTCCGGCGCCTCTTTTTCAGGATGGAAGAGAGCTTGTCGCTCACACTCATGGAAATCACGCGCAAGCTCAGTAAAGCTTGGGCAGCTATAGAGATCACTCTCCACGCCCCAATCCTCTTTAAGAAGCGTTGCCGCTTGCATCACCTCTTGCAAGATTGTACCTGCACCTAAGAGGCGAACTTTTGGTGCATCACTCTTCTCTCCTGCTTTTAGGAGATACATCCCACGAAGAATATCCTCTTCAACACCTTCAGGAATTGCAGGATGTGCATAATTTTCATTCATGATCGTAATGTAGTAGAAGACATCTTCCTGCTCTTCCACCATACGACGCAGACCATCTTGAACGATAACCGCTAACTCAAACTGCAGTGCCGGATCATAAGAGATACAGTTAGGAATCAAGCTTGCTAAAATATGGCTATGACCATCTTCATGCTGAAGCCCTTCACCATTGAGTGTCGTACGGCCCGCTGTTCCTCCCATCAGGAAGCCACGTGTCCGCTGATCTGCCGCAGCCCAAATGAGGTCAAAAGTACGCTGCATCTGGAACATAGAGTAACAGACGAAGAAAGGAATCATCTCAACATTAGAGTTTGAGTATGAGGTACCAGCGGCAATCCATGAACTCACACCCCCTGCCTCATTAATCCCTTCTTGTAGAATCTGCCCATCTTTCGTCTCTTTATAGAACATCAATTGACCGGCATCTTGTGGCGTATATTGCTGCCCTGCTTGTGACCAGATCCCCAATTGACGGAACATCCCTTCCATACCGAAGGTGCGCGACTCATCCACTAAAATAGGAACAACGCGTTTACCGATCACTTTATCTTTCACAATCGTATTAAGAATACGAACAAAACTCATTGTTGTTGAGATTTCACGACCTTCTGCAGTTGCCTCTAATTGCGCCTTAAATGCATCGAGCTTAGGAACCGTTAGCTTCTCTTTTGCTTGAACGCGACGAGAAGGAACATATCCCCCTAATGCACGACGACGCTCATGGAGATACTCAAGCTCTGGACTTCCTTCAGGAGGACGAATAAAGTTGAGCGCTTCAAGATCTTCATCTGAGATAGGCACCTCAAAGCGGTCACGGAATCGGCGAAGGGATTCAAGGCTAATCGATTTTTGCTGATGCGCAACGTTTTGTGCCTCCCCATCTTGCCCCATCCCGTAACCCTTGATAGTTTTTACCAAGATAACTGTTGGTTTTCCTTCCGTCTTCACTGCCGCATCATATGCTGCATAGACTTTATTCTCATCATGACCACCACGATTGAGGCGCCAAACGTCATTATCCGACATATGCGCAACCATCGCTTTAAGCTCTGGGCTATTGAAGAAATGCTCACGAACATAAGCACCATCGCGAGATTTATAAGTTTGGTAATCTCCATCAACGCACTCCATCATTCGTTTACGCAAAATACCATCATGATCTTGTGCTAAAAGAGAATCCCAACCATTCCCCCAAATAAGCTTAATCACATTCCAATTATTACCGCGGAAACCTGACTCTAGCTCCTGAATAATCTTACCGTTACCACGAACAGGTCCATCAAGACGCTGTAAATTACAGTTAATAACGAAGATAAGGTTATCGAGTTTTTCACGACCAGCAAGAGAGATTGCGCCTAATGATTCTGGTTCATCCATCTCACCATCTCCACAGAAGCACCAGACTTTACGTCCTTCTGTATTCGCAAGTCCACGTGAATGAAGATACTTTAAGAAGCGCGCTTGATAGATCGCTTGAATAGGACCTAATCCCATCGAAACTGTTGGGAATTGCCAAAAATCTTTCATCAACCAGGGGTGTGGATAAGAGGAGAGCCCTTTATTGTCCACTTCACGGCGGAAATTATCCATCTGTTCTTCTGTAATACGTCCTTCAATAAAAGCACGTGCATAGATCCCAGGACTCGAGTGTCCTTGGAAGAAGATAAGATCGCCATCTTGTGTATCGGTATTCCCTTTCCAGAAGTGGTTAAAACCAACTTCCCACATCGTTGCTAATGAAGCATAGCTCGCAATATGTCCACCAAGACTAGAGTCAATCGCATTTGATCGAACGATCATCGCCATCGCATTCCAACGGATATAGGAACGGATAGTATGTTCTAACTCTGAGTTTCCTGGATAACGGGGCTGCTTATCCGCAGGGATTGTATTGATATACTCGGTTGTACCTGTAAACGGGATCTTCACACCATCACGATGTGCCCGTTCAATCACCTTCTCAATAAGAAAGTGTGCACGCTCTTCCCCTTCTGTTTCAAGGACACTCTCGATTGAATCAACCCAGTCTTTGGTCTCTAATGGGTCAATATCACTCAACAACTTTTGGTCTACCATAAAAATAATCCTCTTTTTTTGATAAGCCCCCTGCAATGCAGTCCTGCTTATTTTGTGAAAATAGCGATAAAATAGCCTCATCAGGCATGAAGAGTGCTACCAACTACCTCTACTTACTTTTTAAAGCCCACCCCTCAACCACTCCATTTCATCACTCTTGCTACCATATTTGTTGAGAAAATAAGGGAGAGAATAGGGCCTTACACAATTGAATAGAACCTTCAAAAGAGAGAACCTACGAGAGATCAATCTTTTGAGGCTAATAAAATAATACTTTAACCAACAGTATAGCGGATATTTAGTGAAATTTACGCATATTTTTCTCCCCAATAGTCCACCAAAAGAACATTTGGGCTATAGGCAAACCTTTATTCCTGTTGCTCGATCTCCTTCTACAATCACCTAACTGACCTCTTCGCTCTGTGCTAACTTTTTCATTTTAAAGAGATCTCTCCATTTTCAATCTCTACCCCAAAGCATTTAATAGATCATACGAAGGTCATTCGAAAATAATAGAGCACCATCAATAGGGGATCTATCAGTAGGAAGATCCACCAGACATCACAAGAAGAGATCAAAATATCTTAAAAAATCATCGAGCAATTACTAAAAAACATCCCAACATTATCGAAGAATAAAGGTGAAAACAGCTCCCGCTTGCGCCTTCTTTTTGATACTCTAATAGGAATTTATAGAGCGATTGAGCTCCAATATCCCCATTACAATAGAAATTGAAATATAAGTCGTAAAAATCAATGATAAAAATCGAAAATCTCATCAAATCTTATACCACAAAAGAGGGACCGAAAATCGCCCTCAACAATATCAATCTCACGATTGAAGAAGGTTCTATTTACGGCATCATCGGTCACTCTGGCGCCGGGAAAAGCACATTAATTCGCTGTATCAATCTATTAGAAAAGCCCGATAGTGGTTCCGTTATGATTGATAATATCGATCTTACAAAACTCTCTAATCGGGAGCTGATGCTTGCGAGAAGAAAGATCGGCATGATCTTTCAACATTTTAATCTGCTCTCAAGTCAGACTGTCTATAACAATATCGCTTTTCCACTTCGCCTAGAAGGTATGAGTGAGGCGAATATTGAAAAGCGCGTATCGGAGTTACTCACTTTAGTAGGGATCGAAGAGCATCGAGATAAATATCCTGCTCAACTCTCTGGAGGACAAAAACAACGGGTCGGTATCGCTAGAGCTATCGCCAATAAACCTAAAGTGCTACTCTGTGACGAAGCGACATCAGCACTTGACCCCCAAACAACGCAATCAATTTTAGAACTATTAGTCGATATCAATCGTGAGTTAGGCTTAACAATTGTGATAATCACCCATGAGATGGAGGTTATTCGCTCAATCTGCCATAAGGTAGCCGTTATTCACGATAGTCAGATAGTTGAATCGGGCGATGTTGAGAAGGTCTTTTTACATCCACAATCGATTGTTACCCAAGATTTTATTATTGATAAAACCGAGCAGAATGAGCTTAAGAAATATATCAGCCGTTATCCGCAGCAACAAGATTCCCTCTATCAGCTCACCTACCTTGGCACTGAAGCATTTGAGCCTCATCTGAGTCGCATTATCAAGCGCAGCAATATCGATCTCTCTATTCTATCTGGATCAATCAGTTATATTCGAGATATCCCCTATGGGCAATTAACCGTTGTTTTAAGTGGATCACCGGCAGAAAGAAGCGCGGCGATCACCCTCTTTAATAGTGAGGGAATTACAACAAAGCCTCTCTTTCACAAACCATCTATCAATCTAACAAGTCATAACGAGGAGCAGATTCAGTAATGACGGAATTTATCAATGCACTTAACAATACCCAATATTGGAATATCATTTGGGATAACACCTTAGTCACATTGATCATGTTAGGTTTTACATGGTTTTTTACAATATTAATTGGATTGCCTTGGGGTGTTGCGCTCTATCTTACCTCCCCCACGCAACTTCTCTCAGCACCAAAATTTTATCGCCTCTTCTCCTTTCTCACCAATACCTTAAGATCGATCCCCTTTCTGATCTTAATCGTAGTATTGCTACCATTAACCTTCAAATTGATGGGAACAAAGATGGGGATAAAGGGGGCTATCTTTCCTCTAGTGATCGGCTCTGCCCCCTTCTTCGCACGATTGGCAGAAACCTCTTTTAGAGAAGTAGATCGCGGCGTAATTGAAGCAGCTCAAAGTATGGGAACACCTCTTCGAACTATCATTATGAAGGTACTCCTCCCCGAAGCGAGACCTAGCCTCATTGCCGGCATTACCATTACAGGTATCTTAATACTCTCTTATACCGCTATGGCAGGAACCGTAGGTGCCGGAGGACTAGGAGATATTGCTGTTCGTTACGGCTTCCACCGCAATATGTCGGAATTGATGTATCTCATTGTGATTGTGCTGATCATTATCGTACAGATTATGCAATGGGTTGGGGATTGGCTCGTACGTCACTATACTCGCAAATAGAGGAGTGTTACAGCGCCTCTAAAAAACTATCAAAATATCGAGAGAGCTATCGATTAAAATATTGACGAAATTATTGACAAAAACATTGCAACTTATAGAGCAATCGAAGTAAAAATATCACTGTAGTAGATTTTGTAATGAGGAGAAGAGAGCTTCTCTCTTATGATTCTCTTATGATTCTCTTATCACATTCTCTTATCACTGAATATCTTTATCCGATCTCTAGGCAATATCAATTACTGATCACTCAATTAACTAGGAGACTATATGACACGCAAAATAAATGCAGCTATCGTTGGCTTTGGCAATATTGGCCGTTATGTTCTTAATGCTCTAGAGGCAGCACCAGACTTCTCTATTGCCGGCATTGTTCGCCGAGAAAAACGGGAAATCCCGGGTGTGAGCTACCCTATTGTCACCGATATCGATCAACTTGAAGCTGTCGATGTTGCCATTCTCTGTGTGCCTAGCCGCCAAACCCAAGCTTATGCTGCAGAGTATCTTAAAAAAGGGATTCACACTGTCGATAGTTTCGATATTCATAGCGATATTGCCACTGTGCGCAATGAACTTGATAAGATTGCAAAAGCTCACAATCGTAGCGCAATTATCTCTGCAGGATGGGATCCTGGTTCAGATTCGGTAATTCGCGCTCTTCTTCTTGCCGCAGCACCTAAAGGTGTCACTTACACCAACTTTGGGCCTGGGATGAGCATGGGACACTCTACCGCTGTCAAAGCAATTCCTGGCGTGAAAGATGCTCTCTCAGTCACAATTCCAATCGGAACGGGACAGCATCGTCGCATGGTCTATATTGAAGTAGAAGAGGGGCATGATTTCAATCATGTCAAATCAACAATCCTCAATGATGATTATTTTAAACATGATGATACGGTTATCACTCAAGTCGATGATATCGATCAACTGAAAGATGCTGGGCATGGCGTTAAAATTACTCGTAAAGGCGTCTCAGGTACAACTGATAATCAGATCTTTGAGTTTGATATGCGCATCAATAATCCTGCACTCACAGCACAGATCTTGGTCTCATCTGCCCGTGCAGCAACTAGACAACAACCCGGCGCTTATACAATGATTGAGATCCCTATGATCGATCTTCTTCCCGGCGACCGAGATGAACTTATCGCCGCACTAGTATAGAGGTAGATGAAAACATAATAGGACATCGTAATAGGACATAATAAGAATATAGTAAGCGTAAATAGAGCGGTATCGAAATCAGGTACCGCTCTCTTTTTATCGCAATGAAAATCGCTTCAATATCCTCAATATCCTCTTTAAACGTTCTCCTTAAATTCACTATTTCAAACCACTGTCTAAATTTACTGCTGATTGACAATAACATCACGAGAAACTCTCCATTAAAATCCCATAAAAATTCCATTAAAAGGGTTGATTTCAATCTTAAAGATCGATATACCTATTAAGTCGGGGCTCGATTCCCCATTTTTGATAAAAGGAAAATTCATTATGCGTAAATTAGCACTTGTCACAGCACTCTCATTAACACCATTTATTGGCTTTTCAGCAGAAAAACTTAAGGTTGTAGCAACACCTGTTCCCCATGCAGAGATTTTAGAGTTTATTGAGCCACAATTAGCGAAGAAAGAGATCGATCTCGACATCGTTGTTGTCACCGATTATGTCCTTCCTAACTTAATGGTCGATGAGAAAGAAGCGGATGCAAACTTCTTCCAACACTTCCCCTATTTAGAAGAGTTCAATAAAAATCACCAACTCAATATCATTGCGTTAGATCCAGCGATCCATGTTGAGCCTATTGCTGCCTACTCACAGAAGATTAAAGAGAAAGGTGACCTAAAAGAGGGAGCGAAGGTGAGCATTCCAAACGATCCTGCAAATGGTGGACGAGCGTTACTTCTACTCCATAATGAAGGAATCATTACCCTCATGAATCCTGACAACATTCTTTCAACGGTCTTCGATATCAAAGAGAATCCCCACAAACTTCAATTTGTAGAACTTGAAGCGCCCATGCTCGCAAGAACCCTCGATGAGGTAGATCTTGCACTCATTAATACTAACTTTGCATTAGAAGCAGGTTTAAATCCGATTAAAGATTCCCTCTTTATTGAAGGCGCTGAATCTCCTTATGCCAATATCATTGCAATTTTACCTGAAAATAGCGATGATCCTCGCATCAAAGCATTAATTGAGGTCATCACCACCGATGAAGTTCGCGACTTTATCAATGAGAAGTATCAAGGAAGTATTGTTCCAGCATTCTAATCTCTCTTTCAATCGCCGATTGAATAACAAGCGGTGAGGCTAACCGCAGGGATAATGCTGAAACTTTCACGACATTTGATTGACAAAAGAGAGAAAAAAGTTAATCATATGTGATTATTACAAATTTGATTGCGTCGATATTCGGCGCAATAATATGTTATAAATTCTAAATTTTTAAAGTGGAGTAAAACCTTGGCAAATACAGCACAAGCAAGAAAACGCGTTCGTCAAGCTGAAAAGCACAACGCAGCTAACGCATCATACCGTTCAATGACTAGAACTTACGTGAAAAAAACGATCAATGCTATCAAAGCAAATAACCGCGAAGAAGCAGTTAAAGCTTTTGGTAAAGCGCAAAGCGCACTTGATCGCTCTGTAAAACGTGGTCTTATTCACAAGAACAAAGTATCACGTCTTCTTAGCCGTCTTAACGCACAAATCAAAGCGCTTGCAGCTTAATCTTAAGAGTTAAATTTAAGATTATAAATAGAGGTCTAAAGAGGTTTAAAGCAATTAAAGCTATTGCGTTAATTACCTCCCTCTTCTTAGATTAAAACCCGATAAGATTCAATAAGACTAAAAAGATCAATAAAAAAACCTGCATTTCGATGCAGGTTTTTTTGTTTACCACCGTTAAAAACGGCGATTGATGAAACAGCTATCAACCATCAAATTAAGGGCGAATAATCTCTCCACTCTTTAAATGAACAATTCGCGTCGGAGAGGAGAGTGAACCCACCTCGCCCTCCATTACCCCTGCAATCTGATCCCCAAAGAGCTGATAGATCTCCTCTGCACTCTCTAAGGGTGCTTCTTTATGAAGATTAGCACTCGTTGAAACAACTCCTACCGGCATCTTTTCACATAGCGCAAGTGCATCAGGATGATTCGTTACTCGAATCGCCAATGTTGGGAACTCCCCGCGCAGATAGTGGGGGCAACTCTCTTTTGCTGGCACTATCCAGGTATAACGATATCCCCCTCTTAACTCTTCTAAAAGACGTTGCGCTTCTCCATCATTTAACGGCTCAATCAAAAGGGAAAGATGGGCCAGTGACGCACCCATCACAATAAACCCTTTAGAGACTGAACGCTCTTTCATCTGCAACAATTTTTCTACCGCTACTCTATTCATCGCATCTGCAGCAAAGCCATATACCCCCTCGGTAGGATAGGCAATCACTTCACCACGCAGCAGTGCATCAGCAGCTTCTTGATATGATAATAATTTCATTTTAGCTCACAAATAACCATGTTCCGAGGAAATAGAGTCCAAACGCAAGTCCTGTTGAAACAGGTAACGTTAAGATCCAAGCTAAAAGAATATTTTTAACGGTCGATTTCTGCAAGCCCGATTTATTAGCAATCATGGTTCCGGCAACAGAGCTCGATAATATATGGGTTGTTGACACAGGAAAGCCAAAGTGACTCGCGGAAGCAATCGCAATACCTGAAACGATCTGTGCACTCATCCCCTGTGCGTAGGTCATATCTTTTTTACCGATCTTTCCACCAACAGTATCAACAACGCGCTTCCAGCCGATCATCGTCCCCATACCAAGTGCAACGGCAACTGCTACAATCACCCAAAAAGGTGCATATTCTGTCGTCTTAGTTAAATCTTTTCCAATCGCTTTATAAGATTTTCGATAAGCTTCTGGCAATTGATCCTGAGACTCTAATGTCTTTGCAATACTCGCAAGACACATAACCTCATTGCGTACCGCCCAACGTTCATCTGTTGTTAAACGATCATAGGTATCGATACCATTAAGCAGTGAAATCAATTTTTCAGAATGTTGCTTCATCTCACTATATTCACAACTAAAGAGGCCATCACTTAATGCATGGTCACTCTTAGGATAGAGCCTATCTAACACCTCTTGATTGGCATCATAGTAACTGACCATCTGTTGAGCTGCGACACGTGTCTGCTCAATCTCAAATACACTCGAATTAAGATTAAGCACAAATTGTGCCGGCACAACACTAAAGAGTACCAACATCACAAGACCAATCCCTTTCTGACCATCATTCTGACCATGAGCATAACTCATTCCCATCGCTGAGGTGACTAACCAGAAGCGAGGCCAAAAAGGCGGTTTCTTCTTCTTATCTAACACATGGCGTTGATAAGGTGTTTTATGAATATAGCTTTTAGGCAGAAAACGTAAGAGTAGTAACAGAAGTAGACCCGCTAGCCCTGCCCCAATAAAAGGGGAGAAGAGGAGCGATTCAAAGACACCAACTGCTTTATCCCAGTTAACACCATCGACTAATGAGTGATCTGTTAAAAGCGCATTGGCTAATCCCACCCCTAAAATAGAGCCGATGAGAGTATGTGAGCTTGATGCAGGGATTCCAAAATACCAAGTCCCCAGGTTCCAGATGAGCGCCGCAACTAAAAGAGAGACAACCATCACCAGCCCCTTCGTTGAATTGGCATTTGCTAAGAGATCCATCGGCAGAAGGTTAACAATAGCGTAAGCGACGCCTAAACCTCCCAACAGAACCCCTAAAAAGTTAAATATCCCGGATAAAAAGACCGCTAAGCGAGGTTTAAGTGACTTAGTATAGATCACTGTCGCTACGGCGTTTGCCGTATCATGAAATCCATTCACAAACTCAAAAGCTAAAACTAATCCTACAGAGAGGACGAGCGTTAATAGCACAATAATATCGATACTCTGAAAAAATTCTAACATTCTGTTTCTACTCTTATTTAGACTGAATATAAGCTGTTAACGCATCGTCACCAATTCTTCGGCAGCTGTTGGATGAAGTGCAACGGTATCATCGAAATCTCGCTTATGTGCACCCATCTTCACTGCAACAGCGAAGCCTTGCAACATCTCATCAACGGTTGGACCAATGAGATGAATTCCTACGATCTTCTCATCCTCTCCAACAGTGACCATCTTCATCGCGGTCTTCACAGGTTTTGTACTGAAGTTGGAGTACATAGAGGTAAAAGAGGCGGTATAACATTTTACAGCATCTTCACCATACTCAGCTGCGGCCTCTTTCTCTGTTAAACCCGTTGTACCGATTGGTGGATGAGAGAAGACGATACTCGGAATATCTTTATACTCAAGATGGCGACCTTCCATCCCATTATGCAACCTATCAGCAAGACGACGTCCTGCGGCAATCGCAACCGGTGTTAATTGGAATTTTCCACCAATGATATCCCCTAACACATAGATCCCCGGCACTTCACTCTCTTGATACTGATTGACACTGATCGTGCCATCTTCATTAACCTTAAGATCTGTATTTTCAAGCCCAATATTATGGGTGTTGTAACCACGACCAATTGCCCAGACAAGAAGATCTGTCTCGATCGATTCCTTCTCTGTGATAACCACTAAAGAGCCATCTTCTCTCTTTTCAACACGTTGTACATTGGAGTGTGTATGGAGCGTTAGATTCTCATCACCCTCTAAAACCTCTTTAAGATGCTCTGTAACATAGCTATCAAAGTGACGTAAAACCATCTCACCACGACAGAGGAGATCCACCTTACTACCTAACGCTGAAAGAAGCTGTGCTAATTCCACCGCAATATAGCCGGCACCTACAACAACAACACGCTTAGGTGCCTCTTCAAGATCAAAAAATTGATCTGAAGTAATCCCATACTCTGCCCCTTCTGTTTCAGGGACTAATGGATAACCACCTGTTGAGATTACAATTTTATCTGCCGTAAAATGTTCACCATTCACTTCGACTGTCTTGTTATCAACAAATTTAGCCGCGCCATGAATTACATCAACGCCGGCATCTGGCATATAACTGTTGTTATACCAAGTAACAATATTTTTAATATATTGATCACGCTTCTCTTTTAAGTGGCTCCAAGAGAATTGAGGTTCACCAAAAGTAAAACCGTAGCCTTTAGCATCATCAAACATATGGGCAATATTCGCCGCATTCCACATCACTTTTTTAGGAACACAACCGACATTCACACAGGTTCCACCTAACTTATCTTTTTCAATTAAGAGACATTTAACTCCGTAGCTTGCGGCTCTTTCTGCATAGGAGAGTCCACCAGAGCCACCACCAATTACAATTGCATCATATTTTTTAGTCATCTTTACTATTCCTTTTCATCTCGAAATATCTATTTCAAATATCTATTCTAAATAGCTACTTCAAACATCTAATTGAAACTCATACTTAAAATATGGTTTAAAAACTTATTAAAAGTATCGATTCTGAAACTATCTCATAGCCAGGCAGTTAACTTTAAAAATAGCCCGCCTAGCACAACTATCTTAATATATAAAATTCTTAATTAATATTGTAGAACTGTCGATTCACGATATCAAAGAAAGGAACAACCTCTTCAACGCCGGCAACATGACGAGTAATCTCGATCGCTTCACGAGCTTCTGCCTCATTTACGATCCCCATTAAATAGACCTTTCGTCTTGAAGTCATCACCTTAACATTTCCGGCATTAAAACCTTTCAGCTTAATATCTGTTGCCAGCGCCGTCTTAACTTTAGCAGTCAACATAGAGTCTGCTGCAATACTTGCAAGAGATGCTTCCGGCGCCACAATCAGCTCATTATGAACGCTCTTAACATGTTCAGTTTTACGTACCGCCTCTTCCACCTCTAAACCTAATTGATGGTTAGGGACCTCTCCTAAAATAAGGACAGTGCCGTTATAACTGAGGATACTAATATGCGCAAGACCTCGTTCAGGAAGTTGACTGATCATATTTTGCACCTTCACTGTGATCGCATTATCTTCTACGATCTGCCCAGCGGTTCGGCGATCATTAACACCTGCAGCTGTTGCGCCAACACCACCGACGATAAATGCCGGAACACATGCTGAAAGCAACATTACAAAACTACTCAATAATAGGAATCGTCTTAACATCCGCTTCTCTCCTATGACTTATACCATCTTTAATCAATTAAATTTTTAATTTTCAGCTGTAACTTTTCGCCCTGTCCTCTTGAAATTAGCTTCCTAAAGATTGACTCAATTGAAAAATTACACCTTCAAACCATACTTAAAACTATTACTCTCATCCTCTTAACCGTTTGGAGGAATGCTTAGCGATAAGCGGCATCGATCATTCCACACCAAATATGAATCACAAGAATATGAACCTCTTGAACTCTTGCTGTTCTTGGGCTCGGTGCTTTAACAAGATGAAGATTAGGACTTTCGATCATTGCCATCTCTCCCCCTTTCTCCCCCGTCAATCCCAATACAATCATCCCTTTCTTAAGCGCTTCCTCTACGGCACGGTTAATGCTCTTTGAATTACCACTCGTGCTAATCGCAATCAAAATATCGCCAGCTTGTCCAAGCGCCATCACCTGCTTAGCAAAAACCTCATCATAACTATAGTCATTGGCAATGGAGGTTAAATTTGAACTATCGGTGGTTAAGGCAATCGCCGGCAAAGGAGCGCGTTCAACCTCAAAACGATTAATCAATTCTGCCGCAAAATGTTGTGCATCAGCAGCTGATCCCCCATTACCACAAATTAGAACCTTTTTGCCGGCTTTGAGCGCATCAAGCATCAATTCACCCGTCGATTCGATCATCTCCGGCATTGTCTCTAACGCTAACTCTTTGACCTGAATACTCTCTTTAATCTCTCTAATTGCTCTCATTTTATATCACTCCATAATAGAAAAGACCCAGATCAATAATCTGAGTCCTTTACGAACATTGAGCACGTTATCATACCGTCAACAGGTCTTTGATTTTACTCATTGCCTGATTCTCAATCTGTCTAATACGCTCTGCCGATACTGAATATTTATCAGCAAGCTCGGTTAAAGTAGGTCGCTCCTCATCCTCATCTCTCATCCAGCGTTGAAGAATAATATCTTTACTACGCGGATCGAGAGATTCAATCGCATTATTCAGCTTCTCATTATTGTGCGTCTGATAATCCTCTTTCTCGACAGTTTGAGAGGGATCTAACGCATTTGATGAGAGCCAATCTGAGGGACTAAAATCACCATCATCAACACTACTTCCTACCGGCAGGTCAAACGCTAAATCATTCGAGAAGAGTCGCATCTCCATCCGTTTAACCTCAGCTTTGCTAACATTTAGCTCCTTAGCAATATCTGCAGCTTCATCATCAGTTAGCCATTCGAGAGACTCTTTTGAAGAACGGAGATTAAAAAAGAGTTTTCGTTGCGCCTTGGTAGTTGCAACTTTCACAATTCGCCAATTACGAATAACAAACTCATGAATCTCCGACTTAATCCAATAGACAGCAAAGGAGATAAGACGCACATTGTAGGAAGGGTCAAACCGTTTAACCGCTTTCATCAAACCAACATTTCCCTCTTGGATTAGATCCACCAAAGGAAGGCCATAGCCGGTATAGTTTTTGGCAATATGAACTACAAATTTAAGATGAGATAGAACTAATGTCTGCGCCGCATTAAGATCACCATGTTCTATTAATCGATAAGCAAGCGCTTGCTCCTCTTCGGCAGTTAGAGTGGGGATGTCGCCAATCGCACTGATATAGGCATCGAGCCCATCGGCGACAGACGGAAAAGTATTAGCACGAAGTACTAACTGTTTATCATCACTTGGCATTATAAAACCCTCCACAAACATTGTCGGGAAATACTCTGTTGATTCACTACTTAAAAGCTATATCTAGAAGCACTTTCCATAATTTAAATCGCCCTCTATTATAGCAAATAGGATCTCCATCGTCCCCATAAAATCGTTATTTAATATTCTTATAACAGGCTTATAACAGACTTATAGCAGACTTATAATAGATTTATAATAGACTAATAATGGACCTATAACTGACCTATAACTGACTGATCACTGACGCATTACTGATACAGTACTGACATACTAATAGGCTCATGATAGTGAGCAGTTAGATAAGTAAGCTCAGGATAAAAATAACACTAAAAATAATACTAAAATAATATTAAAGTAAGGTAGTAGCGTGGCAGTAAAGCCAAGATAGAGCGATCAATAGCATTCTCAACAGAGTCGCAATCACCCTACTATCTACATTTCACACCACGATTAAACAACGAGAATTCATGCATAAAAAGAGCGCTTTAATAGATTAAAATCAGTAAGTTACCCCTATAATGCAAAAAATATTGAGATCGATCCCCTTTTTTATGAGTAGCCTAGTAGATTCGAAGATCAATCCTTGTTAGTATCTAATATTCACTCAAAATTCAGTATAAAGGATAGATCTCAATGGATTCTCCAAATAATAAAACTGAAGATCTTCGAATTGAAGCGCTTCGCTATCATGCCCAGCCTAGACCTGGAAAAATCTCAGTTGAAGCAACCAAACCGCTTGTCAACTCAAAGGATCTCTCTCTTGCTTACTCCCCTGGCGTTGCCTACGCTTGTGAAGAGATTCAGAAAGATCCACTCACCGCTCTCGACTACACCTCTAAGGGTAATCTTGTTGCCGTTATCAGTAATGGAACTGCGGTATTAGGACTTGGAAATATTGGCCCATTGGCAGGAAAACCTGTTATGGAAGGAAAAGGGGTTCTCTTTAAAAAATTCTCCGATATCGATGTCTTCGATATTGAGGTAGATGAGTTAGATCCCGATAAATTTATCGATATTGTAGCAAGCCTTGAGCCCACCTTTGGCGGCGTTAATTTAGAAGATATTAAAGCACCTGAATGCTTCTATATTGAGCAAGAGCTCAAAAAACGGATGAATATCCCCGTCTTCCATGATGATCAACATGGAACAGCCATTATCACTGCTGCTGGCGTATTAAATGCCCTCAAACTTGCAGACAAAAAGATTGAAGAGATCAAACTTATCTGTAGTGGTGCAGGCGCAGCGGCAATCTCTTGCTTAAATCTTTTAATGCAATTTGGTTTAAAGAAAGAGAATATCACCGTTGCTGACCGAGATGGCGTTGTTAATCAACATCGTTCTCCTGAATCGCTCGATGAGTATAAATCCTTCTTTATGCAGCAAACCGATAAGATGACTTTAGGTGAAGTGATTGAAGGGGCGGATGTCTTTTTAGGGCTCTCTGCTCCCGGCGTTCTTAAGGCTGAGATGGTTGAGAAGATGGCACCTAATCCGCTCATCTTTGCTCTTGCAAACCCCGAACCAGAAATTCGCCCAGAGATTGCTCACGCTGTCAGGGAAGATGCAATCATTGCTACAGGTCGCTCCGATTATCCTAATCAGGTTAATAATGTTCTCTGTTTCCCCTATCTCTTCCGTGGTGCTCTCGACTGCGGGGCAACAGAGATCAATGAAGCAATGAAGATGGCTTGTGTCAAAGCAATCGCAGATCTGACCCATCAAGAACCTACTGATGAGGTACTACATGCTTATCCTGGAGAGAGTCTCCGTTTTTCACGGAACTATATTATTCCAAAACCGTTCGACCCTCGCCTTATTGTAGAACTCCCTATTGCGGTTGCAAAAGCGGCAATGGAATCAGGCGTTGCCCTTCGTCCTATCGTAGATTTTGAAGAATATCGACATCGTTTAAGTCAACACTTTAATAAGACCAATATGGCGATGCGCCCCATCTTCAATCAAGCGAAAGAGAATGCACGCACGATCGCTTACTGTGAAGGAGAAGATGAGCGTGTTCTCCGTGCCGTCTATCTGGTAAAACAAGATCGCTTAGCGAACCCTATCCTCATTGGACAACCTAAAGTGATTCAACAACGTATTGAAGAACTAGGAATTAATCTTCCAACAAAAGTCTTAATGCCGGAAGATAGTATCAGTAAAGATATTGGTAGCGACTATGTTCAAATTATCGATTATCGCAACCCTCCCCTTCTTGATCGCTGTTCAGAACAATATTACAGCTTGATGAAGCGTAAAGGCATTACGCCGGAACTTGCTCGTCAACGTATGCAGACAAGAGGGAACTTACTCTCTTCAATGCTCCTTGAGCTTGGAGAGATCGATGGTCAAATCAGTGGTGTTTTAGGTCAATACCATCGCCACGTTCATCATATTGTGGATGCAATTGGCCTTCGAGAAGGGACATCTCAACCAGCGGCGATTAGCTTAATCCTGTCACCGAAAGGACCGCTCTTCTTCTGTGATACTCATGTCAATGAAGATCCTACCGCTCAAGAGCTTGCAGATATTACCAAAATGGCCGCATCTGTAGTAGAACGTTTTGGTATTGTGCCTAAAGTGGCGCTACTCTCTCACTCAAACTTCGGTTCAAGAGAGTCGAAATTCTCACGAAAAATGCAAGAGACACTGCATCTTTTAAAAGAGAGCGCCCCTGAACTGGAGGTGGAAGGAGAGATGCAACCCGATCTTGCGATTTGGGAGCGTTATCGTAATGCATATTTCCCGAACTCAGAGCTACAAGGTCAGGCAAATCTCTTCATCTTTGCCAATATTGATTCTGCCAATATTACCTATAACTTTGTTCGAACAATTACCGATAGTATTGTTGTAGGTCCTATTTTGACAGGAATCTCGAAACCTGCACACGTTGTGACCAATATCGCAACCGCTCGTCGCATCGTCAATGTAACCGCGATGTGTGCAACTGACCCGCT
Organism: Ignatzschineria sp. PL_is040; assembly: GCF_055813795.1. Lineage (NCBI taxonomy): Bacteria > Pseudomonadati > Pseudomonadota > Gammaproteobacteria > Cardiobacteriales > Ignatzschineriaceae > Ignatzschineria > Ignatzschineria sp. PL_is040. The sequence goes on from NZ_JBVPGU010000002.1 coordinate 271,029, forward strand.
CAATTAAGTAAAAATGCACTGCCAGTTTTACTAATCGAGCGAACACAATAGTAGATTATAAAATAGATCATAGAGATACCCCTCAAAGAGGAATGATGGTAAGATATCTTCTTCTTTTTGGGGTTTTTTAATATAGAAAGTAAATATTATGCGCTTAAAACGAGTAACATTTATCTTATCAGCACTCCTCATTATCCAGGCTTGTAGCTCATCGGGTAGTTATACTGTACGTCCCGGCGATTCTCTCAGTCAGATTGCGCGGGCACATAATATGTCACTTCAGCAGCTGCAGAAATTGAACAATATCTCCAACCCCAATCTCATTCATACAGGACAGGTCTTACGTGTCAGCGGTAAGGCAGGATCAGCAGTAAGAGAGAAAAGAGGAAGTAGCGCACCACAAGCAATTGCGCGTCGTGATAATACCGTTATTGTGCCCAAAGCGCCGGCGGCACCAAAAGACAAAGTCTCAACCGGTATTAGTGGTTGGCAAAAACCGACTGATGGCCCCATTACGAAGAGCTATAACCCCAATCTTCCTGGCCAAAAAGGGATACAAATTGCCGGCACACTCAATCAACCTGTTCGTGCAGCACATAATGGCGAGGTGGTATTTGCCGGAACAGGAAATTCAGGCTATGGTCAGCTCATCATTATTAAACATAATGCCGATACCTACTCTGCCTATGGATATCTTGCCTCTGTCAATGTTAAAGAGGGAATGAAGGTGAAAAAAGGGCAACAGATCGCTTCGATGGGGAATAGTTTTGATGGGCGAACCGTTCTCTACTTTGAAATTCGAACCAAGGGACAGACTGTTAATCCTAGCAACTATATATAATCATCCCTATCAATAATTATATGAATAACTAAATGAATAATAGTATCACCGAGGGTACATATCGACATAATGCCTATTGCACTCTCAAGAGAATAATCCATACAATGCCCGAACAAGCAAAATAGCTATTGATAGACTAATAAAGCACTATTTACCCACCCCAAAAAAATCACTCAATAAATTGTTTCATCACATATATTCATTTCTATTATCAATAGATCCAATATCAAAATATTTACCCCATAAAAAAACTACCTAAAACACTATCGATGCCGATCTTTCGATCAACTTAAGAGAGTGTTCTAGATAGTTCTCAACCATCTTGAGGGGTTATTGATTTATTTCCCCATCATTATCTTATGATTTTGCCGGCGATTCTTTACTCCGATTTCTTCTTCGGGGACGGCGCCGACGCTTTTTAGGCTCATTCGAAGCATCATCATTCTGCTGATGATTTTTGATCTCAGCTGCTACAGCACGTTTACCTTCTCGACGCTCTTCTCTTGCCGCTTCCCGCTCTTTTGCAAGAAGTGTCTGTTCGTAATCCTTAAACTGCGCCTCCCAATATTGAGCCTTTTCAATCACGTCATCGCTCTCTTGCGCATCTGCACGCAAAAGTAAGAAATCATATGCAGCTTTAAAACGGGGATGTTCCATCAAACGTTTCGGTTGACGAATCACTCTTGCTTGTAAGCGGAATTGAAAGACCCATAACTCTTCAATAAACTCACGAACATAACGAGGAATGACGGTAATTTGATGCTGTACTTTAAAGACTTCATCAATAGCGCTAGAAGAGGCATCACTATTTCGTTTACCTTTTGCAATCTCTTTTTCATAAATTGCAACAAAAGGTGCCCACAACAGAGAGGCATAGACAAAATAGGGAGAACTCGTTAATCCCGCAGCTGCACGCTCATCTGAATTTTGTAACGATCTTAAGAGGAGATGCTGATCCGGAAATCCTTCTCGCTCTAACGCATTATAGGTTAATGGAAAGAGGATCTCGAAAAGCTCATGCGTAATCATACTATGGTAAGAATGCTCACCATGCCCTGTTAAAAAGAGTTTTAAAACCTCATCATACATTCTCGCTGGCGAAACGGTTGCAAGAAGATGACGATGCTCTGCAATAAAGGGGAGCAGTTCCGGATCGATCGTTAATCCCAATTTTGCTTCAAAGCGAATCGCACGCAAGATACGGACCGGATCCTCTAAGAATCGCTCTGTCGGGTCACCGATCAATGATAAACGTCTGTTCTTTAGATCTTGATATCCATTACAATAATCGATAATGGTCTGATTACGAACATCATAATAGAGCGCATTGATGGTGAAGTCTCGCCGAAGCGCATCTTCATCAATCGTGCCGTAGATATTATCTCGTGTTACAAACCCTTCCTGATTCGTCTGATAATGTTTCGATTGATCATTCGCTTCATTAGAGCGGAAAGTAGCGACCTCAATGATCTCCCGACCAAAGACAACATGCACCAGACGAAAACGACGTCCAATAATACGACTATTACGGAATACTCGACGAATCTCACTTGGATGTGCATCTGTCACAATATCAAAATCTTTAGGGGATAAACCCAAGAGAAGATCACGCACACCACCACCGACAAGATAGGCATTGAAGCCAGCGCTATTGAGCCGATTGATCACCTGTAAAGAGTTTTTAGAGATCTGCCGATTTCTAATAGGATGATCTTTCGTATGGTATATATGAGGACTCATGTGAGGGTTCATTGAACCTTTTCTCCAAAAAGAAAAGCCTTTCGAAAGAAAGGCTTTGATATTTTTTATCATACTCAAAATATCGATAACTATTAACGTTTTGAGAACTGAGTTGCACGACGTGCTGAACGAAGACCGATTTTCTTACGCTCAACGCTACGTGGGTCACGAGTTACGAAACCTGCTTTACGTAACGGCGCACGATTCGCCTCATCATACTCAACAAGTGCACGTGTTAAGCCGTGACGGATCGCCCCAGCTTGACCACTCAAACCACCACCTTTTACAGTTACGATCACATCAAATTGATCGCTAACTTCTAAAAGCTCAAGCGGTTGACGAACCACCATGCGTGATACTTCGCGTGGGAAGTAATCATCGAGTGATTTGTCGTTAACAATAATACTGCCTGTACCTTTACGTAAAAACACTCTAGCTTGTGATCTTTTACGTCTTCCAGTACCGTAATTTTGGTTAGCTGCCATAATTAATTCTCTCTTCTTTAAATTAGATGTCTAAAACTTTTGGTTGCTGTGCTGCATGAGCATGCTCAGGACCTGCATATACTTTTAATTTACGAAGCATTTCTCTTCCTAATGCATTTTTAGGGAGCATGCCTTTGACCGCAAATTCGATCACATTTGCAGGTTTAGTTTGCAACATCTTTTCAAGAGTAGTCTCTCTTAAATGACCAACATAACCGGTATGTTTATAATAAATTTTTTGTTGAAGCTTGTTACCTGTTACACGAACTTTCTCTGCGTTTACGATAACAATGTAATCACCGGTATCAACGTGAGGTGTGAACTCAGGCTTATGCTTACCACGTAAGCGTGTTGCAACTTCGCTCGCTAAACGGCCGAGGGTTTTTCCTTCTGCATCAATTAAAAACCATTCACGGGTTACTTCAGCAGGCTTTGCACTAAATGTTTTCATCGAAAACTCCAAAATAAATAATCACTAACAAAAAAATTTAAAACCAGCATGCATACCGCCGGTAACGAGAATACCGGCGAGAGATTACTCTCACGATACTGACTCTAAATCAACGTTAGGGGTCGCTGGTAAACGATCTCGGCATTTTACGAAATCCCTATCGAAATATCAAGCTTAATAGCACTTATTCCTAACTTATTAAACTCCCCATAAATAATGGGGCCGACCATAGATGCTATTGCTATTATAGAAATAGCAATATGACAGAAATAGAAAATAGAATATGGCAAATAGAATAGAGCAACAGAAGGATTAACTATAAATCTATTATAGATCTATTACTATAGGTCTATTATTATAGATCTATTACCAATAACCATTAATCGCTATAATTATCTGTAGCACTATCTATGTAGCACGCCCCTAAATAAAAGCCCTTAAATAAAATAATGGACAGAAAGGAATCTCGATAATGAAACGATCCCCCCTCTTTCAAGCTACGATTCTCACCCTATTATTGCCGATCGGCCCTCTCTCTTTAGCTACTGAATCAGCTTCAGAGCAGAATCTTATCGATCGACAACTGACGATCTACCAAGAAGGGATTGCGCTAGTCTCAGAAAATCGCACCTTTCAATTATCTGAAAAAGAACCGGTACTTCTTCTCCCCAATATTGCCCCAGAAGCAATTGTAGAATCATTACTTTTAAAATTTAATCCGCGCCAAGATGAATCAACCTCATCAGAAGAGAAAGAGGTGCTTCCGCTCGTAATAGAGAAGAAGCTCAATCGCAATCTACTCTCCCCGACAACATTGATCGATTACTCTATTGGCAAAGAAGTTGAAGTGATCTGGCAATCACCTAAAGAACGCCGAGAAAAAGCGATTATTCTCTCTAACAATGGGGGTCTCCTTCTTCAGTATGAAGATCGCATCGAATCAGGCCTTCCAGCAGATGCAAGACTCGCCTTTAAAGAGATTCCTAAAGGTTTAAATCGCACTCCGGTACTCTCTCTTCTCTTAGAGAATCTACCTAAAACGATCACCCCTTACCGAGCAAATCTCAATTACCTCACACGAGGAGTGAGTTGGAGTAGCGATTATATTGCACAACTTGATGAGAAGGAGAAGTTGTTTCGCTTAGAGGGATGGGCAACCATTAACAATCAGAGCGGTATCGATTTTAACAGTAGCGAAATCTCACTCATTGCCGGGAATCTCAACCTCCTCAATCGCGCACCACTCTATCGAGAAAGCTTTATGGTCAAAGCCGCTGCGGCGCCACAGAGAGATCATATTGCCCCTGAAAGTATCAGCGATTATCAACGCTTCTCTCTACCTGGAACATTTAACCTCCAACAACAAGAGCAGAGTCAAGTTGCTCTCTTTACAGCAGAAAAAATCCCTTACCAGAAGGTTTACCATTTTAATAATGTAAGTCCTAGCCAGCGTCTTGCAGCTCAATCATCACCACAAAATGCGGCAATCACCCTCTACTTTAATAATAAGAAGGAAGATCAACTTGGATTTGCGCTACCCTCTGGCACCATTCGCCTCTACCAAATGGAGGGCGAAACACCCACTTTCCTTGGGGAAGATGCGCTCGCAAATAGCGCATCAGGCGAAGAGATATCACTCAATATGGGATCTGCTTTTGATGTCACCCTCACCAGAGAGCAACAGCAATACCATATTATTAATCCTGATGAGTGGGAGGTAAGTTATCAGCTCACAATCAATAATCGCAAAAGTGAAGCGGTCAATGTTGAGTTGACGGAGAACTTCTACCCCGGAGAAGGAATCAATTGGGAGATTGTGGCTCAGCAACCGCCGGCAGTTCTAAAAAATGAGAGTGCTATCTGGAATATCTCTCTTCCTGCGGAGAGAGAGAAGAAGATTAACTATCGTGTTCGCTACACCATTTTCACCCCTACTACAGCTGAAAAACGTTAAAAGATTAGTGGGGCTAAATATTCCAGGTGATACAACACAATCGTCTACTATGGCAGAAGATCACCCAAGCTTCGGAAAAGATCGATCAGGCTCAATCCGCTCAAGAGCTACTCAAGATAGCTGAATCGATGCGAGAGATCACGCCGCTTCAATTTGATCGGCGAGATTACCTCTTCTACTTTGGCGCGGATCTTCTGCTCTTTATTACAGGATTTTTTCTCTATCAGGAGAAAGGGGAAGGTTTTTTCCTCTTTCTTTTAATGCTTGCGCTCTTTATTGCGATCATCCTTGCTGTTCGCTTCTATCGACGAGAAAAGCTACCTAAACAGCTCTCGGAAAAGATCTTCTACCGCGATCTCCTCTTTGATAATCAGATCACCCCTATCGATCCTAACGTCTTGCCGGTAAGCGATCTACTACAACGATTTAGAGAGTTCGATCGGGGCAATTATCGCCGGGAAATTCCAGAGCTCTTAAAGGGATCTATCGATATTGGATTAACCTCGATCCCCTTCTACTACTTTCACTTTCATTATGTGGATGAAGAGATCGTTGAGGAGAAAGGGAGTGATGGAAAACCCAAAAACCGCAAAATCTACCACCACTACCATCGATATGGCTTATTACTTGATCCCAAATTTTTGAAAGACAACGAGCGCCCTTTACTACAAATAACCGCAGATCGCTACTTAAAAGAGAGAAAGAGCGACTATCTGCCGGCCTCTTTAGCCTTCCGCAAGCGTTTTTCACTCTATACCTCAGAGCAACACTTTGCTGCGAAGATATTGACGCCGACAATTGTAGAGCAACTACTGATACAGAGTGAGGAGTTTAAGAATATGAATATAGAACTCAATCAACAGTTACTGATCGCTTTCGATAATAGAGATCTCATGCACGCGCAACAAAATTATGATCTTCAGCATCTTGATGCTTTTATTGCCGAACTACAAGAGAAACGAGAACTCCCTCAGCTCCAAAAGATCATTCCTCTGATAAAAAATCTTCTCTCTCAGCTAAAATAGAGCCATCTCCTCATCGAAGCTGTGCAAAATGATCTTAACTAAACAGTCCAAATAGAAAGAACTTACAAACAGGTCTTACAAATAGGTCTTAAAAATAGAGCTTACGAACAACCTTAACCCACTATTTCAGGAAAATAATTGATGTCGATCCCACTTATTATTACGCTCCTTATCCCCCTCTTACTGATTATCTATATCATTACGATTCATAACCGTATTATCGCCTACTACAATGCCACACAGCGAGCTTGGGCCGATGTGATCACTCAACAGATGCAAAAAAACAGACTCCTTCCAACATTAGAGCGAATGGTCGAAGAGTATAAAATTCATGAAGCAGATCTCTTACAAAATATTACTGTACTGCGCTCATCTCTTAAAAATATTGCCCCCGAAAATAGTAGCGTAGAGCAGCTACGAGAGATTAACAATGAATCAAAAATGCTCTTCTCTCAGCTCAATATGGTGGCCGAAAATTACCCCTCTCTCAAAGCCTCTGAAGTTTATCAGCAATTTATGCAAGAACTTAGTGAACTTGAAAAAAATGTAGCTGCAAGCATCCGTATTTTTAATGCAAATGTTGAGACCTTCAATACCACTATCGAACTCTTTCCTAATCTCTTTATCAATCAACTCTTTACTAAAAAATCACCGCTTCCCATCTTTGATGATCATCAAGCGAGTAGCGACTTTGAGTATCGACCGCCTTTTAAGTAAGAAGGGAGCAAGATTCTCCGTATAAAACCCCGTGATAATACTGTAGGCCTCAATGAGGCCTTTTTTACTGCTCTCCTCACTGCTCTCTTCACTGCGCTCTTCATGGATCTCTTGAGTAGAGATTCACAACACCTTTACCGCAAATCACCTTTCACACTGCGTATTTATTACTCACCCAAAAATGATGCAAAATTTTAATCTCTTCCTACAAGAGATAGCTCTACACCCAAAAATATTGTAATAACAGTCTAATAGCAGCGTTAATAGCGAAAAGAGCATCACCCCTATAACTCTATTCTATTCAGTCGACATTAATATGTCTTATAAGAGTCATTGACAAAATTATTCTCCTCATTGCAGATATCGCCCAACATACTAAGAATGTTAAGGAGAATCCCAAAGCCTCTCTAACACTCCATAATGATGATCAAGATAATATTCAAAAAGGCTGGAGATTAACCATTCTTGGTGATGTCAAAGCCGCGACTGAAGAAGAGGTCCCGGCAATTGCCAAGCGCTATGAGCGCTTCTATCCTGAAAGTAGTCGTTACCATAAAGTTCACAACTTCCAGTTCTATCTCTTAAAACCTAAAAAAGCGCGCTACATCAATGGATTTGGAGAGATTCATTGGGTTGACTACGACACTATTCTTGCACCGACAATCTTTGATGAAAAATCTGAATCGGAGATGATCGATCATATGAATGCCGATCACCATGATGCCCTTCTACTCTATCTCAATACGCAAACTACTGTAACGAAACCTGATCTTGTCCGCATGGTAGAAGTGGATCAATATGGATTTACTGTGGCGCATGATGAGGCATTTTTCCGCTTCACCTTCGAACAAGAGGCGACATCAGCACTAGATGTGCGTCAATATCTTGTAGAGATGGTGAAGAAATTGCGAGCAGCATAGATTTATATCTCATTACAAATAAGGCTGATATGGCTTATCAAATCTCCTACAAAAGGGGAATATGATAATCCTATTAAATAAAGAGAGAGTTGCGTAATAAATAACAACTCTCTGTAATTATCCTGTTAAAAAGGGTTTGTAGGATAGAGACTCAACCTGTTATCAACCTACTTAAAAAGGGGTCTCTCATGACAATTTCCTCTTCAACATATCCCTCTTCAACATACATTAAACCTATCGCCGCACTTCTACTGTCACTTCTTGTCTCAACAACTGCTCCTTCTTTCGCAAGTGAAAAATATCCGGCAACTTTAACCGCTCACGCCTATATTCCCGCAGAGAGTATGATTCCTGCACCTAACGATGCACCTAATGATCTTCAAATCAGTGGTAAGTTCACACAAAATCTTCGTAATGATGTGGTCGGTTCAATTGAGGGAAAATCGATGGGTCGCCCAACGGGAGTCTCACTCCCCTTTAAAGGCCAACCGATACAAGGTCATTCTGGAATCAAAAAAATGGCTGATGGCTCATATTGGCTATTAACTGATAATGGAGCTGGTAGTGCCAAAAACTCCCCCGACTTTATGCTCTACCTCAACCAATATGATATTGATTTTGATAATAATGAGTTTAAACGATTAAAAACTATCTTTTTACATGACCCAGATAAGAAAATTCCTTTCCGTATTCAAAATGAAGCAACCGAAAAGCGCTATCTAACTGGAGCAGACCTTGATCCAGAGAGCTTTCAATTTGCCGGCGGTTATCTCTGGATAGGTGATGAATTTGGTCCCTATCTCATCCAAGCAACAACAGATGGTCGTATAGTCGCGCTCTATGAGACTTATTTTCAAGGAGAACGATTACGATCACCAGATCACTACAGCTTAACAACTCCAGGTAATCCCGAACAAAAACTTAATTTTGAAGTTCTACGCTCAAAAGGATTTGAGGGGATGGCAGTGAGCCGTGATGGCTCTAAACTCTATCCTCTCTTAGAAGGTGCTCTTGTCGATAGCGATGGTAATAATCTGATTATTTTAGAATTTGATGTCGTAAAAGAGGAATGGAGTGGCAATTATTGGTATTACCCCCTCGAAAAACCCGGTTTATCAATCGGTGATTTTAATATGATTGACGATCAATATGCGCTTGTTATTGAACGGGATAATGGGGAGGGCGTTATAGAGTTCGTTTGTAAAAATGATGTGAGAGCAAACTGTTTTCCAGAAGAGAATCTCCCGCAATTTAAACGTATCTATAAAATCGCACTCAATAAAGATAACCAAAATAAAGATGTCGATAAAATAGGTTATATCGATCTATTAGAGATCGAAGATCCGAATAATCTCTCGCGCAAACCGCTCAGTAATGGACACTTTGTTTTCCCTTTCTTCACAATTGAAAATGTAGATATCGTCAATGATGAAGAGATTATTGTAGGAAATGATAATAATCTGCCATTTTCAAGCAGTCGCCTTCCTAATACCGCTGATGATAATGAGCTTATTATTCTTAATGTTAAAGCACTATTAGATGCGCCCTTAAAAACAAAATCATCAAATCTATAATCTGTATAAAATGATAAAGAGGAGCCTTGTATAATGGCTCCTCTTCTCCTTTAATCTAGTTGATTCACCCATCTAAATTATTTATTCGGATCATTTATCCAAATTATTCATTGTGTTGAACACGTCGAATTAAACCCCATCCCCAGCAAGAACGGTAATCTCAAAACCTTCTCCCGTGACGCAACTATCGGCCAATATTTTTGCTGTCTTACGCAGTTCGAGCTCTCCGTTGACACTTACTAATCCATCACTGACCATCAATTTTGCCCGACCACCAGTTTCGGCAACTCCTGTCATTTTCAGAAGATTATTGAGGGTAATATGGGGATGTCCCTCTAAATAAAAAACTTCTTTTACAATGTTGCTCATAATCTTTTCTCTATTCCTTTCTAATATACAATCGATATGTACCTACAATCGATATGGGGCGATACCAACATCGGCTCCGCTCTATTTTATACCTTAATAGGCGTCAGCACTATTAATCATCATAATCAGAGCTTATTAGTCACACATTGAACATCTATTAAACGTCTATTAAACGTCTATTAACATCTTATCAATCCCATATAGAGATCTCACTATCCGCCATTCCTCTCAATACATAATCCCTCTACTATCCCCATACCATCCATGTACCATTTAGGTATCATCCAAAATAAAACCCCAATCTCAAATGATATTGGGGTTTTACTAATGAGCTGATATCGCTCACTCAACTAATAAACATGGATATGGCGCAATCTCAGAAAAATCAGATGCTTTTCAGATTCTTTAAATAAGATCGACAATGGTTACACCAATGATAATAGAGACTAATGCCATTAACGTACTCAATAATACCGTCCCGGCAGAAGTATCTTGATACGCCTGATTTCCCACCGCTAATGCCGGTACTGCTGTTGCTGTGGGCAATACACCGATTAAGAAAGCTGATTTTAATAACTCCCCCTCTAAGCCGAGAAGTAACCCTGTTCCTAAAATCAATGCCCCTTGAACAAAGTTTTTCACAAAGACGTTGAAGATAATCTCCACATTAGCACGCAACTTGATACCGGAGATCAATAAGCCTAAGAAGAAGAGCGCTACCCCACCCGATGTTTTACCAAGTTCATTAACGGAATTTTGTGCAATTTCCGGAAGTTTAACTCCCATAATCGCTAATATTGCCCCTAAAATAGGAAGGAAAACAAGCGGTTGTGATACAGCATGCCAAATACTCTTCAACATGCCCCCTTTATTACTATTTGTACTGATCATCATCAATGTGAAAGGAATAATAAAGACCGTATAGATCAAATTTCCCATCACCATTGCAATCAGACCCGATGATCCAACGGTCGCAAGAAGAACCGGTGGCCCACAGTACGCCATATCAGGAAAGGAGACGCAGAGTGCCTGCATTGCGGCATCTTTTTTGTTATGTTTAAAAAAAAGCTTCCCGGCAGCAAAGCCCACAACATAAGTCACCACTAATCCCACCGCTAAAGCGAGCATATAATCCACATCCAACAAAACCTTTGGAGAGGATTGAATCGCCGCTAAAAAGAGGGCAAATGGAAGGGCAATCTTTACAACAAAGTCTGCAAAAGCTTGAGTATACTCTCGTTTCACAAATCCAGTCTTACCCGAACCCCAGCCGACTAATAAACCCAAAACAATCGGCCCGAGAGCCGCTAATATTGTATGTAATATCATGGTCTTGAACCTTTATCTCTATTGATAATTTTTAGATTGATGGCAAGACAAGCATTAAATAAACTCTAAATTGAGGATTTTTGCTGTTCTTTGACGTGTCTCACGACAGGCATCAGCATCTACTTTTAGATCGATACCAAAGGTTGGAATGATCTCTTCAAGCTTCTTCTGCCAACCATCTGCTAATTGCTGACTAAAGCACTTCTTAAGAACATTGAGTGCAATAAAAGCTGCGGTTGATGCTCCGGGGGAAGCACCTAAAAGTGCAACTAAGCTCTCATCCTCACTACTCACAAGCTCAGTACCAAATTGTAAGATTCCCTCTTTCTCTGGTTTATCTGGTTTAATGATCTGAACACGTTGTCCGGCAATGACCTCAACCCAATCATGCGGTTTTGCTAAGGGATAGAATGCCTGAAGCTCACCGAACTGATGGTGATGGGTCTGTAACACTTGTCCGATAAGATACTCCACCAAGCCCATATTATCCTTTGCAACATCAAGCATCGGCAGAATATTACCCGGACGAACAGATTTAAAGAGATCCGCATAGGAGCCATGTTTGAGGAATTTTGTGGAAAAACCGGCATAAGGACCAAATAACAACGATTTTTTTCCACCAATAATGCGCGTATCAAGGTGTGGAACAGACATCGGTGGCGACCCTTTCGCCGCTTTACTATAGACCTTTGCATGATGTTGTTCGACCACATCCGGTACATCACAACGAAGCCAAATTCCCCCAACAGGAAAACCACCATAACCTTTCCCTTCTGGAATCTCTGATTTTTGTAGTAACTCAATAGCACGGCCGCCAGCACCAATAAAGACAAACTTCGCAGAGATCACGCGCTTCTCATGGGTATCGAGATCTTTAACCGTCACCAACCACTCGCCATTACTATCACGTTTTAGATCTTTAACTTCATGCTTGTAATGCAATGTAAATCCCGATTGTTGCTCAAGCTCGGAGATAAGAATATGTGTTAATGCACCATAATCGACATCGGCACCGGTGATCATCCGTGTCATTGCGATCGGCTGATTACGATCTCTTCCTTCTGTAATGAGAGGGGTCCACTTTGCAATCTGATCAAAATCATCGGAGTATTCCATCCCGTGATAGCAGTGATGTGCAGACATCTCATCGAAACGTTGCTTAAGATATTTGACACTTTCAGCACCTTGCACAAAACTCATATGAGGACATGAGTGGATAAATTCACCAGGATCTTTAATCTTGCCTTTATTGACAAGATAGCTCCAAAATTGACGCGAAATATCAAATTCGGTATTTACCTCTAACGCTTCACTGATATCGACAGTCCCATCTGCTCGTTGTGGTGTGTAATTCATCTCACAGTTTGCAGCATGACCTGTACCTGCATTGTTCCATGAGTAGGAGCTCTCTTTGGCACAATCATCAAGGCGTTCAAAGAGCGTAATATTGAGCGCAGGATCAAGTTCTTTAAGAAAAGTCCCTAAAGTTGCACTCATAATCCCGGCACCAATTAAGACAATATCTGTCTTCTCACTCACATTTTTCTTCATCAATCGACTCCTTATCTTATTGATTACTTCTCTTATTGATTACTTCTCTTATTGATTACTTAATGGTTTAAAAGTTAAATCACTCTTTTCATCATAGACAACATAAGCACGACGCCATGGTTCATCATCCACTAAACGCCACTTATGACCGGTACCGGTATTATCTTGTGCTAATAGAATATCGCCGGGTTTAATCTGAAATGTCTCTCCTGAAGCCATCTCAAACTCTAATGTTCCTGAGAGGGTAATCACAAAGCGAGGAACAGGATCTTTATGCCAATCAAATGATCCACCTGAGGTTGTTTCACGAAATGAGAGTTGATTCACCGCAATAGGAAGCCCAATAAAATCACCGCGTTCCCCCTCTTTCATCACCAATGTTCCCTCTTCAAAATGGGAATTCCCATCTTCACCTGTCCACATACGTACACAACGGATCATCTGCTATCTCCTTTAAAAAAGACAATTAAAAGCTTAAAAATATAAAACCTTAAATTAAATCTTAAATTAAATCTTAAATTAAACCTTAAATTAAACCTTAAATTAAACCTTAAATTACTAACACTAGAGTTCTCTATTTAAAATCAAAATCAAATCGTTTCTAGATTCAAAAATTTAACGAATGATCTTATCTAAGAAATTTTAATCTCTTATCTCTATCTATAACAATATTATATTTCTTTTTTATAACAATTTACAGAAACATAACATTATTTAATATATCTTTATTTGAACATCTTCTGATATAGATCGCTCTCTTTAACGAAGTTTTTATAATCCCCACTAAAAACCTGCCTAGGTTTAGGCTTGATGTAGCAGAAAATTTTGCTATGAATATCAAAGTTTGACGCGTTCGGTCAAACTGCTGACGGACTTTAACTTGTAGATCGATCTCTGCTTGGACTTTCTCTTTATCAAAGATATTCTCTAAAGCACTGCTATTATCAGCCACGGTTTCTGTGGTGAGATTGCTCTCAATCCCTTTTGCTGCTTCTTCGGCAGTTTGTCCTGTGAGTTCTTTTTGCTTCTCGTTATCCGTCACTTTAATGTTGCCGGTACCAATTCCCGATTGTGTGACGCTCGATTCAGACTCTTTATCCTTACCGTAACCCACATTTTTATTAATGCTATGCGAGCCATCCGGAAGAGTGACCGTTTCTGTCTGTGTTGGATTGGTTCCTTTCGGATTGTTTGGCCCATCATTTTGATAACCATAACCACCGCTAATGCCAAAACCTTCACCATCATATTCTGATTGATTCACAAGATCGTTTGAGGTGATAGTGCCGGTTTCAAAGCTGTTAAGACCTTCTAACTTTGCTTTTTCATTAGCCACAACAACACCGCCTGAAAGATACGTATTGCCATCCACTTTCACTTGGAAACCATCATCGCCGGCAAAAATGCCGCTCTGATCTGCAACCGATTGATGATTGGCATCGATTTTGGATTGATTAAAACTGCCTGAGACAGATCCGCCTGTTCCAAACATCCAAGTGCCTTGAATCGAAGCATCTTTCTGATCACTATGATAATCGGAGCGATCTTGGACGCTAGCAATTGTGAGGTCTCCGCCGACATCGAGCTCGACGCCTTTTCCATAGACTTCACCGCCAATAATATTGGTATTGCCACCACTAACAATGGTCGTTTTTCCGGTATCTGTACCTACAACGCTATTAGTATAGTAGGTCTCGTTCCCTTCACTTTTTCCCTTGCCTTTATTCGCGCCGGCTGTGACACCAAAACCTGTCTCTTTCCCGATCGAAGCCACAACGCCGGCATTCCAGCCTGAGCTGCTGTTTCTACTATCTTCTGTAGATTTATTTTCACCAGCAAGAATATTAATATCATTATCAGCAGTGAGATTCGTAGATTTTCCGCCACCAACATAAGAGCCTTCGATCGTGATGTTGGAATCTTCGCCTGCACCAATAAATAGATCCTTCGTTATTTCAGCTTTATTTTTGGATATCTAAATCTATAAATTAATCAAACTTTATAGTCTATCTCTAAATTTCAAAACATCTTCTTTAGAGGCCTCCCACTCTGAAATTTTATCTCCATCCTCATTTATAGTCTCTCGAGTTCCAATATAACTATTAATATTCTCAACCTGAAAATCCTTAATTTCCTCTTTAAATAAAATAGTATTTTGAATAAATACCCTACTATTCTCCGGATAAAGTACCCACGTAAAAATAAAGTTCATAAATTCAGGGTCTCTCATAGAAACAGCAAGAACAGTAGGGTTATTATTTAACACCCCTAAATCTATCGCTCTTTTCCAAGATTCTTTATATTGCTCTACTGTCCAATAGGAAGTTGGCAAGAAAAAAGACTCCCTAAAAGAATTTATTATAATTTCCCCAAAAAAACCTTCCTCTTCGTATAAAATTTTCTTCTCATCTTCTATTTTTATATCAAACATACTATTAATCCTTAATAAAATTTAAATCTGCATCATAGGTTCCGATTCTCTTACCCCTTCTGTCAAAAACTTTCCAACCATTTGTTACGTTATGCCCATCAATATCGGGAGTTATATAATTTTTCCCATTCCAATAACCAGGCTGCCCATGAGAATTAAACGGTAATTTTTGTGGTGGTATTCTTTGCTTATATCCCAAACCATTAGCAGCTTCAGCTCTTTCTTTGTTCGTTAATTTCTCACTCTCAAGAATATTCCCGCCCAGATCATTAAGATCAACAGCCTGACTTCCTCCACCAACAATCACGCCAGTGTCTACTTTACCTGATCCGCTCATATCCCCAGTATGATTGGGAATATTAACTTCAGGTCTTATATATCCTTCTTGGGGATTATCCACTTTAGGCGGAATTGTCACTAAAGTATTTCCAAAATCTTCAGAGGTTGCAGGATTAAATACTAATTTACTCCCTTTTTTCAGACCTGTTATATAGCGACTCTTCGTCCCGTTTATATCGAGAGAAGATAAAAAATATCCATCCTCTGTATAAACATCCCACGTTTGACCATCATCTGATAAGACAACCTTATCACCTCGGTTAATCCAATCGCCAGCGCCCTTACTATTTGCTGAATATACAGGATTCCCGCGATCATCCACACCGACTATTTCTAAAGTTTGGCCGAGTAGTTGGCCAAATTCATTATTTGTAAAATATGAATTATCAATCTGGTCTCTTTTTCCAAGAGCATATGCATGAGCTTCTCTCGTTTGAGCTTTAACCTCTTCTAAAGCCCTTGAATCTAAAGCACCTAGATCAATATCACCATCTTCATTTGCATAGTCATCTAGGTCACCATAACCTAAACTATTAAGGATAGATTCTAATAGTTCAGCAGCAGCCTGTCCCAACTCTTCTTTATCAATAAGAGTTGATGAGCCTCCCGCTAAAACAGTTCCTTCAATTGAACTACTCCCGAGAACTAACCAACCATAATAATTATTCTCCACCGCATTGGCTGCAACGCTGTCACCGATCACAGCATCAATTGTGCTGTCTCCCGTTAATGCACCTGTACCTGTCCCAAGGATTCCGATAATCGCGCTTAAGGTGTTTTTCTCATCGGCGGTTAAATCTTCTGGATGATCGCCTTTGCCATAGAGGAATTCTGCGATGATTGGGGCTAGGGCTTCTGCGCCGCCGGAAGCTAGGGCACCTGCTAAGATATTCTTCGCTGTTTCTCCCGATTTACCAAGATAATAAGCATCCATTGCAGCATTGGCCGCATCTGCGGTTTCTGTGGTGAGATTACTCTCAATCCCTTTCGTTGCTTCCTTGGCAGTTTGTCCTGTGAGTTCTTTTTGCTTCTCGTTATCCGTAACTTTAATGTTACCGGTACCAATGCCCGATTGCGTGACGCTCGATTTAGAATCTTTATCCTTACCGTAACCCACATTTTTATTGACACTATGCGAGCCATCGGGAAGATTGACAGTTTCTGTCTGTGTTGGATTCGTGCCTTTCGGATTGTTTGGACCATCATTTTGATAACCATAGCCACCGCTAATCCCAAAACCTTCGCCCTCATATTCTGGACTGTTAACTTAATAAAGTATTAATCCCCTTTATAAACTCACACATACATAAAACTCTTTAGTTTCTCCTCCCACAACAACATGCTGTACTTCTTCTTTCCAATAGGATGTAAAACTACTCAAAAAAGATAAAAATTTATTTTTAAATACGACATCTTCTTTTAAAAAATCGTCAATTTTTTTAATTAAAACAATATATCCTGCTTTATTTCCGAGCCAACTTAAATCCCCTAGCCAATCATTTAAAGAATTTAAATTATAAATATTATAATCAGGAGTCTGAAATATCTGATGCATTGCAAATAATACAGAATCTTTATCGTGCAATACTCCCCCATTGAGCTCAGCAATAAAAAAATTTTTTTCTTTGGCTTTATCTAATAAAAAGCTATCTCCTTCTTTTAAAAAAAATATGGGGTCTTTAAATAAGCAATCCATAGTTACCTCTTATTATTTAACTTTTATAAATGATTCATAATGGTCTTTTGTATAATATACTGAACCATCGCTTCCACGGACAAATCGTTCAGCATCTCTTTTTTCTTGTGGCAATTTATTATTCACGTCATATTCTTTGTAACTAATTGCATTTCCAGATTTATCTGTAGTTGGTAATGAAGGAGGATCATTGTTATATCTTCCACCCGCTTTGGTTCCTGGACTTTGTCCAGATACACCACCTTTCCAATCTGACTGAGAATACTTAATATACATATCTTGCACATTTTTAGGTAATTGATCTAAGCTTTTTTGTCCAACAATTGCCGAAGAACTCAAATCTTTATCTGTATTCGGTTTATTATCCGATGTCTGCCCTTGCTTTCCAGACTCTCCTTTTCCTTTATCTTTGTTACTAGTCTCTACAGAGGTCTTACCATCAGTGACTTTGTTTGTACTTGGCTTTTTACCACTTTCCCCCCCCACAAGTATTGAGGCTAAGGTCGTTAAGAACTCTTCTTTTCCAACTTTGGCTGCAGCGTCCTCCGGTGAATAACCTTCATTCATAAGCTCTTTAATACGATATTCATTATCTAAAAAAGAGTAAAGCTCCTGACCATTAGTCCAAGAGTTTAATAACTCATGTTGCCATAATTTTCCACCACCAATTTCCCCAGAGTTCCCTTGAAGTTGCGCTAATATCTCGGAACCAACCATCGATTCTATAAAGGCTATATCTTCTCGACTTAATTCTCCCTGTATCCCCATCTCTTTAATCGTTGCTAGAGTTGCATCACTAATCTCTTTATGATGTTCCTGTAAAACTTTAACTGCACACGATTCTGTTTCACAATTAGAAAGCAAACTATTTAAGTCATCTAAACTTGGTAATTCAGGATTATATTCAAAGATCTGATTAACCAAATCACCCGCTCGACCACATTCTTTACTCGATAGGTTTTTACAATTATCAATCTTATTTAAAACATAATTATTCTCCACCGCATTGGTCGCAACGCTATCTCCGATTACCGCATCAATTGCACTGTCGCCCGTTAATGCGCCGGCACCGGTTCCTAAGATTCCGATAATGGCGCTTAGGGTATTTTTCTCATCGGCGGTTAAATCTTCGGGAGTTTTTCCTTTTCCATAAAGGAATTCTGCAATGATAGGTGCTAAGGCTTCTGCTCCGCCGGCGGTTAATGCACCTGAAAGTAGATCTCCGCCATTTGCCGCTGCCATCGCAGCACCAGCAATTCCGTGTGCGAGAATATGACTTAAACCACCTTCTTTAAGCGTCCCATCATTGACCATTCCTTTGATCATTTGCGCTACTGCAGGATTTGCTGCTCCGGCAAGTGAACCTAAGAAGCCATCTCCGGGGCTCGATAAACCACCGGCAAGCATATCAAGCAGCAATCCAGCATTTTGCCAACCTTTCGCTTTTTCTGGATCAGAATCTTTATACTGATCAATCTTCTCATTGATAATCAGCTTCATATCCTGACGTGTTCTATCAAACTGCTGGGTAACTTTTACCTGTAGATCAATCTCTGCTTGGACTTTATCTTTGTCGAAGATATTCTCTATCGCACCACTACTATCGGCAACCGTTTCCGTTGTGAGATCGCTCTCAATTCCTTTCGCGGCTTCCTCTGCGGTTTGACCTGTTAGCTCTTTTTGCTTTTCATTATTAGTGACCGTAATATTGCCGGTACCAATGCCTGATTGGGTGATACTACTTTCGGACTCTTTATCCTTACCATAACCCACATTTTTATTAATACTATGTGAGCCATCTGGCACATGTACCGTTTCTGTCTGCGTAGGATTGGTGCCTTTCGGATTATTTGGGCCATCATTTTGATAACCATAACCACCGCTAATGCCAAAACCTTCGCCATCATATTCAGATCTGTTTACTAGATCATTTGAGGTGATAGTACCGGTTTCAAAGCTATTTAATCCTTCCTTTTCTGCCTTATCATTAGCAACCACAACGCCACCAGAAAGATGTGTATTCCCATCAACTTTAACTTGGAAGCCATCATCCCCGGCAAAAATGCCGCTTTGATCAGTGACGGATTGATGATTTGCATTGATTTTATATATTCAAACTTTAGATGTGGTTGAGATTGCTATATATACAACTATTGCTAACACCGTATACAAACTACTTTGAAAAAAAATGACTGTAATATCCCGCTTTTTTAAAAAAAGACGGAATATTAAAGAGAATACCCACCCCCAGAAAAAACCCAGAAAAATCAAAAAAGGTACTACAAAAAAATCAATATATTTATTAAAATTTAAATCCACTTTAATATAATTAGCAACAAAAACTGACGGGTAAAATATTAAATAAACTGCAATAAACAAATAAAAAACAACAAAAAATAAATAAGATAATATTCTTGGAAATACCCCTCTGTAATACTTTACTACTATAAAAATATTAATAATGGGAATCCCACAAAGTATAATAAAAAAAAAGACTTGCAACCCCCCTATCAAAAAACTCATTTTTCACCGCCTTTTAATTACAATATCCCATTTGTTCACAGCCATATTGCACTCGATCATCATACGATTTTATATTGTCAATCCCTTTTGGTATGGCAAAAAGACGAATCAGCCCCCAATCATTCAAGTATTTATTATGAATAGGATCTAGTACTTTCTGTTCACCTTTTAACTGATCCATATCCCATTTTTTGGTAGATTGATATTGGTTGTTAAATGCATCTTTAAAGTTATTAAAACCTCCTCCTATTAAAGCATTTCCAGCCTCATCCCTCCAATCATATAAGCTTCCTCCGCCTGAAAGGCTCCCACCCCCCACAAAATTTCCCACCCAAAATGAAGCATAAGAACCATAACCATCCGCTCCTAAGCCTGTTAAAAAATCCCTACTAACATCTTCAGCAACTCCAAACCATCTAATATCTATACCTTTACCAGAATAATAATCACTATTAATTCCAAAAAAGTTAGCTCTATCATCAATTGTATCTATTCGATCTTTAAAATATTCTTGAGCTTCTTTACCATTAAAGAGTAAGTCTAATAATAAGGCTGATGATAAAGCCTGATCACCCAGCAAATCTTCTCGTACTTTTTCTCCAGGCCCCCACACTCCACCATTATAATCTAAAGATTCTTTTATTAACTGAGTGCATTGCACAGATGAGGGGCTGTTACTACATATACTAATAAGCTCTTCATCTTGAAGGTGACTCAAAGCTTTATATTTTTCTATAATTTTATCGGCATCATCTTCAGACAGCCCTAGAGTCCAATATTCTTGATGAAGTTTTTTAACCTGATCCTTTTTGAGGTAATTATTCTCTACCGCGTTGCTTGCAACGCTATCACCAATTACGGCATCGATGGCTGAGTCTCCCGTTAAAGCACCGGCGCCAGTTCCTAGGATTCCGATAATCGCGCTTAAAGTGTTTTTCTCATCTGCCGTCAGGTCTTTCGCTTCTTTACCATAAAGGAATTCAGCGATAATAGGGGCTAAAGCTTCTGCTCCACCGGCGGTTAATGCGCCTGAAAGTAGATCTCCGCCATTTGCAGCTGCCATCGCTGCACCGGCAATTCCGTGGGCGAGAATATGACCTAAGCCACCTTTATCAAGGGTACCATCTGTTAGTCCTTTTATTGTTTGTGCAACTAGTGGATTCGCCGCTCCGGAAAGTGAACCTAATAAGCCATCTCCGGGGCTTGATAAACCACCGGCAAGCATATCGAGCAGTAAGCCAGCATTTTGCCAATCTTTGGCTTTTTCTGGGTCAGCATCTTTGTACTCATCAATCTTCTTATTGATGATCTGCTTCATATCCTGACGTGTTCTATCAAACTGCTGGGTAACTTTTACCTGTAGATCAATCTCTGCTTGGACTTTATCTTTATCAAAGATGTTCTCTATCGCACCACTACTATCGGCAACCGTTTCCGTTGTGAGATCGCTCTCAACTCCTTTCGCGGCTTCCTCTGCCGTTTGACCCGTTAGCTCTTTTTGCTTCTCGTTATTAGTGACCGTAATATTGCTGGTACCAATGCCTGATTGGGTGATACTGCTTTCGGACTCTTTATCCTTACCATAGCCCACATTTTTATTAATACTATGTGAGCCATCTGGCACATGTACCGTTTCTGTCTGCGTTGGATTTGTGCCTTTCGGGTTGTTTGGGCCATCATTTTGATAACCATAACCACCGCTAATGCCAAAACCTTCACCATCATATTCAGATTTGTTTACCAGATCATTTGAGGTGATAGTACCGGTTTCAAAGCTATTTAATCCTTCCTTTTCTGCCTTATCATTCGCAACCACAACGCCACCAGAAAGATGTGTATTCCCATCAACTTTGACTTGGAAGCCATCATCCCCGGCAAAAATGCCGCTTTGATCAGTGACGGATTGATGATTTGCATTGATTTTAGATTGGCTATGACTTCCAGAGACCGAGCCACCACCCCCAAACATGACCGTTCCTTGAACTGAAGAATCTTTCTGCTCACTATGATAATCAGAGCGATCTTGTGTGCTAGCAATCGTAAGATCACCGCCAACATCTAGTTCAACACCTTTACCATGAACTTCACCACCGATAATATTGGTATTGCCACCACTTGTAATCGTTGTTTTTCCAGTTTCTGTACCTACAACGCTATTCGTGTAGTAGGTCTCGTTCCCTTCACTTTTCCCTTTGCCTTTATTCGCGCCGGCTGTGACACCAAAACCTGTCTCTTTCCCGATCGAAGCCACAACGCCGGCATTCCAGCCTGAGCTGCTGTTTCTACTATCTTCTGTAGATTTATTTTCACCAGCAAGAATATTAATATCATTGTCAGCAGTGAGATTTGTTGATTGCCCGCCGCCGACATAAGAGCCTTCGATCGTGATATTGGAATCTTCTCCACCGCCGGTTGCCGTAATATTGACATTACCACCGGCTTGAATAGCGCTGCCTGAGGCAACTTTATCTTCTCTCCACGTTTCACTTTGTGATTGACTTGAGCCGATGGTTGCCGTTATTTTTGCAACCGTTTGATCACTCGCCATTCCATTGGACAATAGATCTTGTGCTGCCCCCATAGAATCGCCTAAACGTTTAAGATCCATTGCCACATTAACCGCCGCCATTGCATTGACGCGATCATTTTTACTCTTGCCCACATCTTTAATGGATTCTTGAACGCTCTGAATTTGATTCACCGCGTCTACGATACTGCCACCAAGAGAGACTGTTAAACCTGATTGTTTAAATTTCTCACGGTGATAGCTGCTATAAGCATCTTCTGCTGCTTTGATATCGACAGATTCTGCTGTGATATTCACATCACCGATCGCAGCACTAACGTGACTGCCTTCTTGCGTATAGTCTTCACCAGCTTTGATATTGACGTTACCGCCAAGGCTTCCTACCATGCTGCCGTTATGGATGAGAGAACTATTTTCATCATAGGTTTCCTGCGCTTTTTTACCCACAGAGAAACCAAAACCACCGCCGCCCATTAAGCCTGATTTCTTAATAATCTCTTCTTCATCATGGTAATAGTGATCTTCACTTGCCGTGATATTGATATTTTTATCGGCAACGAACGTGACATTTTCGTCAGCAACGACATTGCTCCCTTGAATATTGAGATCATCTTTAGTAAGGATTACGACATTCTGACCGGTGATATTACTGCTAATTGAAGTATCATTTTTGTCTGTGTAGGAGACTTCTCGTGAACTATTTCCTAAAGTACCACTATGTTTAGAGTAGTGACTTTCTCTAAAATCTAACTCTTCACGTCCCTCTAAAATATTAACACCTTGGTCTCCCGAAATAGTGATCCTACCTGACTGGCTCTCAATATCTGATCCTTTGATGTTAAGAGTATCCTCTGCCTTTAACAAAAGATCGCCTTTTACCGAGAGTTTAGAACCGATATCCCTTCTCTTAGAATCATAAAGATAATTTTTAGCATCTTGCTGCGCGCTCTCAGTTTCATGAGTTGAGAGGGTACTAACATTAATATTACCACCAGCCAACAATTGTGTTTTACCGTTTTCTCCAGCATTTTCAATATTAGCAGCTTTTAATGTAATATCGTTTCCTGCTTGGATGGAGAGCGTTCCATCCGGATTTTTCACATAAAGTGCTGCTTCACGTTTAATGCCTCTGCGGGAATTATTGCGAGAATTAGTCTCATAAGTGGTACTTTCAATTGTGACATCTTGACCGGCATTGAGTGCCAACTGAGAATCTGCTAGTACAGAGCCACCAGCAATTGAGATATTTTCCTTTGCAGTTAATCCGACACGATTGCCACTAATCGTCCCCCCAATATTCTCAATATTATTGACTTTTAGGCTGGTAATATCCCGTCCAGCAATCGTGCCTTGGTTCACAAGGTCACCCCTCATATTGAGCTCAATGGAATCTCCGGCAATCAAGGTTCCTGATTGATGAATACTATTTTGATCAATCATCAGATACACTTTCGGTACTAACACATCCACACGAGAACCATCTGCTAATGTGACCGTTTCAGTCTCCAGCCAGACAATGTCACTCGTTAAGCGAGCAACTTGATCAGCGGACAACTTCACACCTGGTGCAATCCCTATACCTATGGCAAACGTCGCACCATTTTCCATGAGCGCTTTAAATTGCGCCTCATCATTCGCATAACCGTCTAAGAAACGACGACCAGTTAACTCTGCAATCTGATCATTCACTAAACGTTGTTCATAAAAACCATCGCCGAGTCGTTTTAAGGTCAAATCACCGTTCATTCCCATGCGATTGAGTAAATAATCACTTCCTAACCAATTTTTATAATTCGTAAATTTGGAATCTGTCTCAATCAAATAATCTTGGGAGTTAGGATTAATACTATAAATACTACTGCTCGGTAGATCAGTATTCACATCCACATTTGCAATGACGAGATTCTGGTCATTATGATACTGCTCATTTTGATTGTTAGTATCTGCTAGATCATGATTTATAAATCCGCTATTGCCGGCATTTGTCACAAAAATGTTAGAGACATTACCGACACTTCCTACATTGTCACTCTGAATACGCGTATTCGTCTTAACGGTATAGGCATTGAGGTCTATTTCTGTAACTTGTGTAGTATCATATCCTTGAACTCGGCTGTAATCACGTTGATGATAACGTTTAAACCCCCCTCTCCATCGCGACTTAGAATATTGAGATGAACCAAAATCATGAGTAATCAACGCCCCTTTTTGATCCAAATTCTGAAGGTTGCCAATATCTCCTTTAATATTTCCACCGACAATCACGGTACTTTTATCATTAATAAATTCTCCACCCTCTAACTGTAAGTGACCTCCAACAATAATTTTTCCAGGATCTGTTTTAGCAATCTGATCTTCAGAGGTTGTTCTAGTAATCCAATACTGCGTATAGTTACGGATCTCACCACCATTTTTACCTGTTAAAGATCGATTATAATTATAAATGGCATCATCTAGAGATTCATAAATAGAATCATTTTCTACATACCATGCTTCTAAAGCAGCATTATAAGCCTCATCCGCTTCAATATACTTTGCTAAATCTGCTAAATAACGATCTTCTAGTTCATTATATAGTGCCAATTCACGTTGATAGTTTTCAAATTCAGAGTCGTAAGCCAAACAGAGGTCTGAAATAATTTCACATCCCTCTTCTGGCTCTAAAGGCGCAACTGGTTTTGTTAAACCATGGTACACCGGTCTAGGTACTGTATGTTTTTCGGGGGCGTTTGTTGGAGCAGTAATACCAAAATAGTTCCAGGCGGGATTATCTGGTAAGTAATCTGAGCCAGGAATTAAAGTACACGTTGCGGGATCATTAAGATCCTCACAGTAAGCACCATTGACCTCGACTAATAAAGTTTTCCCCGGAATACCAGCCTCAGTAATAGGTTTACTCGTTGCCCAGCGATAACGACCTGCTCGACTCCAATTCTCCCACCGAAATAGACTTTTATCATAAACCTCATTAGAACCTTCTGGACGAAGCCACTCCAGATACTCCTTACCTATCTCTACATGCTTAACTTCAAAATGCTCATTACTATTAACGAGTTTATCGGCACCTAGATACATATCGCCAAGGCTTTCGATGGTGGCACTTTTATTTTCTACAAGTCCGGCATTACCAGCAACATTGAGATTATCATCAAGCTCACCACCAATCACCAGCTTATTACCACTAAATAAAAGAGCGCCTTCCTCGTTTAGAAGATAATCCACACCAATATTGAGCTGCTCTCTCGCGGCAATGCTTCCTGAGACTTTCTTTCCATCAATCGCTTCATAGGTGTTATGAAGCTCTTTGGCATTAATCGCAATAAGATCGCCATAGATCTTTCCTGTTGCGATATTATAGATTGTACCTTGAACATCTAAATGCGTTAAACCATTACTATTAATGAGACCTCGGTTTTCGAGGTTATTTTGAGATGTTAATACAACCTTTTGATTCGCCTCAATACTCCCCTGTTCGATATTAACAATATCATTGGCATGAATCATTGCACTGCCTAATGAGGTTATTTCCCCACTATTGGTGAGATTCCCATCGGTATCAATTAAGAGATCTCGACCTGCCTGAATCGTAGAGCTTGTGATTAAATCATCCGTTAATAATAAGGTTAAATCTTGTCCGGCGGCAAGCGTGCCTTTTCCTACTAATGCTTGTCCATTAATGAGAAGATCATTACCTGCAAGGAGCTCGCTCCCATCAATATTGATTTTAAGCTCAGATGGGGTGTTTACTTGATGATTAGAAGCGATAATCGTTAAGTCTTTAGCACTTGTGATCTCCCCATTTTGTGTATTGAGGGTTTTATCTAAGGTTAAAACAACCTGATCATTACCATGGATTTTCCCACTAGTATTATCTAAATGGTTCCCGGTGATAGAGAGATTATGACCTTCAATCAATCCTTGCTGATTATGAAGATCCTTAATATTGAGTTGGTTATCTTTACCTGCAAGAATCTTACCTGATCGGTTTTGAGTGCTATCATTATAAATCGTGAGATTTTGATTACTCGCAATCAGTCCATCGCGGTTATCAAGCATTTTTCCGGTTAAAACAAGCGCTTTTTCGGCACTCATTTCACCCTGTTGATTATTGATATTTTCAATTGTTAGATTGATATCATCAGCGCTCATAACGCCGGTTTCATTATTAAGTTGAATACCGACTATTTGAAGCGCTTTACTCGCTAAAAGCGCACCTTTTTGACGATTATCTATATTTTCTATCTTCAGATCAGCAGATTCAGCCAGAACTTTTCCTTGATGATTATCTAAGCTGTGTGCCGTAATCTCTAGATTTTCATGGGCGCCAATCTCTCCTTCTTGATTATAAAGTTGAGCTACTTGAATGGCTGCATTACCAACATTGAAAATCCCTTTTTGATTATCTAAAGTCGTTGCCGTTAATTGAAGATTCTCACCAGTCGCAATAATGCCGGCACTATTATCAAGCTCATCTTGAATAGAGAGCGCAATACCCTGATTCGCTTGGATTTTTCCTTGGCGGTTATCAAGATTATTTGCTTTAATGGAAAGCATTTCTAGTGAGGTCAATGTTCCTGATTTGTTATCCACGTCTTTTGCCTTAATCTCAAGACCTTTGGCAAAAATCTCACTATCATAATTTTTGAGTGCTTCAGTGCGCAAAATAATAGCACCATCACTGGCAAGAGTACTATTGCCCTCATTGACAACATTCTTTGCAGCAATTGAGATCTGATCACCGGCAACAATCACTCCTTTATTGATATTTTCCAGTTCTTCAATATTAAAATCGATTGTTTTTTGAACTTGTAACTTCCCAGCATCATTCACAAAGTGGTCAACATCCGCAGAGAGAGAAACAACATTTAACACCCCATTTTTATTGGTAAAATCACTCCCTTCAAGACGAAGATTCCCAATATGCATGGCACTGCCATCATTCACTAATGACTCTTTAGCCGTAAGGTGAATATCACCATTGCCTGTTAAAACACCATTATCATTGACGATATTTTTAACGTTAATTGCACCATCAGCGAGTGTTAATGGCGGTAACGGAGGAGCCGTTTCAACAATTCCAGGCTTTCCATCACCTCCTGGAATAGGGCCTTTTTCAGTTGGATCGGGTCTCTCACTACCAGGGTTTGTAGGATCATCCCCATTACCTGTACCTAAATCTAAAGGCACTGATCCCACTAATGCATTATTGATATTTGTAAAGCTATCACTATTAATTGCTAATGTTTGAGAGCCTGTCTGAACAATCTTGCCCGCTTTATTGGTCAGCTCATCTGCCGTAATATCGATTCTACCGGCATTCATCGCACCTTGATTTACCGTTAAATATTTTGCTTTAACAGACAACTCACCACGGGCAGCCATTAACCCACTATTGATAATCTCTTTCGCACTAATTTTTTGATAATGTTGGGAAGAGATCGTGCCACTATTTTCTACTTTTTTAGCATTAATAGTGATATTTGCTGTTTCTTGATTACTATTAATGACACCGCTATTACTAATAGTCCCATCAGCATTAATAACAACCCCACCTGCATTTGCAAAAACCTCTCCCTCAATATTAATGTGACGATCACGGTCTGTGCTCACTAACGTAATTTGACCTGCGTACATACCACCAAGATTTTTAGTATCGATTGCATAAGCAGGGATATCCTCTGAATATTGATACGCTTGCCCCTTAATACTGTTCCCTTCGTAATCTGACTCAAAATGCCCCGTCACAATCTTTAAATCTTGCCCCCAAATGCCAGCATTAATATTGGCAGCAGAGGTCAGAATCTGTGTGAAATTGGTATCTCTCGCATCAAGGCCTTTTCCCGAAATATTAATTTCGCCTTGCTGAACAGAGAATCCATTAAGCCTACCTCCTTCAAATAGAAGATCACCGGTTGTTAAAACTGCACGATTGGCATTAATAAACCCCGCACCATCGATATTTAAACCCGAGGGATTGGCAATAATCAGATCTGCTCGTTTACCTGCGATCTCGATATACCCATTAAGATGACTCGGATTGGCACTATTGACCTGATTCACAATAAGATTGGCTTCACCTGTTGCCAGCCAAGGATTGCCTTGGACATATCCACCTAGCTGAGTCTGGGTATCTTTGCGAGAATTATTAAGAATCACTCCTCGCCCATCAACATCAAATTGAGCGTAATGATTCATCGAAATCCCATTATGATTAGGCGTCTGAATATTGACCTGTGGCGTACCGTTTGCACTCTCATGGATAATGGGTCGGCGTGATTGGTTCGGATCAGCAACAATTTGCGCAATCACCATCGGCGGAAGTAAAGTGTTAAGAAGAAAAACTCCCAAAATTACTCTTGCCATTTTTACAAGAGATGATGGCTTTTTGTGATTAAAAACAAAAGATTGACTCATAACAACTTCCTTCATGTAAAACTCGATAATTCCGTATATAAATAGACTGCATTCACCCACTAAAATGAATAGGTAAAGCTTGCATTAACATTCGTAGAGGCAGTTCTAAAATTTTTGGGCTTTCGCACAGGCGTACCGACAAAAAGATCATAGTTTAAACGACCATACCCTGAAAATTGGCCACGAATACCCACTCCGGCCCCTACCAATGTATGCCCGACTTGATACTTCGCAGAAGGCCCCGATATTTTTCCTACATCAAGCGCTAAATAGAGTTGGTGCGCGGGTTTATAATGAAAAGCAATCGTATTTTGATAGAAAAATCCCCGCTCAGCCATTAAGCTCATTTCACCATCAAACCCGCGGACACTATAACGACTACCAATCGAAAACATATCTTGTGTAATCAGTGGTGTGCGATTCCACTGCGCACGCCCATAACCGCTATAACTCCATTGAAAATCACCTAAGCGAAAAGGAATATTGATCCCTAAAGAAGCTGTAATAATTTTTGGGCGAGAAGTCCCTTCATTAAAAGACTCTTCCGGTGCTCGAATGCTATTATTTGCACCGGTACCACGTTTATATTCAAGGAAAAGATCTAAAACAGTATTGCCAATATATTCACGATGAGATAGCCCAATCTTCCATCCACCCATTTTTCGACGCTGCACATCAACTTCCATATCATCAATAAAATTACGTGAAGACCGTGCCCAATACCCCCAATTAAACTCAGTTTTACGACGAGCGTCACGATAAAGCATATAATGGATCAAACCTTCAAAATTATTGCTATCTCCGCTATAAAGATAATCGCTATTAATTCCTGCAATTGTTTGGTGATATTGGTGACGATTTTTATTGACAGAAAAGCGCCAATTACCCCAAGGTATTGAGTAATGTAATGCGTACCCATTCGTTCCATTTGCGCCACGCCGATTATTGGCAGCTGAAGAATATCCACCTCCGCCTAAATCATGATTATAATTCGCATAAAACAGATCATTCAGACCTAGCGGATTATCTGCCGAAAAAGTCACTGATCCTTGATATTTACCAGTTCCTTTACTTCCTGAATCATCAACACTAATACTAAAACGATAAGGGATTGAAGCTTGACTCCAGTCAACGATAATATCACTCTCATCGACTTTATCTGTTGGGACGATTTCCATAGTTGCCTCAACAGACGGTACTCGTTTTAAATTTTCAAGTCCTTGTTCAATATCATGCAAATTTAAAGGAACCTGCTTCTTTATAGGAAAAGCGTTACTTAATACACGGGCATAAGGTTTCCCTGCTTTAGTCATCTTAATATGCCGCACTCGCCCAACTAATACTTTCAACTGCAATGTCCCCGAAGTTAAATCTTGAGCCGGCGCTAAGATTCGTGTGGTGGTATAACCTTGACCAATAATCATATTTTGCAGTTCTGTCATGATCTGATTAATACCCATGCCGCCGATACAACTTCCGGATTCAAACCCCACTCTTTTTAAAATATGAAAAAGATATCGCTGAAAGGAGATAACCTGCTCTTCATCTTCCAACAAATCAATGCGTTCAATTGGGAAACAAACCTGCTCCTTAGGTAGAGACTCATAATTTAGAGTCTTAGTAGGCTCTATTAGCATCACATCTTCATCTGGCACCATCGCTCTTTGCAATTGTTGATACCGCTCTTCTGCCCTTACCTCTTCTTGTACTGAAATTGTTTGAGCTTTTAGCAAACCCCATGGAGAAAGCAGAATAATAATAGGAACTAAACGTAATAAATTTTTCATGCCATTCTATAAAATATGCCTTGTAATATCTTTTTTAGATAAATTAAATCTATGTGATAAAAAATATATATGGCAAAATAATTACGCATAAATTACAGGCCAAAAAATAAATATTCTGCCCTTAAAAAAACCCGCTGTATCCTTTAATTGATACAGCGGGTTTTAAAATTGAAAAACATCTAATTATTTATAATAAGATATATTGATATCTATAGATATCAATCTAATACTTTCTACTCCAATGAATTACTACTTAATAGACAGAGTAGATCAGAATAAGCCAGGCAATTTAAAATATTATATAAATATATTAATCAACAGATTCATCACTATCAAGATAGCGTGCAAGCATCGTCATCTCATCAGTTGGACCAATATCCGCCCATACAACATAGGCAGAACCTTTTGCAGAATCGATCACTTCGCCCTTCTCTGTCTTCATTTCACCGAGGATAATATCGCGATTACCATGTTGATGAATCACCTCTAAGCGATCTCCTGTTGAAAATCGATTTTTCGCCTGAAGTTTCGATAATCCGGTTTCAGGATCATATTCAAGCACCTCTGCGACATATTGTTGACGTGAGTGAATTGAATTTCCTGTGAGATAGTTCTGATATGCATGGGGCGCATGACGCTGTAAGAAACCTTCGGTATAGCCACGATTTGCTAAGCCATCAAGCTTTCCATAGAGCTCTGGATTAAACTCCCTACCCGCTAATGCATCATCAATCGCTTGTCGATAGAGCTGCGTGGTTCGCGCAACGTAGTATGGTGATTTTGTGCGTCCTTCAATTTTTAAGGAGTCCACGCCGATCTCAATCAATTTTTGTACATGTTGAATCGCACGAAGATCACGAGAGTTCATGATATAAGTCCCATGCTCATCTTCACTAATCTCCATCCACTCCCCCTTGCGCTGACCATTCTCTTGAATAAGATAAGGTTTTACTGCTTCAGGATGAGGGGTATATGCCTTTCCTGTTGAAAGATCGGTATAAGCTACCTCATTCATTGCATCTTGAATAAAGGTCACAGGATTGATGCCGATATTAGGATGCTGACTCTCTTCACGATAGATGCGTTGCATATCAGTGCCTACGGGTACCAACTCCCCTTCTGGCGTTTCCGTCGCATCTGTTAAACCATAGTTCCAGCGACAAGCATTGGTACAAGTCCCTTGGTTCGCATCACGATGATTAAAATAACCTGAAAGTAAGCAACGACCGGAGTAAGCAATACAGAGCGCACCATGAACAAAGACCTCAAGCTCCATATCAGGACATTCCTGACGAATCTCCTCAATCTCAGTTAAAGAGAGCTCTCTTGAGAGAATCACTCGAGTTAAACCCTGTTTTTGCCAAAACTGAACTGTCGCGCTATTGACCGCATTCGATTGTACAGAAAGATGGATCTCTTGATCTGGAAAACGTTCACGAACCATCATAATTAAGCCTGGATCAGACATAATGAGCGCATCAGGTTTAAGATCAAGTACAGGCGCCATATCATCAATAAAGGTCTTCAATTTACCGCCATGAGGCATCGTATTGACCGCTAAGAAGAATTTCTTCCCTAATTCATGGGCATAATCGATCCCCATTTTAACGCGTTCAGTATTTCGGAAATCATTATTACGAACACGTAAACTATAACGTGGCAATCCTGCATAGACGGCATCTGCACCATAAGCATATGCATATTGTAAGTTCTTAAATGTTCCTGCCGGGGCAAGAAGCTCTACTGATCGTTTTCTCATTTAAATAGTTCCTTCCAGGGGAAAGCAGACTGTGCTGCAATCAATTTAAAATTTAATGTGTGATAGAACTCTACTCCTATCTCTAAGTGCAGTATTCTACTACACTATCGAAAATTTACTATCGAAATATCGGTGATATTTATCTGCAATAGCCGGCTAGATAATCCTCACGTTATCAAGTTAGCGCTCAATAATTCCTGAATAATTTCGCTATATTAATAAACTTTCTTATAATTGAATCAACTTTGTAATGCTTTTGTAATAATTTCACAATAATTTCACAATAATTTCGTAACATAATTTCGTAATATATTTTGTGGTTATCAGTAATCATCATCAGTAAATTATTAATGAATTATAAGTGAGTTATAAGTGAGTTATGAGCAATCAATTACGCTGAAGATAATGACGTTAAGTATTTAATATAAGGCGATCACATATTAGTAATAGCCTCATAATAGTGATCGAGAATAATCCACCCCTATTGATTACTGGTGATTAATAGTGATTACTGGTGATTCAATAAATAACTAGTGCTAATAGGAAAAAGCTATCCTACTTCTACAATAAAAAGTAAAAAGGATTCTGAATTTGAACTATCTCAAGAAATTTATCCATAGTGATAAAACCCCAATGCAGATCTTAATTCTTGCTGCGATTGTAGGAATTTTAGTCGGCTTTATGGGCGTCCTCTTTCAACAAGGTGTCGACTATCTCTCACAACTGAGGGAGAGTATTCCTAAACAATACTTTTCCGAGACCTGGCAAGTGGTCGCAACAACTTTTGCCATCTCCTTCACTTTAAGTCTCTTTGCTTACTATATTGTTAAAAAGTTCTCTCCAGAGTCTGGAGGATCAGGGATTCCAGAGATTGAAGGAGCATTGCAAGATGTTCGCCCCGTTCGTTGGTGGCGCGTACTGCCGGTCAAATTTTTTGGAGGACTCGGAACTTTAAGCTCCGGCATGGTATTAGGACGAGAAGGGCCAACCGTACAACTCGGGGCTAACTTAGCTGCAATGGTGGGAGCGATCTTTAAAGTTAAACTATCAGAGAATCGCCATATTCTTCTTGCCTCTGGAGCTGCTGCCGGCCTCTCTGTTGCCTTTAATGCCCCTTTTGCCGGCGTAATCTTTGTTATTGAAGAGATGCGGGAAGAGTTTAAATATGGATTGATCTCTTTTAAAGCGGTACTTATTGGTGCGATTATGTCGACAGTGGTCTACCGTTTTATCAATGGGAATGCCTCCCTTCTTGATGTTGGTGTCTTTGGTTATGCGCCGATGGAGTCTCTCTGGCTCTTTATTGTCATGGGATTCATCATTGGTGTCGTAGGGCTTCTCTTCAATCGCTCCCTACTCTTTCTCCAAGATTGTTTCCAAGCATTCTACAAGGGTAAAACTTATCGTTTTATCTTGATGGGGGGAATCATTGGTGGGAGTTGTGGTGTCATTGCCCTCTACCTTCCTGTCGTTGTGGGGGAAGGGTTCAATGTGATCCATGATTGGACGAAAGGATCATTCACCCTACAGATGATTCTAATCTTCTTCGTGATCCGCTTTTTCACCTCCATTATCTCTTTTAGCTCCGGCGCACCCGGCGGTGTCTTCTCGCCACTTTTAGCGTTAGGAACATTATCAGGGGCATTTTTTGGCGATATTGCAGCGGATCTCTTCCCAACATATGGACTTCATGCCGGTATGTTTGCCATTGCAGGAATGGGTGCTCTCTTTGCCGCAACGGTACGTGCACCACTGACAGGTGCCCTTTTAGTGCTAGAACTCACCAGTAATTTCGCCCTTATTCTCCCGATGCTGATTACCTGTTTGGGCGCAACAATAGTTGCACAGCTCTTCGGTGGCCGCCCACTCTACACAACATTACTGAAGAAGACATTGGCTAAAGAGAATAAACAACTCAAACTTCCACTGGATCAAAACTAACTAAGCAACATAAAAAAGAGGAGATGCTAAAAAATTAAAAAATATAAAAACAAATTCAAGAATTGAAGCGTCAGAAAGCCCTTCCCCTAAAATGGAAGGGCTCTCTTTTAGCGCTTTTTTATCTAATATGATTCCGAAACTATTCCCTGAATATATGATCTTATAATCTTAGATTTTGTTGATCTTAAATTTTTATCTCGAGATATGAAAAAACCCTACAACCGAAGTTGTAGGGTTTCCTATTTGGTGGGTGCTGAGGGGATCGAACCCCCGACCCTCGCCTTGTAAGGGCGATGCTCTACCAGCTGAGCTAAGCACCCAATAGAGTAATGATTATATCTTTACTTATTGGCATCTGTCAATACTATTTGATTTTATCTTTTATCAATTAATATTGAAGCTGCATGATAAACCTAAATTAAAAGAAGCCCTGTTTCAACACAGGGCCTCTTTTACTATTTGGTGGGTGCTGAGGGGATCGAACCCCCGACCCTCGCCTTGTAAGGGCGATGCTCTACCAGCTGAGCTAAGCACCCAAATAGAAGCTTATATGCTTACTCAATTTTCATTGAGTGTCCTGATCGACGAAAGTAAGTATACGTGATTTTCCTCTAGTGTCAAAACTTTTTATGCGCAATATTTCATCAGAGGCTATTTTCTAAACAGAGCTCAACAGAACAGCCCATCATCTCTTAAATCAATCGATCAATCTTTGTTGCTTCATCAAAGAGTAGATCAGGATCTGATCCATTATTAGAGACCATCAATCCTAACGGCAAACCTTCATCACCGACCCCCATCGGCAATGTAATGCTATCCCACGCTAAAAAATTACCGACAACCGTCAATCTCATCGCTCGCAAATTCTCACGAAAGAATGCTTCATCATCGACCTCTAAAGGCGCTAATAAGGGAGCTTCCATCGCTACCGTCGGCATTAAGAAGATAGTTGAGGAATATTGTTCACGCATCAACGCTAGAATTTCGCTTCTCTTTGCCTTTAATGTTAAATAATCCACTGCACTCATCGAATTAGCCCTTGCCATTCGACTCAAAACACGAGGATGGATCTTCTGCCGGCGTTCATCTTGTAATAATGCTCTAAGCCAGGATTAATCCCTAAAGCTGAGTAGGCAAATTCAGACAATCCAACCTTTGCTAAATTAACGCCGCCTTGAGCGCTATAAAAGGCAACCGCAGCAGCATCCCGCTCCGCTACCGGAGCATCGAAATAAGCAAGGGAAGAAGCCGTTGTTCGAGTGCCGGTAATATCAAAAAGATCCTTCCAGACAAGCGGAACACCATCAAAGAGACCAAGAGGGGTACCTTGCGCCCAACGCTCACTACTTGCAGCGGCTTCTGCTAAAGCACGCTCTCGCAAAATCGCAGTAAATGTTCCCCACTCATAATGATCACTCTCCGCTTCTGCTAAGAGAGACTCTGTATACGCTAAAGGAGTTGTTTCCCCTACACGGTAAGCCTCATGCAATGCACGTACTGTTCGATATCGCTTCATTATTACTCCCTCCTCTCTAGTCAACTTCTGATCGACCTCTGATCGACTTCTGATCAATCGTAACTCAACCATTTCTCTCTTCTCTACCACGCTTAACTATTACGCTGCCAATGAATGTTTCAATGGAAAAATTACCGGCTGAATCGGTGCGCCTGTCGCCCCTTTAATCGGCATCGCTCTTCCAATAAAAGCCATTTCATAGACTCGATCACGCGCTAGCTCTTCAAGATTGAAAACTTCTAAAATAGTCACGCCCGCCTCTGCAAAGAGATAGGTATGTACCGGGAAATAATTATCAGGCTCTGCAGATGATGTCTGCTCAAGTGCGATATTATCAGCACCTATAATCATCGCACCTAATCCTACCAAAAATTGAGCACCCTCGATATTAAGGCCGGGAGAATTATTTAGATAGAGTTCTCCATCTCTATAAAGCTTTTACTTATAGGTGATTAGTCGCTCACTT
Organism: Ignatzschineria sp. PL_is040; assembly: GCF_055813795.1. NCBI lineage: Bacteria > Pseudomonadati > Pseudomonadota > Gammaproteobacteria > Cardiobacteriales > Ignatzschineriaceae > Ignatzschineria > Ignatzschineria sp. PL_is040. The sequence continues at coordinate 307,384 of NZ_JBVPGU010000002.1, forward strand.
TTTATAAAAAAGAGATACTAAAAAATCCTCAAAAATAGTCCATTAAAATGCACTATTTTGAGGATTTTATAACCTACTTTATAATCTTTTAATCGATCTTCAGTCGATCTTTTTGTAGTTAGACCTTTAAAGTCTGATGATGCTCTTGAAGAGAGGCTACTTCAAGATGATCTAAATTTGCAACTCCTTCGCTCACCGCTTTGGCCCCGGCAATTGTTGTGTAATAAGGGACACGATGATTTAGTGCGCTCCGGCGGATCTGATAACTTGCTTCGATTGCCTGAGGATTTCGCTCAACGGTATTGATCACCAATGCAATTTCACCTGCTTTAATCATCTCAAGAATCGGAAGATGATCTCCTGCCTCTTTTGCAATCGATGCTACCGAGAATCCCGCTTGATGAAGAAAATTGGCCGTTCCCTCTGTTGCCACTAGAGAGTAACCTTGATCGATAAAGTTCTTGGCGACTCTCTTCAATAACGCTTTATCACGATCCTGTACCGATAAGAAGATCTTCCCCTTTTTAACAAGTCGTTCACCCGCACCTAATTGCGCTTTTAAATAGGCGCTTGAGATACTCTCTCCTATCCCCATTACCTCACCAGTTGAGCGCATCTCTGGTCCTAAAATAACATCCACTTCTGCAAATTTATTAAAAGGAAATACCGCCTCTTTAACCGAATAGTAGGAAGGCGCTATCGCTGCGGTGACACCCTGCTCTTTAAGGGAGATTCCCGCCATTGCTCGTACTGCAATCTTCGCCAATGGAAGAGATGTCGCTTTACTCACAAATGGAACCGTTCTTGAAGCTCGAGGATTGACCTCTAGCAGATATACCTCCCCATCTTGAACGGCAAATTGAACATTCATCAATCCCACAACATTGAGCGCTTTAGCTAACGCTTTTGTCTGCTGCTCTATCTCTTTTTGTATATCCCGATTAAGGGAGTGAGGTGGCAAAATGGAGGCTGAATCACCAGAATGAACACCCGCCTCTTCAATATGCTCCATCATTCCACCGATGATAACCTCAACACCATCAGAGACAGCATCAACATCAATTTCAATAGCGTGATCTAAGAAATGATCTAACAAGATCGGCGTCTCTTCAGATACCTCAATCGCTTCCACCATATATTGTGTTAACTCTTCACTAGAATGAACAATCTGCATCGCCCGGCCACCTAAAACATAAGATGGGCGGACGACTAATGGGTAACCGATCTCCTCAGCTAACAGTAACGCTTCATCATTATGATGAGCGATACGATTTTCAGGCTGCTTTAAACCGAGTTGATCCACAATTTTTTGAAAATGTTCCCGATCTTCCGCTAAATCGATACTTGCAGCCGATGTTCCAATAATGGGAACACCATTAGCAGTTAAGGCTTTTGCCAATTTAAGCGGTGTCTGCCCGCCATATTGCACAATCACCCCTTCAGGTTTTTCGATACGAATAATCTCCAAAAGATCTTCTAATGTGAGCGGTTCAAAATAGAGACGATCGGAGATATCAAAATCGGTCGACACAGTCTCTGGATTACAATTGACCATAATCGTTTCAAAGCCTGATTCTCGAAGCGCAAGAGAAGCATGTACACAGCAATAATCAAACTCAATCCCCTGCCCAATTCGATTGGGACCTCCCCCTAAGATCATTATTTTACGGCGATCACTCACACGGGCTTCGCAATATGCTTCATAAGTTGAGTAGAAGTAAGCCACATCCGTAGGATAACGCCCGGCACAACTATCAACACGTTTATAGACAGGATGAAGTTGATACTCATTTCTCAATGCGCGAATATGGGACTCTTTCATATCTAATAATGTCGCAATACGATGATCAGAGAATCCTTTACGCTTCAATTGCAGTAGACGCTCAAAATTGAGATCTCGCAACTCTTCTCTCTCGAGTTGTTGCTCTTCGACAATCAGATCCTCAATTTGTGCCAAAAACCACGGATCGATTTGGCAATAGTGGTGAACTTCCTCCCGGCTCATTCCTAAACGAAAAGCATCGGCAACATAGAGTAATCTTTCCGGTCCCGGCATCGCTAATTCGGCAATCACGCTTGCTTCTGATCTTGTTCGCGGATTAAGCCCTGACAAACCGACCTCTAAACCTCGAAGCGCCTTCTGTAACGACTCTTGAAAGGTTCGCCCCATCGCCATGACTTCGCCAACCGACTTCATCTGTGTGGTGAGCCGGTCATTCGCTTTAGGAAATTTCTCAAAAGCGAAACGGGGTACTTTTGTTACAACATAGTCGATTACAGGCTCCACAGTAGCACTAAGAGCATCACCAACAATCTCATTATTGAGTTCATCGAGCGTATAACCCACCGCTAACTTAGCGGTCATCTTCGCAATGGGGTATCCTGTTGCTTTTGAAGCAAGCGCAGATGAGCGGGAGACGCGTGGATTCATCTCAATTACCACCAACTCACCATTCGCGGGATTTACGGCAAACTGAACATTAGAGCCCCCCGTATCAACCCCAATCTCTCGAATAATAGCAAAAGTCGCCTCACGAATCGCTCGACATTCCGAATCTGTTAAGGTCTGTGCCGGTGCAATCGTAATCGAATCGCCGGTATGAACCCCCATAGGATCAAAATTCTCAATGGAGCAGATAATCATAACGTGATCTTTTTTATCCCGTACAACTTCCATCTCAATCTCTTTCCAACCGAGGACTGATTGCTCAACTAATAACTCGTGTGTAGGAGAAGCTTCAAATCCTCGCTCACAAATGGTGATAAATTCCGCTTCATTATGCGCAATACCACCTCCTGTTCCCCCCATAGTAAAAGAGGGGCGAATCAATGTGGGGTAACCTACTCTCTTCTGCGCCTCAAATGCCGCCTCCATGGAGTGAACAACAAATGCTTGCGGGCACTTTAAACCAATCTTCTCCATCGCCTCTTTAAAGCGACCTCGATCCTCCGCCTTATCGATAGCATCTTCTGTGGCCCCAATAAGCTCCACTCCATATTTTGCTAATATCCCATGACGACTGAGATCTAACGCACAATTGAGTGCCGTCTGCCCACCCATCGTTGGCAAAATCGCATCGGGACGCTCTTTTGCGATAATTTTAGCAATTGTCTGCCACTCAATCGGCTCAATATAGGTGGCATCTGCAAGCTCCGGATCGGTCATAATCGTTGCCGGATTAGAGTTGACAAGGATGACGCGAATCCCCTCCTCCTTAATTGCTTTACATGCTTGCGCACCTGAATAATCAAATTCACAAGCTTGACCGATGACAATAGGGCCAGCACCAATAATAAGAATCGATTTTAAATCTTGACGTTTTGGCATGATGCTCCCCCTTATGCCTCTAATGGATGATTACTTAAATTAGAAAAAGTGGTCAGAAGAGTGGACTCTCTCTTGGTGAAAGATTGTGCGGCCTTCTCTTGTAGCTCTCGATCACTATAGTTGCCGGTGATAATGCAGCTTAGTAGAGTGCCGGCACTTAATGCGCGTTGACTCAATTCCCGAGTATCGATCTCGGAGAGTGCGATAATATTTCGTCGCCGCAAAAGATCAGAAAAGGATTCCCGACTTCGAAAATGGGAGGGAATAAGAGAGAGACTTCGCATCACAACAGCAGAGGGCGCTATCGATGCGAAGCGATTATCCTGATCATTGATTCCGGTATTTCCGATATGGGAAGTAGTGAAGGTCACGATTTTTCCGGCATAAGCAGGATCTATTAAAGCTTCCTGATACCCTGTTGCGCTGCGATAAAAAACCAATTCACCAACCACTTCACCTTCAGCGCCAACACTCTCTCCTCTAAAAATTGAGCCATCTGTTAATACCAATGCCGCAGGATTTATCATTTCTCTTCTTTCTCCATCTCTATATTGTGTTGTGTTTTAATTAAACTCTGATTGAACTCTGATTGAACTCTGACTCAGCGGTGATTGAGCTGTGCTTTCATTTCACGCTTTATCATTTCACTTTTTTAGGGCAAAAAAAAACACGTCCCTCTCAAAGATGAGAGTTTTACGTGCTTTTAGACAATCAATGCTTCATGCCTTAGAAGCATTTCATCATAACGAGATCCCTTTTCTTATACAATATTTTTTCACCTCTATTGCGGTAAGCTCTTTTTTTTACAGAAAGTTTTTTTTAAGTCTTAGGCTAAATCCCCTATCAAATGATGAGAAAAAAGCCAGAATAGTAGGCCAAATAGCAGAGATGCTTTACCACTTAATAACGCTCACCACGCTTACTCTAAATAGTAAGCCCAAAGTAATACCGGCTTCTCTTTATGCTGCAATAACTGATCAACTTTCACCATCGTACCATTATCGATCACAGGACATCCTTGGCTAAATCCCATCGGCAGATAAGCAGGATATTGCTCCTCATCAGGAATCATCTCAAAAGAATGCAGAACAATATAACGTTCAAAAGCCTTATCATTCGTCGGTTCTAGACCATGCATCTTATAGTGAATATTGATCCCCCACCGACTCGGCGCACGCGCCCCAATACGATATTTCCCAAGGGAAGAGGCATAACTATTGGGCGTATTGCTAAAGACAATCTCTTGATTGCTACTCTCAAATCCTTGATTACCATAACCATGGGCGACAAGACTCTCAATCTCAACGCGATTGTCTGTAAAATTCCAAACAAAGAAACGATTCTTTCCAGAATGCCGGCCATAATCGATCAAAATCGCATGTTCCAAATCAAAATCATTTGCCTTTGCATATTGATATGCCTCTAATGCACGAACTTCCAAATCTACTGGGGAAAAATGTGGATCCCTCTCTTTCTCTATCTCCACCGGCGATGTTTCACCTGACTCAAAATATTTCGGTAATAACCATAAACGATCATGAAAATAGAGCGCTGTTCCCACAAGAGAGATGAGAAGAAGCAGAAGTAGCGCTCCTCCCACTCTTTTAAGAGAATGGTAAGAGGCGCGATGGGAATCTTTTTTATCGATATGTTTCACATAAAACCTTATTGCTCGATCATACGATCATGGTGGATTGATTTTTATCACACATAAGAGAGAACTAATCGATTTCTCAACATTCGTACCTCATCAATGATTTCATGAGCCGTTAAACCAATGGGACCCATCCCCTTAGCAACAAGAAGATCGGCCGCTTTACCATGGAGCCAAACACCGCTGCGAGCCGCTTCCATCATCGGAATATTTTGCGCTAATAGACTCCCAATAATCCCTGAGAGCAGATCGCCACTTCCTGCGGTAGCTAAGCCACTATTACCGGTCTCATTGCGCCAAATCTCTTGAGTAGGAGAGGCGATAAGCGTATGGTGCCCTTTTAAGATCACCCAACAACCAAACTTCTCCACTAATCGCTTTGCAGCTCCGGCTCTATCTGCCTGAACCTCTGTTACAGAGACTCCTAATAATCTTGCCGCCTCTTTAGGATGCGGCGTTAAAACCGATTGCGCACCTAACCCTATCGTCCCACAATTGATCTTCCCATCAATATTCCACCGCTCTGATAAGAGATTGAGTCCATCGGCATCAATCAACAGTGGTTGATAAGCTGGGATCTCCCTTAAAAGAAGCGCCAGCAATGCTTGTGCTGAATGATCAACACCTAAGCCACAACCAAAGACCCAAGCGCTCGCGCTCTTCTCATTCATGAGATCTTTCGCCTGATGCAACATCAATTCAGGCGCTGTCGCCACTAAAGAGAGTTCAAGTGGTTCTTGATTCAATCCTAAAATCACCTTCCCGCAACCACTTTTTAATGCAGCCATCCCAGCAAGTACTGGCGCTCCTGTCATACCGACTCCGCCTCCAATAATATGGAGCGTGCCAAAAGTCCCCTTATGGCTCTCCTCAGGACGCGGTTGCACTAATGTTGGGAACTGTGCTCTAAACCAATCTTTTTCATCAATGGTTAATCTCATAGGGCCTCTATTTCAGCTCTGATCCTAATAACGCTTGTTTAGCAATGTGGGGCTTCATTTTCCCCATCACATGCATTTCACAGGGGCGACAATTAAACTTCAGTGTGTACTCTTCCCCTTTATGGGAAAGCGTGAGTGGCGTGGGTTTAATCTGCCCTTGAACACCGGTCACACCGATAGTCTGTTTCGGGCAGAGATTATATGAAAAACGAAGACAATGTTTCGTGATCATCACCGGTACTTCCCCAAGCTCTTCATGCGCCTCATAGGCAGGTTCAATCATCTTCACGCCATGCTTAAAGTAGAACTCTCGCGCCTTCTCATTATAGACATTTGCTAAGAAGCTGAGCTCCTCAAAAGGGAAAATCGCCGGCGGTTCAACCGGAGATTGACGTGTACCCCTAACGTAATTTTGTTCTATCGCAGCCTCTAGCTGCTCGATAGCATCACGGCGTAGCTGATTGATCATACTTGCCGGAATAAAAGGGATCTCATCTAGCTGAATCATCACATCTATCAGCTCAAAGCCCGTACCGCCAAAACGCTTAAGATTCTTCTCTAATGCCGATAATCCTTTTTCAGGATCATTCGCCGGCTCAAAATCTCCCGTTAAGATCGATTTTGCATAGTGCCCCTCTTTTGTAAAGAGCTCTAATTGATACCCTTCTGCCACTCTACTAAAAATGAGTGATACCTCTAAAAGACGCTCTGCCGACTCTTTCGTTAATAACTGACTCCAAACCTGATCATGGTTACGATTCAGAGGATGCTTTTTCTGAATATTGGCGCGTTCTGTGACAAATTCCTCCGGCATCTCATTGGGATAAACAAGATAGTGATTCTCCCCAATCTTCTCCGCGCGATTGACGGCAAATCCCACCACTTCTCGCTTAATCTGAATATTGAGCCCATCACCATTTGCCAGAGGTTCTGTGGTTTTTACCTCGATAAAGTTCTTCTTAATATCGAGAATATAACCGATCGGTAAACCCACAAACTTAGGAGAATCAAATGCACCGATATCCCCTTTGCGCTCGTTAACAAAGTAATCAGTACTGCCACGATTAAAGGTTTTATCAGGATTGGGTTCAAAATGGTGAACGACTTTGCCATAGGAAGCGCGAGTAAATTCAGGATTTTGCTCAATATAACGATCAATCAGACGACGATAATGGGCCGTAATATTCTTAACATACGCCATATCTTTATAGCGCCCCTCAATTTTAAATGAGCGAATCCCCGCTTCAATCAGCGCATCGATATTATTCGATTGATTATTATCCTTCATCGATAATAGATGCTTATCAAAAGCGATCACACGCCCCTCACTATCTTTCAGTGTATAGGGTAAACGGCAAGCTTGTGAACAATCTCCCCGATTCGCTGAGCGCCCCGTCTCGGCATGAGAGATATAACATTGCCCAGAGAAGGCGACACAGAGCGCACCATGGACAAAAAATTCTAATGCCGTATCAGGACGCGCCTCATGAATCGCCCGGATCTCTTTAAGACTCAATTCACGTGCCAGCACTAATTGAGAAAAGCCGACATCCGCCATAAATTTCGCTTTATCCAGTGTCCGAATATCTGTCTGTGTCGAAGCGTGTAGCTCAATCGGGGGAAGATCGAGCTCTAATAATCCCATATCTTGAATAATCAAAGAATCAACGCCGGCATCATAGAGTTCATAAATAAGCTTACGGGCCGATTCTAACTCGTTATCATGCAAAATCGTATTGAGCGCAATAAAGACCTTTGCATTAAATCGATGGGCAAAAGAGGTGAGCTTGGCAATTTCAACAACATCATTCTCTGCGGCATGCCGAGCACCAAATTCAGGACCGCCTAGGTAGACTGCATCGGCTCCATGAATAATCGCTTCACGGGCAATCTCAACATTTCGGGCAGGACTTAATAACTCTAATTCGTGGGATAATAGGCTCATCTTTCTCGCTACAGCTCAAGTAATTATTAAAATAGGAAAATAGGACAGAAAATCGATAAGAATCGATAAGAGAGACACATATGAAAAAAAGTGTCGTTTAATTAGAAAGATCCCACACATTGCGGGATCTTTGGCTGATACTCTAATCAACTATAGGATACTAAGAATCGAGAAAGTTTGCAGACTTTTAAAAAGTGCATCAAAGGAGTATTGACGCGAACGCATCAACTTCAATTACCTCTAATAACCCTCCCATTAACGCATCTCAAAATATTCACAATGAAGATATTTTTTCGGCGATAGATTTTTACTTTTTAAGGTAGATCGAATCGTTTTTGCGATCCCTGTTGGTCCACAGAACCAGACCGATGTCTCCGTATCAAAGGGAAGCTTTTTGAAATCAAGATACCCTTTCTCATCACTATAATGAATATATAGTGTAACTCCTGCTTTCTCAGCAAGCGCTACCAAATAATCGACCATTAACGCTTCATCTCGATTTCTTACGAGATAATAGAGAGTGATATCGTACTTCGACACTTTCCCTTGCAAGGATTCTAACCAAGCAATAAAAGGGGTAATTCCAACGCCGCCGGCAATCCAGATCTGTTTCGGTAAAAGTGAACTCTCATATGAGAATCGACCATAAGGCCCTTCTATATTGAGTCTATCCCCCACTTTCCAACGTTTAGGGATCTTACGCGTATAATGCCCTAACTCCTTAATCACAAAGCGGATTGTTTGATCATCATGCACACTTGAAGCAATCGTAAAGGGATGTCGTTCTTTATACGCTGGATGTTGCACAAAAGCATATTGCCCTGAAGTATGCGTCCAATTCATCGGCATTTCACAATCCACAATGGCGCTATTTGCGGAGAAGTCGAGCGATTTAATTGTCGCCTGATAACGCTTACCGCGACCAATAAACCCGAAAAGAGAGACCAATGCAGCATAAATACCAATGAGCATTATAACGATCAAAACAATGCCGAGCGGCTCCCCCCAATAACGTGCCGGTGCTAAAACAACCGTATGGAAAACAACGGCTAAAAAGAGTAAACCCATCACTTTATGAATTTTCCGCCAAAATCGGTAAGGGATCTTTTTCAGCAGTGTAATAATGAGCATAATGGCAAAGAGATAGAAGAGGATCTCCCCCACATCTTTTGCTAAGGAGTGATAGCTATCGAGCCAAGCGAGGGTCTCCGCTTTCGGCTTAGGACCTTGTCCAAAATAGGGCTTTAAGAAACTCTTACTCAATTTGACACCATAGTGGAGAAGTGCTGCCGTAATCGCCCAAATTCCTAACCATTTATGGACATAATAGATCTTATCCATCCCATTAAAGAGCGGTTCTAAGAATCGAGGACGAAGCGCTAATAACATAATTACGCCCATCGGAATAAGCGCTAAGATGCCGGTCAGATTGATAAGCTCCTTACGCCAAAGCCATACGCCCCAATCGCTTGCACTATAATTGCTAACAACATCTGCACCCCATAAAAGAAAGGAGAGGATCAATACCCCCCAAACAATCTGCTTCTCTCTTACCATTTTATCGCCTCTTACTTGCTATTTTATGCTTCTACCGACTACCGGTATCATTATCATGACAATTTAATCTTAAAGGCATCTTAAGCATTGCGACGGATAATAAAAAATATTTTAAAAATTGTTGACTAGTTATTTTTATGGGATTTTGTTGAGTGCTTTATTGAATTTTTTATTGAATGTTTTACTAAATGTTTTGCTAGGTGCTTTGTTGGATGTTTTTTGGAGAGCTTTTGTTATTTACAAAATATAAGAGATTACATTTTTAAGCAGAAGAAAATATTATTTTCAAAATGCTATTTTTAAAAATGTTATTTATATTCCCCATTATTAGCTTTATGACAGGGGATTTGCGATAGTGAATATTCTATTGGCAATTAAGTGAGGCATCTTCATACGCATTCATGAATAATATAACTCCCTATAAGACTAAAGAGCAGCAGATCGAGATTCATCCTGATCTCTCGCTTAATATCACCTCCCTCTTCGATCAACAACAATTCTTCGACCCACTTAACCAAGCCGCAAGACTCGGTATCTGTTCCGCTGCTTGGCCTCTCTTTGGAATGCTCTGGCCCTCTAGTATTCAATTAGCCAATAAATTAATTAAACGCCCGATAGCAAAAGATCAGTCGCTCCTTGAGATTGGTTGTGGCCTTGGTATTGCCAGTATGACCGCAAAACTATTAGGTTATGATATAACCGCCAGTGATCGACATCCACTTGCCGGAAAATTTCTACAAAAAAATAGCGAACAAAATAAGATTCCCACGATTCGCTTTAAACATAGTCAATGGGGGGATGTTCCAACCCCCTCCTTAGAGGATACTAACGCACCTCTTCTACAATCCCAATATGATCACATCATCGCCAGTGATGTTCTCTATGAGCCCAATGCGGCAAAAGAGGTCGCCCAACTGATCGATCGCTTTGGTGCGAAAGAGTGTACCGTTTGGATTATCGATCCTAATCGCGGATACCATAACCATTTTAAACGCGCCATGGCACAATATGGTTTTAGTTTAATAGAGATGCTGCTATTAACGAGCCCTGTTAACAATGAACCTTACCGGGGTCGTTTAATGGTTTATCAGCGAACGACTTAAAAAAAGCGCTCAAGATTGATCCAAAACTAAACTAGATAACATCAATCTTGATGCGCAGATACTTTATTGATGCTTTATTAATACTATAACTAATACTGACTAGATTTACTGACAGGTTGCATCACCGGTCCGATGATTGATTGCACCATGCGCAATGAGTAGTGCTTGCATCTCTTTATAATCATTTTGGCAAGCATAACTCAATGCACTCTGATTATAGGAGGGTCGATTAGGATTCTGTTCGGTGGTGACTTTATTAAGATCGGCGCCTTGCGCGATCAGATACTCCACAACATCTAAGCGATTATTACTCGCTGCGACCATCACCAGTGACTCTCCATCATCTTCATATGAGGTATCGTTAATATCATATTGCTCTTTTAATGCCTCATGGAGCTTCTTCACAATATTGACATTTTTACCGAGTACGGCCGATTTTAAGGCGTGATAGACATCACCCTTATCAGTCGCCCAAAGATCTGCCCCCTGTTCCATTAAGAAATCGACCATATCTTCATAACCAATAAATGCGGCCCACCCTAACGCAGTCTGATCTAAACTGCCAACATCTTTCACTTCAATATCTTGACCATTAGCCACCATCGCTTTCACCTTTTCAAGATCTCCCTGTTTGACGGCATCAAACCAGAGCGCATCAGGCCCCTTAGAGGGCTCTTGATAAAAGATCCGATGACGTAGCTTCTTCTCATTAGCAATATCTTGCATCTCTTCTAAATTGAATCGAAATCCACTATCCGCGGGCATTGCTTCTGACGCAACATCTACAACATCTGTAGTCACTACTTCGACAATCTCATCAGCATGAGAGAAGAAGAGCAGAGAGGCAAGGGTTGCCGCTAAAATCTGCTGACTGAAAGATTTTAAATTTTTTTTAGATTGCACATTTGTTTTCATCCACTAACTCTCCTAAAAAGCATCAAAAAATGGGGATATGATTCGTTCTAAATAACGATCATTAATCAACCTGCACAAAATAACACGCTTTTAAATGAAGAAAAACAACTCTTTAAGAAATTAAGTTGTGCCTACGCGGCATTAATAACAATAGGAGTGTCAATGAGATCTATATAGAATCAAATAGCTCAACACCATTAAAACGTCACAACTCTATTATAGAGTTGTAACGCCTCCTCCGTATCGGTAACACCATAAACAATTCCCCGCCCATCAGCGAAGAGAATCACGCGATGTGAAGGAAGATGGATATTGAGAAAATACTCATTATATTGAGAATCAATATGACGCTGATCAAGACGATTTTTTAGCTGCTTGAGATTGAGCGGTGCCACTTCCCGAATCATCACAGATCCATCACCACAGAGGCGCTGTGCTTCTCGATTTTTCTGATTCAGCGCAGGATAGGTAGGATTAGGCCCGCATGTTAGGCACTCCGGATCTTTAAGGCGATGAAGGGAGATATTTTGAGGATGAAAATCCCAAAGATCGATAGAGAAGAGGGTCTCTCTGACCGCCTCGCGATCGGCAAAAAATTTCATCGCTTCAGTGGTTTGGATACTAGAGATCATCTGCAATATGGGTTGAATCACCCCCACAGAGCTACAGGTATCATGACTCTCTAATGGGAGCGTCTGCAAAAGACATCGTAAACAGGGGGCAATCTCTTGATTCGATCGAATATTTCTATTCCGAATATTTCTATTCTCTAAAGAGATGTTAGATTTAGAGTCAAAATCAAAATCAAAATTAAAGTTATAACTCATGCCATAACTCTCTAGCGCTGAACCAAAAATCCAGGGGATACCCAACTTATAGCAAGCATCATTGATCAACATCCGTAATGCAAGATTATCGGTCCCATCGAGTAGTAGATCATGCCCTGCAATCAAGGATTCAATATTATCACTCGAAACATCAGCAATATGGGTACTAATCTCAATATCTTGATTGATCTTACTCAGATGCGCTTTAAGAGCGATCACTTTAGGTAGTGCTTTTTCCGCATCCTCCTCAGTAAAGAGCGTCTGCCGCTGTAGATTAGAGCGCTCGACAAAATCTCGATCGATCAATGTTAATCGCCCAAAACCAGCGCGCGTTAAAGTTTCCGCATGTTGAGCACCTAACGCCCCACAACCTAATATCACTACATTCGCACGATTAAATGCCTTGATCCCGGCAGTGCCAATCTTATAAAAACGGGCTAAACGATCATAACGGGAATCGATCTCACTCATCTACACTCTCTCTATCTCTTGAGGGAATTACACTCTAAATTATCACTCTATTTTATGATGAGACCCCACCGATTTGATGAGGCCCTTAAAATTAAAGCTCATTGCAAAGTTAAAGCTTATTACAAGGTCAGGGGTCAGGAGCTGATCAATCCTGTCAATGGACTACTTGCGGTGGCATGCCCCTTCATCGGCATCCGCTTTGCCTCATAAGCTAAGCGTCCCGCTTTTGTTGCAAGATTCATCGCTAATGCCATCTTGATGGGATCTTCACTATAAGCGACGGCACTATTCATCAAGACACCATCTGCCCCAAGCTCCATAGCAAAAGCAGCATCTTTGGGGCTCCCTAATCCGGCATCAACAATTACCGGCACAGTTGCTTGTTCAATAATATATTGCAGATTGAGCGGATTGATAATTCCTAAACCACTACCAATCGGTGAAGCTCCCGGCATAATGGCATGACAGCCCATCTCTTGCAGTCGTCTTGCTAAAACAACATCATCAGAGGTATAGACCAATACTGTCATCCCCTCTTCAAGGAGCATCTCTGTTGCCCGAAGCGTCTCTACAGGATCGGGTAGCAATGTTTTAGGACAGCCAATAATTTCCACCTTGACCATATCGCAAAGACCAGAAGCATGCGCAAGCTTTGCAGTTCTTACCGCCTCTTCTGCCGTATTTGCACCGGCAGTATTAGGGAGCAACTTATACTTTGTCAGATCGAGCGCTTCAAGAAGATCAGGTTGATTATCATCAAAGATATTCATACGACGAACAGCGAAAGTTAATACCTCCGATTCACTCGCCTCTACCGCCCCTTTCTGCTCCTCAAATGTGCGATATTTCCCTGTTCCTAAAAAGAGTCGGGAGTTAAATTCAAATTTTCCTATTTTAAGTGTCATCCTAGCCGCCGCCTACGAAATGTACAATTTCAAATTGATCACCAGCAACAACTGCTGTTGTTGCGTAATCTTCCTTTTTTACAACTTCACGATTCTTCTCAACAATAAAGAACCTTCGATTCTTTAGATCAAGGTGTTCAATCAGCTTGGCGATATTATCAATATCTGCCGCGATCTTAACCTTTTCACCATTAATCATAATCTTCATATAGTGATCTCCCTATCATTGATCTCCCTCTCATTGGCCTGCTAACTGATCTTTAGATAAAGATCCCTATCGATACCATTTCTGCTATCTTTATGATCTCTCCCTACTGCCCCGATCTCTGCTCTAAGATCTCTCTCAATGCTTTTGCCTTCAATCGTCCTCGCTCAATATCGAAAAGATGATTTGCCACAGGAAAGAGCGCCGACATCACAGCAACGCCATCGATATAGTCCCGTATCTTCGGTAATGTATCGACATCGATCCCGCCAATCGCAATCAATTTTCCCCGTGACTCTCCATCTTCACGATTAATCGTCTTAAATGCGGAGATTAAAGGCTCGATACCTAAAGCCGGATAATGTTTTTCACTGGTACGAAAAATATGGCCTAAATAGCCATAATCATAACGGGAGAGCTCCCGTTCAACAGCAGTGACCGTATGAAAAGAGCGGCCAAACTTCATCTCCGGAAAAGCATCTTGCATTCGCGCAATAGAGAGGCTCTGCTCTGTCAGATGGGTGCGAGAAATACCAAAAACTTGGGCAATATCCGCCCGATCATTCACAATCAATTTTTCAAGGGGAATTCCACGCGCTAAAATTCGCTCTATTAAAAGACCTAAACTTTTGGAAGAACGTGACTTTTCTCGAAGCTGAATATAATCCACATAAGGGGTAATCGCTTCGATCATTGCCACTAAATTTTCATCTGAAATGGTGGGGATATCTCTCGTTACGGCGTGTAATAATGTCATCTATTTTCTCCATTGCAGAGAGTCGGCACACACAGCCACGAGCGCAGTGTATTCGCCACTTTCCTCCGCTAGTATTAACTAGATCAGGTGATAAGAGTCCCGAAGTTCTACTTCAATCTCAGCTGTTTTCAACAGCACCTCTAGGGGAATAACAATCATTTTTTAATGTTTTTTCAGTCGATTTTGAGTATAGAAGATCTCACCCCTTTGAGCAAATCTCTTTTTTTTAGGGCTATCATCTTCTCCCCTTTTATGCTAAAAATCAGAATTCGATATCTTTCTATGAGGAGAAGATCTCAATGCGCGCTATTTTTCGCTTAATCACTCTCACCGCTCTCTGCGGATTGACACAGTTCTCAATGGCTAAAGAGCCCACTAAAGAGTTAAAGATCTATAACTGGGTCTCCTATATCGATCAAGAGCTGATCGATGAATTTACGGCACAAACTGGCATTAAAGTGATTGCGGATGCTCTAGATAGCAATCAGACGCTACTCGCTAAAACGCTCACTGGCAATTCTGGATATGATATTGTTGTCCCTTCTGATTTTGCCGTCACCTATCTGATGGAAGCAGATCAACTGCTAAAACTCGATAAGGAGAAGATTCCCAATTATAAAAATATTTGGCCTTTTGCACTTGAGAGTCTCTCATCTTTTGAAAATATCAATGATTACGCCATTCCCTATTTTTGGGGAACTACCGGAATAGGCTTTGATGCAGCAAAGATCAAAGAACTTGCACCCGATGCACCACTCGATTCTTATGCGTTACTGCTCGATCCACAATATGCCTCAAAAATGGCTGAGTGTGGTATCTATGTACTCGATAGCCCAATTGAGACAACGCCACTGATCAATATGTATCTTGGAATCGACCCAGAGTCGACCGATAAAAAAGATATCGAACAGGTGCAAGCAACATTAGAGAGCATTCGTCCCTATGTAAAAAAATTTCACTCATCAGAATATATTAGTGCGATTGCCAATGGCGATGCCTGTCTTGCGGTAGGTTGGTCTGGTGATTTCTTTATTGCTAAAAATGCCGCAGAAGAGATGGGAAGAGAGAATGATATCCAATATATCCTCCCCAAAGAGGGAACCATTGTCTGGTTTGATGAGATGGTGATTCTCAAAGATGCGAAAAATGTGGATGAAGCGTATCAATTTATCAATTTTATGTTAGATGCTAAAAATAGTGCGCGCGCTGCAAACAAGATTATGTTCCCCACCGCAAATGAGGCCGCATTTGAGTATATTGAGCCGGAACTACGCAATAATCCGATCATCTTCCCCTCGGAAGAATCTTTAAAAAATGTTCATATTAAGCGCCCCTATGATCTTCGCCAACAGAAAGCACTCACGCGTATGTGGATTAAGATGAAGAGTGGTCAATAGGAAAAAATCGGATGTTTGCAACGCTCTTATCGGTCATTCCTATCTTTGGACTTGTAATGACAGGATTTATCGCAAAACGATTCCTCCCGAGCCATGATCTCTGGAAGGGGATTGAAGCCTTGGTCTACTACCTCTTCTTCCCCATCTTACTGATTTTAGAGATCTCAAAAGCAAACTTCTCAGAACCGGGGTTGATAGAGGCGCTGTTAGCTACTTTTTTTGCAACGCTTCTTATCGCCCTCTTACTCTTTCCGATCAAACACTTTTTTAAGATCGAAAATCGACTCTTTACCTCCATTTTTCAAGGCGGAACACGTTATAACTCCTATGTCTTTTTAGCGCTATCACAATCGCTTTTTGGCAGTCCCGGCATTATTATTGCCGGTGTTTTTATGGCCTATATGATTATCACCATCAATATTCTCTGTATCTCTGTTCTCAACCTCTATGGGAGCAATCAGAGTGGGAAAAAGAGTCTTGGGGGAATATTGCTCGCCCTTCTTAAAAACCCGCTCATTATCGGAGTTCTGATCGGAATTGCCGCCAATCTTCTGCAGATCGAGTTAAGTGGTCCATTTAAACAATGGATGCTCTATCTTGGCAATAGCGCAACTCCTTTGAGCCTGATGTCCGTCGGTGCGGGGCTAATTATTATGATGGATGCCGGCAAGATGAAAGCGATCACATTTGCAATTGCTCTCAAACTACTTTTAATGCCGGCCATCACTATTTTTCTCTTAAAGATATTGGGGGTTGAAGGAGTCACTGCCGGCATTGCACTACTCTTTGCCACGATGCCCTCTGCCGGCAATGCCTATATCCTCTCAAGGCAGATGGGAGGTGACTCCGATGCTATGGCCTCGATAATCACCTGGAGCACCCTGCTCTCCATCATCACAATCCCACTGATTATGAGTGTAGTGTCCTAATATTAAGATACAAAAAATATTACTATCCATCACTCGATAATGCTATTTTAGAAAGTATCTTCTCCCTATCAATAAAAGTGTGATCAACACAGCAGCAAAAGTTACAAAACACCTGTTAAATCATACTATTGAATTAAAATATCTCTAATAAAGCCTAAAAGGTGATACTGTGATTTTGCAGTCTAGTAGCATAACATCAAGAAGAAACAACCACACTCGATATGGTTGATACCAGTAAGCCATTACAGAATATCTGGACACAGATATGGCTGCAACAGTTGAAACCTTACACTAATGTGCAGAAGCGACCAGCGTTATCGTCGCGGTATTAGCATAAATACTTTTTTCTAGTATTGAAAATACCAACATGCCGGCATACGATTGTTAAAAGAACATGATCGTTCTCTCCGGCAGCACTCAAATCTTCTTACTTCAGATAGCAAAAAAGCACCATCAATGATGATGCCTTTCCATATTCCTAACTCTCTACTCTATAGAGCAAGATCGATTTGAACATTGTTCTCTATTCACCGCCTAATAGCAACATTAAAAATGCGCCAAAAATGACAAGATGAGCAACACCATCCACCTTATTGGTTCGGCCACTATCAAATGTTGCCTGGCAGAGTACAAATAATCCTGCTAACAGAACAACATCGGTAATGGGCAGACCTAAAACAATCTGATGCCCTGTTAAGAGAGAGATAATAACCACCGCAGGAACGGTTAGAGAGATTGTTGCTAAAACAGAACCGAAATACATATTAACTGCGCGTTGTAACTTATTATTCAAGACTGCTCGCATCGCACCTAATCCTTCCGGCGCAAAGATCAAAATCGCCACAATCAACCCTGTTAAAGTTTTCGGTGCATTGAGATTATCGAGAAGAGATTCTAAAGGAGCTGAATCCACCTTAGTAATTGCAACCACCGAGATCAGATGAATCACCAACCAGATACCATGCCAAAGATTGGAATGTGGAGAGGGAATCCCTTCATGATTCTCATCCTGATCTTCATGATCATAGATAAAGAGATTCTGATGCGTTCTTGTCTGAATCACAAGGAAAACAGCGTAAAGAACAGCTGAAAGAAATGCTACAACAATTAATTGTCCTTTGCTAAAGGCTCCACCCGGCATAAAGCTTGGTAGAATCAAAACCACTAGAACAAGTGGAATAATCGCTGTTGTATATTGCGTCACCCCACCTAAATTGACATGTTGTGTCTTAAACTTTCGCCCCCCTAAAAGTAGCGAAATCCCCACAAAACCACTAATTACTAACATAATTAATGAATAGAGCGTATCTCGCATCAGTGTGGCATAAGGATCGACCCCATTCTCCCCAACACCAGGACTTGATGACATCACCGCCGTAATTAAGCTCACCTCTAAGATCACAACTGAAAGACTCAAGATCAACGAACCATAAGGCTCTCCTAAGCGATGGGCAAAGATATCTGCATGACGCACCACACTAAAGGCACTATAGAGAATAGCCACTAATGAGATGAGATTAATTAAGATCAAAAAAAGGGTCGATTTCGTACTTCCAAAAAAGAGATCAAATGCAATTACAGTAATTGCCAATAGGAGCGCATACTCCTTATGCCGCGTTCCTCTCTTTTCACTCACTACTTCACTCATCTGCAACTCCTCTTGCTAACTGTTGTCGATATAGCCTATTGTTCTATTATCTCACTTTATAAATTAAGACGTTAAAAAAATCGAGAGTATAAATTAAAGGCAATAAAAAAAGGATGTTGCCATCCTTTCTTCAACTTCGATCACTCTTGATAAAGCTGCTCTCTAAAATTTTCGCTCTACAGCATAATTTGCCAATGTTTTCAGCGCTTCTTTATAAGGAGATTCTGGTAGACGGCTCAATGCTTCAATCGCAAGCTTTGCTTGCGCAACTGCTACTTGATGTGTGTAATCGAGCGATTTTGTCTTCTCAATCACCGCTAAAATAGCATCTAATTTTGAGATATCGGCATTGACAAGTGCATCTTGAATTAAGGCTGCTTCTTCTTCCGTCCCTGCACGCATCGCATAGATCAAGGGGAGCGTCGGTTTTCCTTCTGCAAGATCATCCCCGGTATTTTTACCCATCTCTGCGGCCGTTGCGGTGTAGTCTAAGATATCATCAATCAATTGAAACGCTGTCCCTAGATACATGCCGTAAGTTGCCAGCTCTTTTTCAAAATCATCGCCTCCCGCTTCTCGCGTTAGGATTCCGGCAACTGCCCCGGCAGCTTCAAAAAGACGCGCCGTC
Organism: Ignatzschineria sp. PL_is040; assembly: GCF_055813795.1. Lineage (NCBI taxonomy): Bacteria > Pseudomonadati > Pseudomonadota > Gammaproteobacteria > Cardiobacteriales > Ignatzschineriaceae > Ignatzschineria > Ignatzschineria sp. PL_is040. Next base: position 326,594 of record NZ_JBVPGU010000002.1, read on the forward strand.
TTAGAGTAGATGACATTCATATAATTCTCTTCGGTGGTATCGGGATCACCAATATTCATCAACTGCATCACCTCCCCTTCTGCAATCACATTTGTCGCATCAGAGAGAATCCGCATAATAGGCATCGAATCGAGACTGACCATCATCTGGAAAGAGCGAGTATAGATAAAGTCGCCCACAAGGACCGCGGCCTCATTTCCCCACAACTCATTGGCGGTCTCTCGACCACGACGCATATCGGAGTGATCAACGACATCATCATGAAGAAGCGTTGCCGTATGAATAAACTCAATCAAGGCAGCCGCCGTGATATGCCCTTCTCCCTCATACCCTGCAGCACGCGCAGCAAGAAGCGTAATCAAGGGCCGTAAACGTTTGCCGCCAGATGAGACAATATATTGTCCGACTTGATTGATCAGGACGACATCTGAATGGAGTGCCGTTAATATCTTCTCGTTAACAGCATTGAAATCTTTCTTTGCAAGCGCTTGAACAGCTTCTATTGACATTGCTTTGCTACCTTAATGATTAAATAAAATAAATAGTATCCATTTTACAGGATAAATTACTTCTACCTTGATCTTCTTCCGATCTTCCTTGGATCTTTCGGGCGAATCTCTACAAAAATATCCCCAAAGAAGGGGAGATTCCTTCAAAGATCATGCTTAATACCCCATTATAAGGGTTATTAGCGACAAAGGTAATCTCTCCCGATCAAAGTTGCTAAGAAGTTATGACATAATCACCTTAAGTTCTCAATTTTCCTAATATTACTGAGCCGTATAAAGAGATGCATCAGGACGATACTGAAAGCGGATCTTTGGTAGATAATCACGATTAATACTCATCAGCTGATGACACATACGTCCATGAAAGCGGTAATCACTCTCATAACATTGATCAACGCGCCAAAGCTCCGGCATCGATTGTTGGAGATCTTGCAGCGCTAAACGATACCCTTCACGCTCTTGTAAAAGGTGCTGATATTTTTCATCGGTTGCTAGCTGTTGTTCAACATGATTTTGCAATAGATCGTCCCCATTATCGACTGCTTTTAAGGGTTCTTTTAACTGCTCTTTTAAATATTTTCGACTCGCCTCTTCCTGCTTTCGATAGTGGAGCGCAAGCGCCTCATCGACTGCTTTGAGATCTTTATCGAGCTCTAAATTCTTCTGCAATTGCGCCTCATACTCATTCATTAAGTTCTTAATGCGCTTATCGAGCGTCTTATCATTGAGGGCAAAAAGCGTACCATCTTGATGAGTATAGATGCCGGGAAGATGCTCAACACTATTGGCAAAGAGCGCTCGATGAGAGAGCGTTTGCGCCGTCTCCTCTCCGGTAAAACGAGGTAATGTCTCCATCTCAATCAGCCATTTTTGATCATCTCCCTCTTGGGCAACAACAACGGCATCAAACTGATTATTCTCTTCCCCATTTAAAGGCGTGTAGATCTTAATATTGCCAAAGGTGGTCAAAAACTGATAGCGACCATCACGATATTTAAAGGTGCCATTAATATCATAGAGCGCTCGATGCTCATCTATCGGAGAGACGGTTTTAATATGACTACTTGTAATCTCAATTCCGGAAGATGGATCACGAAGCGCCTGAAGATCAGCAAGATCAGGTCCCGCAGGCTGACAGGCCGCTAGTAAAAGTGAACTGCCGACTAATAAAGCAATCTTATTCCAGTGTCGATTCATCGCTAATATGACTCCTCTTTTGCTTAACATTATCAATTATAATGGCACCATATTAGCTTAAAATTGTCTTAAAGATCAGATATTCAAGATCAATTTTTCTAAGATCGTCACAATAAAGTTTCCAGGTCCTCTCACTCATATTTAATATTGCCACTAACGTTAGTAATACTCGGTCCAAATAGATAGCGTAAAACTTATATAGAAATTTAATAGGTAAATTAATAGATATTGTCAAAATATAGATAAATAATGGAGATACACGATAACTAATCACACAGATAGGAGACGTTATGAGCGAACAATTAATAGTCACAAACCCCGCTACGGGAGAAACTTTAGCAAAAGTAACCATCGATAGCCCTGAGAGTATCGAGACTAAACTCAAAGCGGGATATGAAGCGTTTAAAACATTTACTAAAAGTAGTGCTTATGAGCGAGCGCAACTACTCAATCGCTGGGCTGAGCTGATTATTGAAGATCAAGAAAATTTGGCCAAAATTATGACCGAAGAGAATGGTAAACCACTCGCTGAATCTCGTGGTGAAGTTCTCTACGCCGCAAGCTATCTCACTTGGTTTGCAGAAGAGGCAAAACGACTCTATGGTCGTACAATTCCTGCTAATAGCACTAATAAACGACTTTTAGTCACGCGTCAGGGTGTTGGCTTAGTGGCGGCTATTACGCCATGGAACTTTCCGGCGGCAATGATGACACGAAAAGCGGGTCCGGCATTGGCGGCAGGCTGTACCTTCATTGTAAAACCGGCAGAAGATACTCCCCTTACCATGATCCGCCTAGTCGAGCTTGCTCATAAAGCGGGGATTCCGGAAGATGTGGTGCAGATCGTCAATGGTAGGGGCGCTGATATCGGTCCGCTTTTTACCGGTAGTCCTTATGTTAGAAAGATCACCTTTACTGGCTCAACACCTGTTGGAAAACTACTGATCCAACAGAGTGCTGAAACTGTGAAAGGGGTCTCAATGGAGCTTGGTGGCCATGCCCCTTTTATTATCTGTGAAGATGCTGATATTGATTATGTCGTAACACAAGCGATTGCTTCAAAATTCCGTAATGCTGGCCAAACCTGTGTCTGCGCTAATCGCTTCCTCGTCCATGAAGCGGTGATTGATGAGTTTAGTGAAAAATTTGCACAAGCCGCAAAAGCACTCAAAGTAGGAAATGGCTTAGAAGAGGGAGTTGAAGTTGGCCCTGTGATCAATAAAAAAGGGTTTGATAAGATTGTGGCGCAAATTGAGGATGCGAAAGAAAAAGGGGCAACACTCCTTGCCGGCGGAACAACCCACTTTGATGATGAAAAAGGATTCTATTTTGTTAATCCAACGGTATTGGGGAATGTTACGTTAGATATGAAGATTATGCAGGAAGAAACTTTTGGCCCTGTAGCACCCATCACCCCATTCAAAAGTGATGAAGAAGCGATCGAGATCGCTAATAGCACTCCATTTGGATTAGCTGCGTACTTCTTTACAGATAATTATAAACGCGGTATCTACTTCCAAGAAAACCTCGATTTTGGCATTTTAGGTTGGAATGATGGCCTACCAAGTACTGCACAAGCACCCTTTGGTGGTATGAAAGAGAGCGGTATTGGGAGTGAAGGGGGAACAGAAGGGATCGAGCCTTATCTTCAAACCAAATATCTGTCTATTGCCGGACTCTAGTTCCATCATTCTCGATATAGCTAATAGACTTTATAAGAAAAAGGGCGAATCATCATTGATTCGCCCTCTTCATTTTCTCTATCAGCTCTTCTCTATCAGCGCTTTATAACTAAGATGTGAAATCTCAGTGGCAGATACTTTACATCAATACTCATATCAATTCTCAAAGGTATTACAAGCTTTGATATCACCACTATTAAAACCTCGCATAAACCACTCTTGACGCTCTTTAGAGGTGCCATGTGTAAAGCTGTCGGGAACAACAACGCCATTTGCCTGTTTCTGTAGTCGATCATCGCCAATCGCCGCTGCGGTTTTCATCGCTTTTTCAACATCGCCAACCTCTAGGAGATTTTGCTCTTGTACCGATCGCCCCCAGATACCAGCAAAGCAATCTGCCTGTAATTCCATCTTCACCGATAAGCGATTCGCCTCAACCTTACTCACCCGAGTCTGCTCTTGACGAACGGCTGTTGAAATTCCCAAAAGATTTTGTACATGATGCCCCACTTCATGGGCAACCACATATCCTTGAGCAAAATCACCACCGCCCCCTAAACTCCGTTTCATATCATTATAGAAGCTCAGATCGAGATAGACTTTCTCATCGGCAGGACAGTAAAAAGGCCCCATCGCCGCTTGCCCATAACCACAAGCTGTACTTGTGCTGCCACTATAGATCACTAAGGTCGGCTCACGATAACGCATTCCCTGCTCCTTAAAACGAGCTCTCCAGAGATCTTCTGTCTTAGCGAGAGCAACCGCTGTAAAGTCTGCCATTCTCTGCTCTGCCGGTGATGCTTGATAAGATGCCTGAGATCCTTGCTGACTACTCTGCTCCAATGTCAGTATTTCACCTTGTAGGAGTGGTGTTAAATCAAGACCAAAATAACCCGCAGCAATCACTACGGCTAAAATTGATTCTCTCTATCCCCCCAAGAAACAGATCTATCAGCAAGATAAAAAAGTAAAACAAGCATATGCCTAGAAAAAAGAGCGCTAGAGTCACAGAAACGGCCTATAAAACACTGCATAATATATTGATCATTAGGCTTAAAGCATCTAATGGCAGAAACAGAAATCATGAAAAGTATTCGCAACACCATTAAAAGATGGCAAAATAGCTGAAAGTAGAACTATCTTTAAAATCAACTCACGAATTTCATGAAGGATTCTTAGAGCGCAATTGTGGAAACTTTAAAAAACCGACCTATTACAACACTAAAAGGTGTAGGGCCGAAAATGGCTGAAACATTAGAAAAGTTGAGAATTAAGAGCTATCTTGATCTCCTTTTCCATCTACCATTTCGTTACCAAGATCGGACACGTATCACACCGATTGCACTACTTCAGCCTTCACAAATCGCCATTATTGAAGGGGAGATCTTTAAAAAAGAGATGACTCATGGTCGTCGCCCTACTCTTCTTGTTTGGCTTAAAGATGAGAGTGGCGTTATTGCTGTTCGCTTTTTTAATTTCTACACCAGCATGATTAAGCGCTTTGATGCACTAAAAGTATTACGTTGCTACGGCGAAGTACGTTACGGGCTTAACCGCTTAGAGATGAGCCACCCCGAAGTTCTCAACTTTGCCGATCAAAATGTTGAGTTAGAAGAGCGCATGACCCCGATCTACTCCCTCACTGCCGGCATCACCCAAAAACAGATGCAAGCATTGATCAATAATCTGCTCGAAGAGTTACAAGATGAACACTTCCCCGCATTTTTAGAAGAGAGAGAGACTAATCTAAAAGATGCGCTCTACTTCCTGCATAAGCCACCCACAGATGTCAATATTGAGCGGTTAGAGAAGAAGCACTATCCCGTTCAAGAAATTCTTGCACTTGAAGAGATTGTCGCCCATCAAGTAGCACTTAAAAAATCACGTAATCGCTTCTTCCAAGAGAGAGCGAATCCGATCTATCTCGATCCTGAGGCTCTTAACACCTTTAAAGGAAGCTTAGGCTTTACCTTAACGAACGCACAAGAGCGTGTTGTGAAAGAGATTGAAAATGATATCCAATCCCACTCTCCGATGATGCGTCTTGTGCAGGGCGATGTCGGCTCTGGAAAAACAGTTGTTGCTGCAAGCGCATTAATTCATGCAGCAAAGGCCGGATTTCAAGCGGTCTTCATGGCGCCGACAGAACTTCTCGCAGAGCAGCACGCTATCAATCTAGAACGCTGGTTAACACCTCTTGGTATCAAAACAGCGCTCTTAACAGGAAAGTTGACAGAGAAACAGAAGCGGGAACGAGTTGAGGAGATCGCAACGGGCAAAATTGATGTCATTATTGGAACACATGCCCTCTTTCAAGAGAGCGTCTCCTATCAAGCCCTCAACCTAGTTGTGATCGATGAACAGCATCGATTTGGGGTTGAGCAACGTCTCATGCTACAAAAGAAAGCACCAGAAGGTTTCACGCCTCATCAATTGATGATGACAGCAACGCCTATTCCCCGAACATTAGCGATGACACTCTACGCCGACCTTTCAAGCTCTGTGATTGATGAATACCCACCAAACCGTATCCCGATCACTACCTCTGTCGTGAGTGATAAAGCTCGCGACAAAGTGATTGAGCGCGTAAAAAAACAGTGTGAAGAGGGAACTCAAGTCTATTGGGTCTGTACATTAATTGAAGAATCGGAGCAGCTCCCGGCAAAAGCTGCAGAAATGGCATACACTGATCTTTGCGAAAAATTGCCAAATCTTCGTATCGGCTTAATTCATGGACGCTTAAAGAGTGCTGAGAAAGAGGCGGTTATGAATGCCTTTAAAGCGCATGAACTCGATATCTTAGTGGCAACAACCGTCATTGAAGTGGGTGTCGATGTTCCCAATGCATCGATTATGGTGATTGAAAATGCCGAACGTCTTGGACTCTCCCAACTCCACCAATTAAGAGGTCGCGTTGGTCGTGGCTCAAAAGCCTCTTTCTGCCTCTTAATCTACTCTCCCCCTCTCTCCCATATGACTCGAGAGCGATTAGAGATTATGCAATTGACCAATGATGGTTTTGAGATAGCAGAAAAAGACTTTGAACTTCGCGGCGCCGGCGATATTTTTGGCACACGTCAAACTGGAGAATTTCAATTTAAAATGGCCGATCTCTTTGAACACCAACATCTCATTGAGAAGGCGACCGCTATTGCCGATAACGTCATTAAAGATGATCAGCTCAGTCAAAAATTGATCGATCGCTGGATTGGTGAGAGTAATGAATTTATCTGGAGTTAATAGATAATAGATTGAGAGATAATAGATTGAGAGATAATAGATTGAGAGATAATAGATTGAGAAAAAGATGAAGGTTGGATTATCTATATTTCAGCACAGAAATAACCCTCATCAATCTGAGCGCCTTCCAATCCCTCTTACCACTCCTACTCCATTAGTGATGACAGATCCGCGCTTAAAATATCTGTAATAAAATCGTGCCCCGGTGCTTGAGTGATAAGAAATTCACTACGATTTCTAATCAATGCTAGCTTTGCTGTAATACTGCTTGCCCAAAAGACAGGGACTTCATCTTCAGCTAACAGTAGAGGCGCACCAAAATCGGGCGTCCGAAGATCCTTAATTCCGATCAACTCTGGATCTCCAATATGGATCGGCGCACCATGGATATCTTCTAACAGACTTGTGATCTTCATCGTTTTCATCAAATCTTGACGTTTGATTGGGCGCATACTGACCACAAGCGGCGAACTAAGATGACCGCTAGGAATCGTCTTAATATTGGTAATAAAGAGCGGAATATCATAGCCATCATCTACATGTCGCAATTGAACACCGGCAAATTGTAAGACTGCCTCAAAACTACGGCTACAGCCTAATAGAAAACTGACTAAATCGGGACGCCAGTAACGCTCTAAGGAATCTGCTTCGCCTACCAACTCTCCCCGCTCATAGATCGAATAACGAGAAATATCTCGCGTAATATCAGAACCTGGGGCGGTGAGACGAAACTCTTTCGATCCCGCATCCGATACCTCTAAAACCGGACACGCTTTTGAATTTCGCTGTGTATAGATTAAAAAATCGTATGCTTCACACTTAGGGATAACGATCAATGTCCCTTTTGTATAACGCGTTGCCATCTTTGCCGTTGGCTCACGCAATCTCCCTTCTCGAATTAACTCTCGAACCTTCTGCGGCAGTAGTTGCTGAAGAACCTCACTATTGTAATTATTATCCAACATATTTTCCCAATGACTTCAAAGTTATCCCAAATATAAATAGAACATTAGATAGAAAATTCGATAAAAATTTACTATTGGTATCTCTATTGGTATTTAAGGGCTCCTGCGCTATCGATCAATCGAAGGCCTCCTTTTTATACTCCATCGATCATTATATCAATCGCACAAATTTTAGTCCTCAATCTTTTACATTTATTGATAAATAGAGAGGGAGGGAAAAGAGGTAGATAAAGAGATAGATCAGAGATGGATCAATCTAGCTAAAAAGCTACCCATTAAAAATAGGCCTCATTACAAAATAAACTATCGTAAAAACATTTTACTAGAGGAAGAATCAAAGCGCTTTTTCGTCTACAATAGAGCTTATTAATCACCTTCTAAAATTACCATATCGATCTATACTAAAGTGAATAACCGATGACAAAGCGACATTTCGATTTTCGGCTCTATGCCCGAAAGTTCCTCTATTTTGCAACCATCTTGGCCTCTCTGATTCTGATCGCAGATATCACCATTGTTGATCTTCCCAATATTCAGAAAAATCTCGATGTTGAGCCAACACGCTTACAATTTTGGATCTGTATCTACTTTATTATCGACTTTATCCTTCTAATGCTCATTGCAGAGGATAAGATGGCCTACTTTAAAAAGTATTTTATACTATTGCCACTATCGATCCCTTATAGCAATCTTCTTGCCTACTACTCCATCGACCTAACCTCTGAAGCGGTCTACTTTTTAAAATTTATCCCAATCTTCCGAGGCGTTTTTGCGCTTATTCTCTTAATTAATCTGGTCATTAGTAATCGAATTACCGGGCTCTTTATCGCCTACCTCTCTATTTTTATCTCCATTACCTATATACAGACGCTCGTCTTCTTTTTAACAGAATCGCCTGTCAACCCAGAAGTTAAAAACTATTATGATGTCCTTTGGTGGGCTTCGATGACGGTGACAACACTCGGCTCTAATATTATTCCCGTGACCAGTATCGGTAAAGTCAGTACTGCTATCGTTGCTATTACCGGCATTACGATCTTTCCTATCTTTACAGTCTATATCACCACTATGATTCAAGATTGGAAAACAAAGGAGAAAGAGAAAGAGCAGGCAAAAACGGCGGCGCTCCTTGCTAAAGGCGGTAGTGTTCAATCAGCTATTGCAACAGCAACGCCCCCTACTCCCTCCACACCTTCTCAATAAGAGATTTATCTACTTCATTCCTCTCTATCCCTCTCTATCCATCAGCTCTCATCAACAAATGGTGAGAACTGATGGGTGTTCGTAAAATCTACAAAAATCTATAAAAGTCTAGGGGCTGTTGAACATTCATAATTTTAACCAAATGTAAGCACAAGCTAAAGCCACGTTGTTTTCATAATGTTGTTTTAGCTTGTCATATCTTGTTGCTACACTTCTAAA